>DAORJJ010000965.1:0-1507 GCA_035439005.1 Polyangiaceae bacterium | reverse complement strand
AGGCGCCGCCGGGGCGCCCGCGTTCGGGTTGTCGAGGCGCTCGACGAGCGCGAACAGGTCGGGCATCTGCACGGGGTCGAGGGGCCGCAGCTCCATCGGGACGCCGTCAGGTCTGCCGAGCCCAACCGGCTCCGCCAGCACGCACACGACCTGCCCGTGCCCGTGGGGCACCTCCAGCACGTGCGGGCCCGGCTGTCGCGGTGGCGCGACCAGCGGCACGACGCGCTGCTCGTGCCGGATCGCGGTCTCGAGGAGTCGAGCCGCCGCGCGATCGTCGGAGAGCCATGCACGGAGGCGCGGGAGGTGCATCGTCATGGAAGTGTATTCGACGTTTGGCCCTCTGTCGCAATGGATGATGCGGGCGCCGCGCGCGACCTCAGGTCACGCGGCGGAAGCTCTCCCGCGCCGCCGCCGCCGCGCGGACGACGTCCGGGTGATCGACGTCCCGGGCGATCTCCTCGGCCTGGCCCGTGAGCCCCAGAATGGCCGCGGAGAGCCCGGTCTCGAGGGCCACGAGGTCGTAGCCGCCCTCGAGGGCGACGACGGTGCGCCCCTCCGCGCTCGCGTCCGCCACGCGGCGGAGCGCGCGTGTCAGCCACCCAAAGGCGGCGCTGTCGAGGCGCATGTCGGAGAGGGGGTCGCGCAGGGCCGCGTCGAACCCGGCGCTGACGAGCACGAGCTCCGGCGCGAACTCCTCGAGCGCCGGCAGCACCACCCGCTCGAACGCCCCGCGGTAGACGTCGTCGCCGCCCCCGGCGCCGAGCGGGACGTTCAGCGTGGCGCCCACCCCCTCGCCGTCCCCGCGCTCGCTCGCGTGCCCCGTGCCAGGGTAGAGGGGCGACTGGTGCGTCGAGACGTAGAGCACCGAGGGATCGTCGTAGAACATCTCCTGGGTGCCGTTGCCGTGGTGAACGTCGAAATCGACGATCGCGACGCGCGCGACGCCCCGCGCGCGCGCGTGCGCGGCCGCCACCGCGACGCTGTTGAAGATGCAGAAGCCCATCGCCTTGCCCGGGCGCGCGTGGTGCCCGGGCGGCCGCGCGATCGACAGCGCCTGCCGCACCGGCCCGGAGAGGACCTGCTCCACGACGTCGACGAGCCCCCCGGCCGCGAGCCGGGCCACGCTCACGCTGTCGCGCGCGAGGTACGTGTCCGCGTCGAGGTGCGCGCGCGCGCCGCGGGCCCGCTCGAGGTGCTCGAGGAAGGCGGCGTCATGCACTCGACCGAGCTCCTCGTCCGTCGCCTCGCGCGCGGGCACGCGCTCGAAGGTGACCGCCGCCCCCGACACCGCGGCGCGCGCGGCGACGAGCCGCTCGGGGCGCTCGGGATGGTGACCGGGGGGCGCGTGCAGGTCGAAGCGCGGATCGTCGAGGAGCAGGGCGCGGGGGAGGGGAGGCATGGCGCGGCGGAGGGGCGGTCGGCAGGGCAGGCGGCGGTCGGCGGGCGGGCGCCGGGCCGGAGCGCGGCGTGGCCCGCCTGTCCGCGGCGCCGAGCGTCCGCCATGTAT
>DAORJJ010000964.1:0-1516 GCA_035439005.1 Polyangiaceae bacterium | reverse complement strand
AACGCTCCGCGCGCTCCTCGGATCGCGCCTCGGCGGGCCGGGCGCGGACGACGACCGGCCTCGGTCCGTAAATCAACAGGCTGCTAGGCAAGCTCCCAAGACCTGAGGCCCCACTCGCAACGTCGCAGGTCACGGCAGCCCACCCCTGCGAGGTCCTTGCGCTCTCGTTCCCGGAAGTCTTATGACGGGGCCTGCGGCCTGACCGCTTCGATCGGCGCGGCCCGAAGCGCCACTGGAGGCACTTCTTCATGTCCGACACGATTGACAAGACGGTTGACCGCGTCCCTGGAGGCCGCATCGTGGCTTGCTCGGAAGAGGGCTTCGCGCCCGCCGAGAACCTGCTCTCCACGCGATCGCCAGAGTTCCGTTTCGGCGTGTTCATCCCGGGGAAAGGCCAGGAGTTCGACTCGTGGGAGACCCGCCGGCACAACCCCTCGCCGCCAGGCCCGCCCGACTGGGTGATCCTCGAGCTCGGCACGCCCGGAGCGATCACCACGGTCGACATCGACACCCACTGGCATGACGGAAACCACGCCGAGCGCGGCGCGCTGTATGCGCTGCAAGGGACGCCCGGGGAGGCGCCGTCGCGCGAGGACCCACGCTGGGTCGAGCTCCTCGCGCCAACCCCCCTCGACGGCCACGCGCACAATGTCTTTCGTGTCCTTCGCCGCACGCCCACCTCGAGCTTCACGCACGTGATGCTGGAGAACCACCCAGACGGCGGCATCGCGCGGCTCCGATGCTACGCGGAGCGCGCGCCTCGGGAGACGGATCCCGGCGACGCGAACGCGCGTCGTGTTCGCCACGAGGCGCCGATCCCGCGCGGCGGAGATACCCCACACCACGCGCCGAGCGCGGAAGACATCGCGGCCCGCTGGCGATCGACCGAGGCCCACAGCCAAGTTGACCTCGCCTGCGAAGCCATGGGCGGCCGCGTCGTCGCGACGAGCAACAACCGGTATGGGCACAGCCAACAGCTCATCGCGGAGGCGTCGCCAACGAGCATGGGCGACGGATGGGAGACGAGCCGAAGCCGAGGCGAGGGGCACCTCGACTACGTGGTCGTGGCGTTGGGGCGCGCCGGAACCATCGAGCGGGTCGAGGTCGACTTTACCTATTTCGTGCTGAACAACCCGGTCGCGCTGCGCATCCTGGGCGCCCACGCCGAAGAGGGCGGCGAGCCCCCCGCGGACGCGGAGTGGCGCGAGCTCGTCCCGCGCACGCCCGTCAAGGCGCTGGCGGGGAGCGTGCTTCGCGTGGAGGGTCCACAGCTCGCAGCGGCCGGCGTCCTCACCCACGTACGCCTCGAGACCTTCCCCGATGGCGGGGCGAACCGCCTTCGGGTCCTCGGACGGGCACGGCAACCGTAGTAGTCCCCTGGATCGGTGATTCCTGTCAAAAGTCCCGTCACGCGTGCACCTGCTGCGTTGCGCGCGTTGCGCTCCTCCGGTGCCCGCTCACCTAGTCCCCTGGAAACGTGGTTCCTTTCAAAGGTCGGGTACGTGCACGCGCGGTC
>DAORJJ010000963.1:0-1523 GCA_035439005.1 Polyangiaceae bacterium | reverse complement strand
GGCCGGGCGCGGACGACGACGGGCCTCGGTCCGTAAATCAACAGGCTGCTAGCTCAGCTCCTCACCCAGGGTCGACGAGAGGAGGAGAGGCCAGGCCTCCTCTCGCGCCCGATCCGTACCTCCCCGAGTTACCCGAGCGCCCCCATGTACAGAAGAATGACCCTCCTGGCGACGTCCGCCGCCCTGCTCCTCACCGCCTGCGGAGGCGTGGACACGTCCGCCGAGCGTGGCCCGACCGGCGCGCCCGCAGAGCGCGGGGCGCAGGGCCCCGGCGTGCCCATCCCCGGCCCGGACGCCTCGACAGGGCGGAGTGGGGAGGGGGCGCCCTCGCCTCCGGCGCCTCCACCCGCGGCCACTCCCGAGCCGTCGAGCGGAGCGCCACCCGCCGCGTCCCCGTCGAAGGTGGTGCTGAACGTGCGCTGGTTCGGGCAAGAGACCTACTACTGGTGCGGGCCCGCCTCGACCCGCATGGCGCTCGGGACACGACTCCCCGACCCACCGAGCCAGACCGCGCTCGCCGCCATGATGGGGACGACGGAGAACGGCACCGACCACGTCGGGCTCGTCGCTGGAGTGCTGAATCGGCTACTCGCGCCGAGCGCCGCGGCCACCTACCGTGCGCGGCCTGTCGACGATCCCCCGACGCCTGCGCAGCAGGACCTCTTGAAGAGGGATGTCCTCACGCGGATCGGCGCGGGCTTTCCTATCGTCGCCAACGTGGTGAGTGGCTGGCGTCCCCCGGGCTACCCGGGCGGCACGATCTATCACTACGTCACGGTCGTAGGCTTTGACGACGCGGGCGACAAGGTTCAGATCGCCGACCCGGCGGCCGAGGGGAAGGGGGGTGGCGCTGCCTGGAACGGTGTCCCACGCACGTACTGGATCTCGATCGCGGACCTCGGAGTATGGATCGGCGGAAAGGGGTATGCGGGGTAGTTCTCGTCCCCAAGCCGAGCCTCTTCACCTGACCCCCGCGGGCCCACATCCCAGCGTGGAAGCCACGCCTTGCGCCCGGAGACGCGCGTCACCGCGAGCGCGAGCGCCAGGAGGACGTGCCGACGTTCGCCGGCGTCGTGTTCGCGAGCTCCTCGATCGTTAGGAGCGACAGCGCCCGAGGGGGAGAGCGGAGAGAGGAGCCGCGCGGACCAAATCGTTCCTCGGGTGGGGTGGAGACGCCTCGCGCGCGCCTCGCGCTCGCGTGTCTTGGCGGGTTTCTGGGAGATCGCGCGTGGCACGCGCCGTGCGTAGGGGCGGTCATGACGACACGTTCGCTCCCCACCCTCGGGCTCGCGGCCCTCGTGACGGCCCTCCTCGCCTGCAGCGCCGGCGCGGACGACGACGGGACCACGTCTCTCGAGGAGGCGACGACGGGCGGCGCGGGCGGCGCGGGTCGCGCAAGCCCAGGCGAGGCCGCGCCGTCGTGCCGTATCGACCCGAAGCTCGCGCTCCAGCCGTTCACGCCGCGCGACGTCTCGCTCGGCGCCTTCCGGGTGAGCCTCGGGGCGGGCTCGTCCCTCTCCGTC
>DAORJJ010000962.1:0-1535 GCA_035439005.1 Polyangiaceae bacterium | reverse complement strand
CTCTTCGCCCACCCCCCCCGCACTGCCCCGCACTGCCCCGCACTGCCCCGCACTGCACGCCGCTACTCGATCGTGAGGGTCTCGACCGGGCCGAGCTTCAGCGGCTCGAGCGCCTTCAGCACCGTCGCCTTCGGCCCGACGACGAGCACGGCCCCGCGCGCCGGATCGAGCCACCGGCGCGTCGTCGCGGCGAGCTCCGCGCGGGTCGCCCCGTCGCGGCGGGGCGCGGTGCGCGCGTCGTGATCCGGAGGCAGGCCCACCCCCGCGAGGCGGGCCAGCCGCGCGGACGCCGCGGACACGCCTTCGAACGCCTCGACGAGGTCGGCCCGCGCGACGAGCCGGGTCTTCTCGGTCTCGGCGGCCGTGGGCCCGTCGTGCGCGTAGGCCACGACGTCGGCCATCAGCGCAGCGACGGCCTCCTGGGTCTTGTCGGTCTGCACCGCGGCGTGCGCCACGAAGGCGCCAGCGCCTCGTGTGAACGAGAGGCGCGAGCTCGCCCCGTAGGTGATTCCGCGCTCCTCACGGAGGTCTTGGTTGAGCCGCGAAGTGAACGACCCGCCGAGCGCGATGTTGGCGCGCGACAAGAGGGGCGCGTCCTCGTGGTCCGCCGAGACCGACGGGAGCAGCAGCGACACCACGCTCTGCGGAGCGCCGGGTCGATCGACCACCACGACGCGTCTCCGCGCCTCGACCGGCGCGGGGGGCACCTCGCGCGAGAGCGCCCCCTTGCCGGGGGCGAACCGGGCGAGCTCGGGCTCGAGCTCCGCGAGGTCGGCGTCGGTCACGTCGCCGACGATGACGAGCGTCGCGGCGTCGGCGCGGTACGCGCGCGTGTATTCGGCCGTGACGTCGCGCGCGGTGATGGCCGCGGCGCCCCGCAGGGTGCCCTCGGGCGGGTGCCCGTACGGGTGATCGAGCCCGTAGTGGAGCGCGAGGCCCGCGACCCGCGCGACGTCCTCGGGCTCCGCGCGGCGCGCCTTGAGCTCGTTCAGCCAGAGCTCGCGGACGCGCGCGAAGTCGGCCGGGAGGAGCCTCGGCTTCGCGAACACGTCGACGTACGCTGGGAAGACCGCGCGCAGATTCCGCTTCAGCACGGTGAGCTGCGCGAACGCGTAGTCGGCGAGCGCGCCCGTGCCCACCTCCGCGCCGAGCGACTCGAAGTGGCGCGCCAGCTCCAGCGCGCCGCGGCGCCCGGCGCCCTCGTCGAGCATGTTGGCCGTGATGGCGGCGAGCCCGTGCTTGCCTCGCGGATCGCGCGCCGAGCCCCCCGGGACGACGAGCGTCATCGACACGAGCGGCACCGTGTGTCGCTCGAGCACCCACAGCGTGAGCCCGCTCTTCAGCGTGCGCACCCGCGGCGCCTCGGGGACGTACGGCGACGGCGAGGCGGGCTCGGGCTTCGGTCCGAGCGGGTCGGCCGCGGCGGCCGGCGGCTTCGCGGTCGTGGCCGGCGGCGACTTCACGGGGGGCGCGCTCGCGGGGACGCGCGGGGTGGACGGCGGCTCGCAGGCCGCGAGCGCGGCGAGCGCGGCGAG
>DAORJJ010000961.1:0-1538 GCA_035439005.1 Polyangiaceae bacterium | reverse complement strand
GCCGCGGGCGCTCGCGGCGGTCGCGCTCGCGGCGGTCGCGGTCGCCGCGTGCGGCGCCGCCCCGGTGGCGGTCGAGCCCACCCCGGGCGCGGCCGTCGTGGCCACTCACCTGTCGTCGAAGGAGGGCATCGCCCTCGAGTCGGCCTGCGTGGCCTCGGGCACCGAGCGCTGCTTCGACGCCGTCGACGACAACTGCAACGGCGTCATCGACGAGGGCTGCGGCATCGGCACGGGGCTCCTCCAGTTCACGCTCGCGTGGGGCGACAGCCCCGCCGACATAGACCTCATCGTGACCGAGCCCAAGGGCATGAAGGTCTATCAGGGCAACCGCTCGTCGCGCTCCGGCCTGCGCCTCGATCGCGACTGCCCCGGCGAGTCCGGGTGCCATGGCCAGAACATCGAGAACATCTTCCTCGAGTCGGGCGATCCGCCGCGCGGCAGGTACACGCTCGAGGTGAAGCTCACCGATCTCAACAACGCCGAGACCCCGGTGAAGGTGCGGCTCGGCGCCCGCGTGGGCGGGCAGGTGTTCAGCGCGAAAATTGAGCTCTTGCCGGGCTCCACGACCGACAAGAAGACCTTCACGTTCGACATCTGATCCTCGCGCTCGACGCGGACTAGGAGGCGAGCGCCTCGCCGTCACTCGCAGTGGCCGAACTCCTGGTACCGGTTCACCCAGGCGTCATCGCCGCTGGGCTGCTCAGCCGGTCCGTAGCTCGCGCGGAGCACCCAGCGCCCCTGCTCGCAGTGGCGCGAGGGGTGGACCGGGTGGGGCGCGCGCACGCGCACGCGCCACGCGGGCCGACCCTCGAGCTGCGCTGGAGTGACCTCCACGCTGCCCGCGGGCAGCGCCACCCCTACGTCACGGCGCACCACGGTCGAGCCCGCGCGTGCCCAGGCGATCGCGAGCCGGTCGGCCCGCGTGACGACCTCGACCGAGAGCAAATCGTCTCTCAGGGTGGGCTCTTCGGTTACGACGAGGGCCGCGCCGCCGCGCAGCGCGTCGTCCTTCTCGTGGAGCTCGGGGAGCGCGATCTCGTGACGCACTCGGCAGCGCTGCGCGTCCCCCTCGACGCCCGACGCCAGCGCTCCGTCGACCGGTAGCCCTCCGTCGAACGCGTCCTCTCGCCCGCCGGGGCAACGCACCGCGGGGCCTGGGCGCGCCTGGCCGTCGCGCCACCGCACGCACATCTGGCCCTTCTGCTCGATCCAAAGATCGCCGCCCTTGACGCTCAGCCCTTGGGCCGCGCCCACGCCTGTGTCGCGCAGGGTGAGCTCGGCGCCCTGGAGCGCGGCCTCGCACAGGTGGTGCTTCTCGCACGTGAGCAGGAGCTTCTTCGGTCCGGAGGGCGCGGCCCACGGCAGCCCGAGCTCGGCGGGCTTGGCCCCGGCCACGCTCTCGTCGAGCGCGACGGGCCGTGAGCGCGCGACCACCTTGCCGGTCCCGTCCAGCGCGACGAGGCGAAAGGCGGCGCCCTCGGCGGCCGCGAGCACGAACGCGGCTTAGGTGCGGCCCATGAGGAGCAGTCGCCCGCCGG
>DAORJJ010000960.1:0-1549 GCA_035439005.1 Polyangiaceae bacterium | reverse complement strand
ACGGTCAGCAGGTGCTCTCGCGCCGGCGCTTCATGACCACGCTGGGCGTGTCGGCGTACGACCTCCTCAACAAGGACAAGGTCCGCGCGCAGGATCCGCTCGCGCCCGAGCTGGTCTTCCGCGCGCGGCTCCGCTTCGACTCCGACTACGGCGGCTCGTCGTCCCAGACCGACGCCGCCAGCCCCGAGACGCTCGTGCCCGGCTTCAGCCGCGGGCCGGTCGACCTCATGTACGCGTACGTCGAGGGGCGGCGGTTCGCCAACGGCGTGCTCGGCTTCAAGCTCGGCCGGCAGTACGTGACCGACGTGCTCGGGTGGTGGTCGTTCGACGGCGCCACGGTGCGCGCGACCACGCCCTACTTCGTCGCGGTCGAGGCCTACGGCGGGCTCGAGCAGCGCGGCGGGCTCCCGCTCTCCACGCCGCGCTTCGAGCGCGACGGCATCTGGCGCGGGAACCGCACGAGCTACGCCGACAACCTGTGGCCTTCGTACCAGCCCTCCGCGGTCGCGCCCGCGTTCGGCGCCGCGATCGAGTCGACCGGCACGAGCTACGTGCACACGCGGCTCACCTACCGTCGCGTGTACAATACAGGCGATTCGGGGCTGAGCCAGTTCGCGGAGGGCCTGCGAGAGCCGGCGGCGTACAGCGGCGCGCGCATCTCGCAGGAGCGCCTCGGCTACGCGGTCGACGCCAGCCTGCCCGACCTCGGCGGGGTCAAGGCGGGCCTGGCCTACGACCTCTACGTCAAGAAGGTGAGCCAGGCCTTCGTCTCGACCGACCTCTACGCCACGAGGAAGCTCACCCTGAGCGCCGACTTCGATCACGTGCGCCCCACCTTCGACGGCGACAGCATCTGGAACTTCTTCGTCGCCGGGCCCACGAGCGATCTCGGCGCGCGCGCCTCGTACCAGCCCACCGACGCGCTCGCGTTCTCCACGGGCGGGCACGTGCGCATGTTCACGAACCAGACCGCCTCGGAGGTGAAGCCCCCCGCGGAGCGCGGCGAGACCGATCTCAACGCGCAGACGAGCCCGCTCGCGGCCCCCAATTTCTACCCGGCGAGCCCGCTCTACGTGAATGGCGGGGGCAGCTTCTCCGGCCGGTACCGGTACGGCAAGGGCACCGTCTCGGCGAAGGCCGTCGGGGACGCCGGCGGCACGGGCGGGCGCGGCGGCGGCGACGCGTACGTCGACCGCACCTTCAACGACCGCTACCTCCTGTCGGCGCGAGCGGGGGCCTGGTACTGGAAAGACTCCCTCCGCCCCGATCGCAGCGCGACCAGCTTCCAGTACGTGCTCGGCGCAGGCTACCTCTTCACGTCCCGGTCCAAGGCCATCGTCGAGTTCGAACATGACATCAACCGCGTGGTTGGAAATCGCTTCCGCCTCATGGCGTGGCTCTCGCTGGCGGTGACGAAATGACCCGCAAGGCCTCGAGGCCGCTGGCGGCCTTCGCCAGCTTCACGCTCACGCTGGTGCTCGGCGTCGTGGGGGCGCTCTCGCTGGCGCTCGCCGACTCCGCCCCGCCCGCCAGCGCGCCGAGCGCGTCC
>DAORJJ010000959.1:0-1549 GCA_035439005.1 Polyangiaceae bacterium | reverse complement strand
GGATACGACGGCGCGCGGCCTCATGTGGCCTCCTCCCGCGGGACGAGCATGCCGTCGCGCTCGATCATGCCGCGGTCCTCGAGCATCCACTTCCAGAGCGGCGCGCGGAGGCGCTCCACCTCGGCGGGCTGGCTCTTCGCGAGGTCGACGACCTCGCCCGGGTCGCGCTCGGTGTCGAACAACATGTATTCCACACCCATCCGCGTGGGGATGTAGAGCAGCTTCCACCGCCCGTCGCGGACCATGCGGTGGCGCGCGACGAGCGTGATCGGGCCCATGGCCTTCTGGAGGACCACCTCCACCTGCCCGTGGGTGGAGTCGAGCTCGGTCATCTGCATGATTCCGGGGTACGGCAGGCGTTGGCGCGGCGGGAGCGCGAGGATGTCCTCGGTGAACCAGAGCTCGGTCTCGGCGTACGCGAAGGTTGGGGAGAGCGGGCGCCCGCCGAGCGCGGGCGCGAGCGAGCGACCGTCGACGCTCGGCGGCGCAGCGACGCCCGTCAGCTCGTAGAGGGTAGGCGCGATGTCGACGTCGCGCACGACGTCGGGCGCGCGGTGACCGCTCGGCGCGCGGGGATCGTGCACGATGAGCGGCACGTGGGTCCCCTCGTCGCCGAAGAGGTGATCGCCGTGGCCCTGGCCGTGGCCGTTCTCGTAGAGGGTCTCCCCGTGGTCGGCCGTGACGACGACGATCGTCGTGTCGGCGAGCCCCATCGCCGCCAACGCGCGCAGGACCCGACCCATCGCGTCGTCGATGCTGAGCACGGCCCCGTCGTAGAGCGCGCGGATCTGCGCGATGTCCGCCTCGTCCGGCGGGGCCTCGCCGCCGAGACCGACGGGCTTGTGGTACTTGTAGCGGCCGCGATAGGCCGGGTCGGAGAAGCGGCCGTAGTAGGGGGCGGGCGCCGCGTAGGGGAAATGCGCGGTCGAGAAGAACGCCGTCAGGAAGAAGGGCGCGCCTCCGGGGGCGCGACCGAGCCGGGCGAGCGCCGCGATCGTGTCGTCGGCCAGGAGATCGGCGTCGGCGGCGTGCGACAGCTCTTTCAGCACCGGGAACAGCGCGCGGCCGGCGTGGGAGTGGAGGAACGGCAAGAGGGGTGTCTCACGCTCGAGCCCCCGCTGCCGGAGCATCTGGCGGAAGTCGAAGCTCGGCGTGTCGACGCGGGCGAACCCGAGGTCGACCCGGCCGAAGATGTCCGCCGCGTAGTCCCCCACGACCTCGGTCGCGTACCCCTCGCGCGCGAGCCGCTGGGGCAGGGCGTCGAGGTCCTTCGCGCGGTCCTCCCACCGCGGGAACATGGAGCGGACGCCGTGGTGGTGGGCGTGTCGGCCCGTGAGGATGGTGACCCACGAGGAGAACGTGCGCGGCACCGAGACGTAGGCCCTATCGAAGCGCGTCGAGCGCGCGGCGAGGTCGAGCAGGTGCGGCGTGGTGAGGGGCGCGATGCGATCGGCGCGCAGCGAGTCTGCGGCGAGGACGAGGACGTTCATCCTTCGGCCGGGCGGCGCCGGCCTCGGCGCGGGGGCGGGCGGGCTCGGCGCGGGGCCCG
>DAORJJ010000958.1:0-1551 GCA_035439005.1 Polyangiaceae bacterium | reverse complement strand
ATCCAGGATCACCAGGCCCTGCTTGAGCAAGGGGTGGGCGATGTTGATCAGCGCCTCGGCCCGCTCGGCGCCCTCCCGCGGCAGAAACCCGAAGAAGCGAAACCCGCGCTCGCCCGAGAGGCCGCTCGCGACGAGCGCCGCGAGCACGGCGCTCGCGCCGGGCAGGGGCGATACCGTGTATCCTGCATGGACCGCGGCCGCCACCAGCGCGCCGCCCGGATCGCTCACCGCGGGCGTGCCGGCGTCGGTCGTGAGCGCGACGTCGGCGCCAGACGCGAGCACGTCGAGGATCTTGGCGAGGTCGGCCGGGCTCGCGTGCGCGTCGACGCGGTGGAGGGTCTTCTGCCCGAGGCCGAGGTGAGAGAGGAGCTGCCGCGCGCGCCGCGTGTCCTCCGCGGCCACGTGGTCCACCGCCGCGAGCGCGTCGCGGGCGCGGAGCGTGAGGTCGCCCAGGTTGCCGATCGGCGTGGACACCACGAGCAGCGCGCCACCTCGGCGCGCACCGGGGTCGCTGGTCGCGTGATCGGCGCTCAGCTTATCTCCGTGGCGTCGCCCATCTCGGCCTTCAAGAAGTCGCGCAGGCGCAGCAGGAGCCGCTGCTCGAGCTGGCGCACGCGCTCGCGCGAGATGCCGAACTTGTCGCCGAGCTCCTGGAGGGTCATGGGCTCGTCGGCGACGAGCCGCAGCGTGAAGATGGCCAGGTCCTTGTCCTTGCCCTCGAGCGTCGCGCGGAACTCCGCGAGCTTCTCCTTGAGGAGCGACTGGAGCTCGCCGTCGGCCATCATGGCTTCGGGCCCGATGCCCCCGCTGGGCATCATGTCGATGCGCGAGATCGAGCGGCCGTCGGCGTCGCCCACGGGCGCGTCGAGGGAGTTTTCGTTGGAGCCGAGGCGCACCTCCATCTCGGCGACGTCGGCCTCGGGCACGTTCAGGCTCTTCGCGATCTCGGGACGGGTGACGATCAGCGCCCCGCCGCCGTCGCGATCTCGGCGTGCGAAGGCGTGATGCCCATCGCCTCGAGCTCGGCGCGCTTCTTCCGCAGGTTGAAGAACAGCTTCCGCTGCGCTTGCGTGGTGCCGAGCTTCACGAGGCGCCAGTTGTTCAGGATGAAGCGCAGGATGTAGGCGCGGATCCACCACGCGGCGTACGACGAGAGCTTCACGCCGCGGTACGGATCGTACCGCTTCACCGCCTGCATGAGGCCGATGTTGCCCTCCTGCACGAGGTCCATGATGTTCTTGTAGGCGCGCCGGTACTCGTAGGCGATCTTCACCACGAGGCGCAGGTTCGCCGTGACGAGGCGCGCCGCGATGGCGGGGTCTTGGGTCTTCAGGAAGGTGGTGGCGAGCTCGTGGGTCTCCTCGACCGTGAGCAGCGGGTGCCGCTGCACCTCGCGGAGGTACGCGGCCATCGGGTCGAGGCGCGCCAGCGACGTGGGCTCGACGGACACGGGCGCCTCCGAGTCGCGCGCGCGCTTCGGCCTCGTGCTCGACACCTCGGCGTCCGGATCGATCGGCTCGTCCTCTTCGACGACCGCGTCCTCGCCGAACA
>DAORJJ010000957.1:0-1555 GCA_035439005.1 Polyangiaceae bacterium | reverse complement strand
CCCCCGAGACGAGCGCCCCACCCTCCCCACCCTCCCCACTCTCCGCCTCTACCTCGTGTCCGACCTGGCCGGCGCGCTCGAGCCATGCGGCTGCGTGAAAGACCAGCTCGGAGGCATGGACCACTTCGGCGCCCTCGTGCGCGCGGAGGAGGCCTCAGCCCCGGCCTACGCGACGCTCACCGCCGGCCCGCTGTTCTTCATGGACCCCGACGTGACGGCCGACAAGCGCAGCCAAGACGTCGCGAAGGCCGAGACGATCGCGAAGGCGCTCTCCACGCTGCGCCTCGCCGGGTTCGCGCCGGCGCGGAACGAGTGGGCCGCCGGCGACCAGACCCTCGCGTCGCTCCGGGAGGCGAGCGGCGCGCCGCTCCTCTTCGCGAACGCGACCCCCGCGGCGGGCCCTCGCACGGCGACGGCGGTCAAGGAGATCGGCGGCGTCAAGGTGGGCCTGCTCGGCGTGTCGGCGCCCTCACGCGCGCGCGAGGGCAAGCCGCTGAGCGAGCCGAAGGACGGCCCCATTCAAGAGGCCGTGGGCGCGGGGCTCGCCGACCTCGAGCGGCAGGGCGCCCAGGTGGTCGTGCTGCTCGCCTCCATCGGCCGCGGGGAGGCCAAGCGCCTCGCCGACGCCTTCCCGAAGGTCCTCGCCATCCTCGTCGGCTCGCCCGGCGGCGCGGGCGAGGCGAACACGCAGGCGGCGCCCATCGAGCGCGTCGGCGACGTGCTCCTCGTGGAGACCGGCAACCACCTCCAGACCGTGGGCGTCCTCGACCTCTTCGTGCGCGAGGGGAGCATGACCTTCGCCGACGGCGCGGGGCTCGAGGCGACGCGAAAGCGCGAGGCGCTCACGGCGCGCATCGACGAGCTGCGCAAGAAGCTCGCGACCTGGGAGACCGACCCCTCGGTCGCGAAGGCCGACCTCGAGGCCCGCCGCGCGGAGGTCGCGAAGCTCGAAGAGGAGCGGGCCCTGCTCGACAAGGCGCCCGCGCCCGCGAAGGGCAGCTTCTACCGCTACGCCCTCCGCGAGGTGCGCTCCTCGCTCGGCGCCGACAAGGTCATCACCGACAAGCTCTCCGGCTACTACAAGCGCGTGAACGAGGAGAACAAGCGCGCCTTCGCCGGTCGCGCTCCCCGCCCCGCCGCCGCCGACGAGCCCTCGTACGTCGGTATCGACGTCTGCTCCGCGTGCCACGCGGACGCGCGCAAGGTGTGGAACGGCACCGCCCACAGCCGCGCCTACAAGACGCTGGAAGACGGCTTCAAGGAGTTCAACCTCGACTGCGTGTCGTGCCACGTCACGGGCTACGAGCGCCCCGGCGGCAGCACGGTCACCGCGGTCGCCGCGCTGAAGAACGTGCAGTGCGAGGTCTGCCACGGCCCGGGCTCGCTCCACGTGAAGGCGCCGGCGCGCGTGCACGTGCCGGTGCCGAAGCCGGGCGGCGACACGTGCCTCTCGTGCCACCACCCGCCCCACGTGCACGAGTTCGACGCGAAGACGAAGCTCCCGAGCGTCCTTGGGCCAGGACATGGCGGGAAATAGACCGCTGCTTGGGCCGCG
>DAORJJ010000956.1:0-1557 GCA_035439005.1 Polyangiaceae bacterium | reverse complement strand
CCTCTCCCGCCGCTGCCGCCGCCGCCGCCGCCGCCGCCGGCCGCGCCGCCGGCCCCGCCGCCCAAGCCCAGCGATCCGCCGCTGCCGCCGCCCAAGAAGACGCTGGCCGAGCTCCAGCAGGCCGCCGGCAAGGGCCTCGCCGAGGCCTACGCCGCGGGTGACGCCAAGAAGGCCGCGAGCTTCTACGCCGAGGGCGCCGTCTTGAAGGTGCCGGGCATGCCCGACGCGACGGGGCGCGCCGGCATCGAGAAGGCGCTCGCGCAGCACTTCGCGGCGTTCTCGCACATCAAGCTGGGCGAGGTGCGCGTCTTCTCGAAGAGCGAGGTGGTCATCACCGAGTGGGTGCTGAACGCCACGCACTCGGGCGAGTTCATGGGCATCAAGGCCAGCGGCAAGCCCGTCGGCTGGGCCGGCGCGAGCGTCGTGCGCTTCAACGAGGACGGCGCCATCCAGGAAGATCACACCTACTGGAACGCGGCGGTCGTCGCCTCGCAGGTGGGCGCCACGAAGGAGAAGAACCGCGCGGTGCCGGCCCTCCCCACGGGCGCGCCGCAGGTCATCACCGCGCAGGGCACGAAGGAGGAGGAGCACAACGTCGCGACCCTCGCCCTCATCAACCAGACCTGGGAGCAGAAGGACGAGAAGAAGTGGCTCACCATGCTCACCGACGAGGCGAGCTGGGACGACCTCACGATGCTCAAGCCCGCCAAGGGCAAGCTCGCCGTACAGAAGTACTTCAAGATGCTCGCCGTGGCCTTCCCGGACGCGAAGTCCACCACGGAGGCGTCGTGGGGCATCGGCGACTGGGTCATCGAGGAGGGGCTGTACGCGGGCACGAACAAGGGCGTCTACATGGGCGCTCGGCCCACGCGCCGCCCCGTCGTCATCCACGAGCTCAACCTGGTCCAGCTCGACAGCTCCGACAAGATCGTGCGCGCGATCACCTACGGCAACGACCTGGAGATGACCACGCAGCTCGCGCCCCCCAAGGCCGCCCCCAAGACGGCCCCGAAGCCCGCGGCCAAGCCCGCGCCGGCCCCGAAGAAGTAGGCGCGCGTCGGCGCTCGTCGAGAGGCTCGCGGGGCTCCGCGGGCCTCTCCGCTTTTTTGTGCTCTGGCGCTTGACAGTGAGATTGGCTGAGCCAATATGCCAACCATGCTCCACGCCATCCCGCGCCGCGTCGGCGCTACCACCGCGTGCGCCGCGCAGCTCCGCGCGGCCATCTTGCGCGGCGAGCTCGCGGTCGGCGCGCGCCTGCCGCCCGAGCGGACCCTCGCCGAGACGCTCGGGGTCAACCGGGCGACGGTCCGCGCGGCGCTGCACGAGCTCGAGGCGAGCGGGCTCGTCACGGCGCGGCAGGGCTCGGGCTACGCGGTCCACGACTACCTCACCTCGGGCGGCCCCGACCTGCTCGGGCCCCTGGCCGACCTCGCCCGCGAGGAGGGGCGCCTCGTCGGGCTCGCCGCGGAGCTGCTCTCGGTCCGACGGCACCTCGCGCGGGCCGTGCTCGAGCGGCTGGCCGCGGCCCCCCCGCCGGTGGCCGCGCTGGGCGAGGCA
>DAORJJ010000955.1:0-1559 GCA_035439005.1 Polyangiaceae bacterium | reverse complement strand
GCTCTCGTGAGAAGCCGAAGGCGCGAGCCGTGGGATTTCGGGCTCGATTCCAGTGGGCACCGCCTTAGCGCAGCACCGGCCGGACGGTGACCTTCACGCGCTCGCCGCCCTCGACGTATTTCTCGGTGGGGAACACCGTGCGTGTGTACGAGGTGAGGGCGTCGGGCCCCGCGTTGCTCGACTGCGGCCGCAGCAGATCCAGCGCGAAGCTCGGCAGCTCCGGCGCCACGTGCCCCTCGAACGCGACGCCCGGGGCGGCGACGAGGTGCTGCACCACGAGCGACCGCGGCAAGAGGTGCTGTCTGCCGGCGTTCGCGATGAGGTCGCCGAGGTTGCGCGGCGCGGCCACGTCCGGTGAGACGCTGTAGCCCGGGGCGATCTCCAGGGTCACGTCCTTGCCGGCCAGGTCGGCGCGCATGGGCACCTCGAGCACGCGCGTGACCTCGGGGCCGTAGTTGGGCTGGAGGCGCACGCGGATGCGCGCCGAGCGCCCCGCGTCGACCACCGGGTCGAGCACCTCGGCGCCGCGCAGCCGCCAGATGTCGTGCGTGTATTCGACGGAGAACGTGCTCTCGACGCGCTCGATCGACGCGCGCTCCCAGGGGTTGTTCAGCACGTCGCCGAGGAAGCGCACGACGCGCGCGTTCCGGAAGTCGCCGCTGTCGGGCATGGCCCCGGACGAGACGCCGAAGTCCTCCAGCTCGAGCGCCCCGCGGCCGCGCACCGTCACGCGGGACGTGAGCTTCCAGGTGACGTCGCGCTTCTCGTTGGTGCTCGCCTCGATGACCGAGCCGTACACCGCGGCCGCGAGCTGCGGGCTCATGAAGCGGTCCTCGGCGACCTGCGTGCGCCACGAGGTCTTCGGCGCGCCGACGGCCCCGCGGAGCTCGACCGAGAGCGGGAAGATCGGCGGCGCGATCCGCTCGTCCAGGACGACCGAGCTCATGCGGTCTTGCACGAGCGTGCCCAGCGGGCGGATGATCTCGCCGATCTTCGACGAGTGCTGATCGCTCGCGAAGATCCACAGCACGCGCGCGAGCGCGGTGGGCAGGGCGGTGGTGCCCGACTCCATCATCGGGTGCCCGAAGCCGACGGCGCGCGAGCCCTCCACGTGCGTGACCGTGCCGAGGCCCATCATCGAGACGTCGCCGCTCACGAGCACGACGCCCAGCGACCCGCCGTCGACGAAGTGCTGCGGCGCCGCCGGATCGACCGTGGCCGCGCCGCCGCCCGCCTGCATCGGCTCGAGGCCGAGCGGTCCGAACACGCCGCGCAGGTTGGCGGCCGTGCGATCGCCCACGCCGCCGAGCATGAGGGGCGTCGCCGCGGGCCGGAGCGGCCGCGACGGATCCGGCGCGAAGCGGGCGTGCACTTGCGTGGCGTGCTTGGAGAGATCGTAGCGGCCCGGCTCGCCCTGGTAGTCGACGGCGGACCGGTCGAGCTCGGCGCGCGGCCGGGGCGCGGGCGCCGCCGCTCGGGGGAGCGGCCCTTGCCCCTCGAGGGGCCAGAACCCCGGCGGGATGGGGCGGCGGAGCTCGGCCAGCATGGGCGCGATGGGG
>DAORJJ010000954.1:0-1591 GCA_035439005.1 Polyangiaceae bacterium | reverse complement strand
ATCGGCGATCCGGCCCGATGCCGCGGCCCTTCAGCACGGCTCCAGGCGAAGGAAGCGGACGACTCCGGCCTTGGACACCGACACGAAGCGCCGCTGGCAGCTGCGGTCCGGCGCGGTCGCGCTCGCCACGAGCTCGAACCCGTCGGCGACCGCCGAGTAGGCGGCGGGCGCTGGGCCGCCACAGGCGAAGGACTCGCCCTCGAAGCCCGCGAGGAACAGGGCCTCCTCCGGCGTGTCGATGGCGCCCAGGAACGCGCGCGCGGCCTCGGCCGTGGAGACCGTGCCGACCTCGTCGCCGCGCGTGTACACGAGATAGGTCTGGGTGCACGAGCCCTGCGGTCGCGACGGCGTCGCCGTGTCGGGCGCCGCGAACTTGGGCACGACCGCGAAGCCGTCGCACTGGCTCGCCATGAGGCGGAGCTCCGCGACCCGCTTCTCGCAGAGCGCGCGGTCGGCGGCGCGGGCGCACGGGACGCCGCGGACGTCGTCGGTGAAGCGGGCGGACCACTGGGCCACCTGCGCCGTCCCGCTCGGCCCGCTCGGGACGCTGGGCGTCGCCGGGTCCCGCGGGGCGCAAGGGGCGCCCGCGGGGCACGGGCCCTCGGCGGGGGCGCCCGCGCTGGCCGCGCCGAGCGCGGTGGACTCGACCCGGAAGCCGACGAAGTCGACCTCGGCCCCGGGGCGGAGGCCGGGGGCGAGGCGGAGCGCGCTCCCCTCGCAGGCGGCCGTGAAGCCGTCCGGGATCGTGGCCGTCGAGAGCGAGCAGGCGACGGAGGTGGCGACGAGGAGGTTGGCGGCGAGGGCGGGCAGGAGGCGCATGCAGCCCACCATGCACCCCGAGTGCCAAGCCGAACAAGCCAGGAAAAGGTGCAAAAAGAGCGGGCGGGTGTGCCACCGACCGCGCCTCGTGGCACAGGGCGCTAAGGGTTCGGATCGGCCTCGCGGGCGAACCACGCCGAGGCGTGGCTGTCGATGATGCCCGCGCCCATCGCGCTCCAGGTGACCGATTTCCACGACTCGCGGTTCAGGATCACGTCGTTGTGGAGCGGGCTCGACTTCCACAGGTCGAGCGCGCGCTTCGCGTCGAGCGCGTAGCCGGTCGACTCTCCGGGCTGGCCGACGGTGATCTCGAAGCCCGTGCCGCCGAACGGCGTGAGCTCGGCGGGCTTGCTCCACATGCACTTGGCCTGCGCGTGGTCGGGCGTGTAGCAGCACGCGGTCCACGCGCCGCGCTCGGTCCAGCTGTGGCCGTTGCAGCCGGGGCGCTTCGGCGACGACGCGAGGTCGCGCACGTGCGTCTCGGCGACGTGCGTGAGCGCGCGCGTGATGGGCACCGGCGGGAGGCCGTTCTGCTGGCGGTAGGCGTTGATGGCGTTCGCGAGCTCGAGGGCGCGCGCCGCGATGGGAGGCAGCGACGACGCCGACGGCGGCGCAGGCGCGGGCGACGACCCGGAGCCCTGCGGGCTCGGCCATGTCCACCCCGGCGGGAGCTGCAGCCACCCTGACGGCAGCGGAGGCACCTGGCCGAGGAGGGTCGTCCACGGATCGGCGGGCGGTTGCGTCGGCGCGGGGCTCGTGGGCGCGGGCGCGG
>DAORJJ010000953.1:0-1610 GCA_035439005.1 Polyangiaceae bacterium | reverse complement strand
GCGGTCGCCGCCCGCGGGCTGCACGTCGTCCGCGTAGCGGAGGCCATGCTGGAGGGCGGGGCCGCGGCGCTGCAGCTCCGCGCCAAGGCCCTAGGGACGCGCCCCTTGCTCGCGGTGGCCGAGGAGCTCGTGGGCCTCGCGGCCCGGTTCGGCGTGCCCTTCTTCGTGAACGATCGGGTCGACGTCGCGCTCGCCGTCGGGGCGGGAGTCCACCTCGGCCAGTCCGACTTGCCGGTGGCGTGCCTGCGGCGAATCTCACCCCAGGCGCCCGTCGGGCTGTCCACGCACACGCTCGAGCAGCTTCGAGATGCGCTCGCCGCCCGCCCGACGTACGTGGCGTTCGGGCCCGTGTTTCCCACGCGCTCGAAGGCCGACGCGGAGCCTGCGGTGGGGCTCGACGGCCTCCGCGCCGCCGCGGCGCTCACCGGCGGGACGCCGCTGGTCGCGATCGGGGGCCTCACCGCGTCGCATGCGGCGGCCGCGCGGGCCGCCGGGGCGTCGATGGTGGCGGCGATCTCCGGCCTGCTGCCCGAGGCGTGCCCTCCCGAGCAGGCGCTTTCGGCGGTGCGTGAGCTCACCGCGGCGTATGCTTCCGCGCTGAGGTCCGCATGCTCATAACCTTCGTCGTTTCGACCACGCTCGTCCTCGGCGGCATGGCCCTCGGTCGGGTCATCGCGCGGAGCCTCGTCTCCAAGGACCCGCAAGACGGCGAGGGCGCAGGGCCGCCCACCAAGGAAGCCCCCGCCGTGCCCGACGCCCCCGCGCCTGCCAGCCCGCTCGACGGCTTCCCGTGCCAGCTAGGCGACGTCCTGACGCGGCCAGGGGGCGACGAGGCGTGGCTCGCGGGGGCGCTCGTGCTCTCGGAGGACGTGCCCGTCGCGGTCCTCTTCATCGCGCCCGACGCGGGGCACGACCGCGCGATCTACACGCGGCGAGAGGCCGACGCGCCGTTCCTCTGGCTGAAGCCCGTCGACGCGGGAGACCTCGTGTCGCTCGCCGAGCCGCCCTCCTCGATCGAGCACGAGGGCGTGCGCTTCGAGCGCCGCCGCCGCCTCCCGCTGAGCGCCCGGCGCATCGGCACCGGCGCCCCCGACGTGGGCGCCAGCGTGATCGTCGCCGAGTACGCCTCTCCCGGCACGGAGCGCATGTTGGTGATGCAGCACGAGGGGCGCTCGCGCGTGTGGCACGGCGACATGCTCGAGCCCGGCATGGTCGACGTGCTCCCCTCGGGGCGCTCCACGCTCGAGTAGCTCGCGGCCCGCGAGGCTAGCCTAACGCGCCGAGGAGCGGAGCCCGAGCAGGAGCGACTCCATGACGAGCTGCGTCGAGCCGTTCGCGTGCAGCTGCTTCACCGCCCGCGTCGCGAGATCGTAGCGCGTCGCGTGGAGCTCCGGCGAGCCCTCGCAGCGCCCGCGCGCCGCCTCACGCGCGTCACGCGCGAACGCGAGCGCGAGGCCGCCAAGGAGGAGCGGGAGGTCGGCCTTGTTCTTCTTGCCGTCCTCGGCGAGGGTGTAGGCCTCGCTCGCCGCAGGCGCGTCGATCGCCGCGCGCACGCGGCCGATGAACCCGTCGAGCGCGGCGCTGACCTCGGCGTCCGCGAGCGCCTGCGC
>DAORJJ010000952.1:0-1613 GCA_035439005.1 Polyangiaceae bacterium | reverse complement strand
CCCGGCGCGGGGTCGGAGGCGGCGGCGCTGCACCCCACGACGACGAGGAGGCCAAGCCCGAAGAGGCCACGGGGTAGGGGGCGGCGAGGCGGTGTCAGCGGGGACTTCATCGGGAGCTCCAAGGGCAAAGCCGTCGGCGTGGCCCCCGCCACCGTCGCCGACGCGAAACCACGAGCGTACCACCGGCGCGTCGCGCTCGCCACCGCCCGAGCGCCGACTCGCGGAGGCCGGTTTCTGCGCGGCGTGCGGGCCGACACCGCCGCGTTCCCGGCCGGTCGCGGGGACACTTCGACGAGGCCAGCGCACGTGACGGCGGAGATCGGCCCTCACCTCCCAGTGGCGGGGACGAAGTGGAGGCGGTCACCGTGTCGGCGCGGCGCCGCGATCACACGCGCGGGAGGCCAGGGAACGGAACGAGCACGAGGTTCGTCGACTGAAGGAGGGTGGGGGAGAGCCTCACGGGGAGGGCTACCGCGTCGGTGATGGATTCGGCGCGCGTCGCGCTCACGAACACGATCCGCTTCGGCGGCGAGAGCTCCTCACCGACGGCCTGGTATCGCGCGCCTCGCGGGCTACTTCGTCGATGCGGTCAGCGTCTTGATGAACACAGGCCCCGTCTGCGGAGCGGAGTAGCTGGGGGATATCCGCCCGGTCGGTGACCCCGCTGACCGGGACGACCCCGCCGCTACCCAATCGGCCGTCCGGCCCTCGTCTTTCCCTGGTGGCCCTGCTCGGCGGTCCACGTACATCCGCGAGGACTGGAGCTCGCGCTGCTACTGCCCGTCCACCAGGGCCAGGCGTCGCTCAATCGCCGGTGGCGGCGTCGGCGAAGCACGAGGGACCCGGCGGCACGCCGCGGCAGTCCTCGAATCGCGTGTACCCCGCAGAGCAGCCCCACACGCCGCCCGTGCACACCGGCGCGCCGTTGTTTCCTGCTTGATCGTCGCAGGAGCATGGGCCACCCCGAAGGCACCGTGGCGGGCTCCCAGGACAGGAGGACGACGCGTCGACCCCCGGGTTGCCGCGGCAGGAAGCCTCCGGCGGCACTCCTCGGCAGTCCTGGTAGCGCGTATACCCCGACGGACACGCACCTGTACCGTCCTGACACACGCTGTTTTCGAGCTGATCATCGCAGAAGCAAGGCCCGCCTCGGAAACAGGTGGTCTGCAGCGAGGAGCACGGCGAGGCCTTCGATGGGGCGCTGCAGGCGCCGAGCAAGAGAAGGACGATGGAAACGACGGACACGCGGATAGGCATTCGCATACGGCTGGAGCATAGCAGCCAACGTGCCAACTCTTGTCGGCGGCGCGAGCGCCCACTCCGCGCGGCGGCTTCAACGAGGCCGGCGTACGGAGATCCGCCCAGAGCATGGGCGACTGGACTCGGCGTTCGGGTGGAGCTTCAACGAGGCCGGCGTACGTGACGCCGGAGATCCATCGCCATCGCGGCGGGCGCCACGGTCTTGCACATGCTTCAACGAGGCCGGCGTACGTGACGCCGGAGATCCGCGAGCCTCCGACGGCTTCCGACGGTGGTGGCGATGCTTCAACGAGGCCGGTGTTGACGAGCGCCTAGATCCGGAGAAATCCGAGCATCAGGCCGCTGCCGGACGA
>DAORJJ010000951.1:0-1616 GCA_035439005.1 Polyangiaceae bacterium | reverse complement strand
GCCCGAGCCATGATCGTCGCCCCCGGGGAGCCCCGGGCTGTTGTCGCTGCCGAGGGCCCCCTTCCCCGCCGCTCCGCCCGCCCCCGCCTCGACGGTCATGCCCACGAGCCGCGTGGGGCTCCGGAGCGCCACCACGCCGACGCTCGCGCCCCCGCCGGTCCCCGGGGTGCCGGCGAGCCCAGGGCAGCCGCCCGCGCCGCCGCCGGAGCCGGAGCGGCCCCAGTAGCGCTCGCCCTGGGGCGCGGTCCCAGTGGGCGACTGGCCGCGCCCGCCTCGACCCCAGGCGCCCGGTCCGCCTGACGTGCCCGCGGTGCCATCGCCTGGGACGAAGCCCTCGTCGGTGAACGAGGCCACGCCGGACACCCCGTCGACCCCCTGGACGGTGGTGGTGGCGCCCGAGCCGGCGCCCGGATCGCCTGGCGCCTTGCCGAGGAGGGCCGCCCAGTACGGGTACACGGTCGTCGCGTAGAACACGCCCGAGCCCCCGCCGCTGCCCCCGAACGACTCGGAGACGATCCCGCCCGCGGGATGGAAGCACTGGTTGCCAGCGCCGAGGCCCCCCGCGCGGGGCGTGGCACAGATGCCGAAAGTATCGCCGGCGTCGGGGCACGTGGGCGCCGACGGGAGCCCCTTCCCAGCGACGCGCGCCGGGGACGGGACGAGGGCGGCGGGCTCGACGCCGTCCGCGCCGGCGCGCCCGGCGCCCGCGCGGATCACCCCGCTCGTGAAGGTGAGCCCGGCCGAGTCGACGAGCAGGACGCCGATCGAGCTGCGAGCCGCGCCGGCCCCGCCGTCCGCGGCGCTGGGCGCGACGATGGCGAGGTTGTCGATCCGGGTCGGCGCCGCGACGCCGGTGGCGCGGACCGCGGGGCTCGTAGGAGCGGCGACGGTGCTCTGGCGCGTCGTGAGCTTCCACTCGGGCCCCGAGCAGTCGAGGCCGCCGCGGATCGACACGCCGCTCTCCAGCACGAGCGCCTCCCGGAAGCTGCCCTCGCAAACGAAGACGCTCTTCTTCTCGGCCTTGGCCTGCAGAATGCCGGCCGCGATGCTGGCGAGCGGCGCGGCGCGCGTGCCGAGGCGCTCGGGGGAGCCCTTCTCCGTCACGAAGATCCCGAAGGCCTCGGTGAGCTCCTCGGCCTTTGGCGCGGGCGGCGGCTCGGACGGGAGCCCCTGCACGCCCCCGTCGGGGACCGACGCCCCGTCGCCCGCCGGGCCGCCCCCGCCCGGCCCCTCGGGGGCGCTGGAACACCCTGCGATCGAGAGCGCGGCCGCGGCGAGCGCGACGTGCGCGGCGAGCGTGGAGAGGGAGAAGAGAGCAACGACCGATCGACGCATGGCATCCTCCGACGAGACGACGCCCCGCGACCCACTCGCGGCAGCTCATCCCGGCACGGCTCCCTCTCGGATAGTCTGGCGGAAACGTTGCGTCGAGGGCCCCGGGCGATTTTCGCGATCCCCGCCGGTCCTCGGTTCACGGGGCCTCCGGGCTATGCTCTCGGCCATGCGCTCTCTGCGACCCCTCGCTCTGCTCCTCCCCACGCTCGCCGCAGGCCTCGGCGCCTGCAGGCCCGGCACGGCGGCGCAGGACGCCGCGCCCGCGCGCGCCGGACAGGACC
>DAORJJ010000950.1:0-1623 GCA_035439005.1 Polyangiaceae bacterium | reverse complement strand
CCGAGCGGGCCGAGGCGCTGTCGCGGGTGGCCGCGACGCCGGAGCCGGTGGTCCTCTACGAGTCGGCGAGGCGCCTCCAGGCCACGCTGGTCGACCTCGCGTCGGCCACGCCGGAGCGCGCGTGCGTCGTCGCGCGCGAGCTCACGAAGCTCCACGAAGAGCTCGTCCGCGGGACCGTGGGCGCGCTCGCCGCGGCGCCGCGCGAGTGGCTCGGCGAGATCGTCGTCGTGCTCGGCGCCCACGACGTCGCCGCGCGGGAGGCGCGGGTCGACGACGCCGCGCTCGACCGGCGCATCGCCGAGGGCCTCGCCGAGGGCCTGCACGCCAAGACGCTCGCCGAGAGGCTGTCGGCGTGGAGCGGGCGGCCGAAGCGCGAGGTCTACGAGCGGGTCGTGAGCCAGCGCGGCCAGCGGCGCTGAGCGCGCGGCCGGCAGAGGGCGCTGACCACGCGCCCGCAGGCGCTCCGAAAAATGCGAGTCGACGTCCGGGCGCTACGCGCTAGGGTGGTCGGCATGGGAATAGATCAGACCTGGTTGCGGGCGGTGCGTGGGCGTGGGGCGGGCGCGCGAGGGCCGGCGAGCGCGCTCGCGATGGTCGCGGCGCTCGGCGCGGCGTGCACGGTCGTCGACACGACGGGCGGCGGGTCCGAGGCGCCCGACGCGACCACCACGACCACGGTCCCCACGGGAACGACCCCCGCGCCCGCGGTCGACGCGAGCGCCGACGCGCCCTCCCCGACCGACGCCGCGAGTGGCGACGCCGCCGCAGGCGACGGCGCCCCGGGGGACTCGGCCGTGGCTGACGCCGCCGACGGCGCGACCAACGACGCCGCGATGACCGACGCCTCCGCTGACGCGGCCGACGCGGGCGCGATTTCGGGGCCGGTGCTTCCGGGCGTCGACGGCGTGCTCCGCGGGACAGTCGCCGGCACGCGCGAGCACTCCTGGATAGGCACGCTCCGCCTCCCAAGCGCGGCGTGCCCCGCGGGAGCCCGGACGGTCACGCAGGGCATGGTCTCGTGCTGCGTGTGGAGCGGGGGCTTCTCGGGCACCTCGAGCGCGCCGGTGACCTTCGACCTCACGACGGCCACCGGGACGCTCGCGGGCTCGCCCATCGGCCCGCTCGGCGCCGCGACGCTGGACGTCGACGGCACGATGCGGTTCCGCCAGCCGACGCTGCTCCACGCCGTGAAGGGGTGGGACGCGTCCATCGCGATCTCCGCGCGCCTGGGCGCCCCCGCCTCGACGCTCGCCGGCGCGGAGCAGCTCCTGCGGCCCACTGCCCTCGTCGCGCCGGTCTCGGACTCCCTCCGTAACATGCAGGTTACATGGAATCCGACGACCAAGGTCTTCCGCATCACGCTCGATCTGACGATGTTTCAGAACACGACGGCCGGGGCGTGCCCCATCCCGCCCGGGCCCTCTGCGGGGCGCCTCATCTTCGACCTCCGGTAGGCAGCCGGGAACTGGGCCAATCGGGGCCCGTCGGGCGAAGGTCGCGCATGCGCGTCGCCCGCCCTGCCCTCGCCTTCGCCTTCGGGCTCGCCCAGGCCCACTACGCCGCCCTCGCCTGCGCCGCGCTCGTCGTCGCGGCGTGCGAGCGACCGGCTGGCGAGGGCGCAGC
>DAORJJ010000949.1:0-1624 GCA_035439005.1 Polyangiaceae bacterium | reverse complement strand
TGGCGCCTGAACTCCGGTTGCGCGTAGAGCCGCGCGACCTCGTCGGAGTCGTTCGAGCCCTCGTCGGCGACCACCACCGACGCGAGGCGCCGCGCGACGCGGGCGCGCGTGGCGGCGAGATCGGCCTCGAAGCGCGCGGGCTCCTCGTAGCCGAGGCTCCGCGCGATGACGTCGAGCGTGCGGCCGCGGGGCAGCTCGTGGGTCTGCAGGGCGGTGGCGTTCTGGACGCGGTGCTCGACGCGGCGGAGGGTGAGGTAGGCGTCGCGCACGTCGCGGGCCTCGCGCTCGGTGACGAGCCCGCGCGACCGCAGGCGCACGAGGGCCTTCAGCGTCGAAGACGTGCGCAGCTGCGGCTCCCGACCGCCCCAGATGAGCTGGAGCGACTGCACGAAGAACTCGGCCTCGCGGATGCCTCCGACGCCGTGCTTCAGGTCACGGTCGGGATCGGCCGACAGCTCCGACCGGGCGCGCACGACGAGCTGCGCCATCTCGCCGGCGATGGCCGGGTTGACCACGCGGCGCCACACGAACGGCGCGAGCGCGGCGAGCAGGCGCGCGCCGAAGCCCGGGGCCCCGGAGCTGGCGACCTCGCGCGCGCGGAGGAGCGCGGCCCGCTCCCAGGTGCGGCCCCAGCTCTCGTAGTAGCGCTCGGCCGCCCCCAGCGAGTTGACGAGCGGCCCACGCGACCCCTCCGGGCGCAAGCGCAGGTCGACCCGCCAGACGACGCCGTCTTCGGTGGCGTCGTCCAGCGTCGCCGTGAAGCGCTGGGTCACGCGCGTGAAGAACTCGTGGAGCGTCACGTCGGTCGGGGCACCGTCGCGCACGAGCTCGCCGTCGTCGGTCTCGTAGAAAGGCAAGAGGTCGACGTCGCTGCCCGCGTTGAGCTCTTGGCCGCCGAGCTTGCCCATGCCGAGCACGGTGAAGCCGCACGGATCGCCGTGCGCGCCCCGCGGCTCCCCGAAGCGGCGGGTGGCCCACTGCACCGCCTCGTCGACGGCGAGCGCCACGCACACGTCCGCGAGGTCGGAGAGCTCGCGCGCCGCCACGTCCACGTCCCCGAGCGTAGGGAAGAGCTCGCGCGCCGCCACGCGCAGCTTCTCGCGCCGCGCGAGGACGCGCAGGCCGCGCCGGACGCCGTCCTCGTCGTCGAGGGCTGGGCAGGCCTCGCGGGCGAGGCGACCGAGCGTGGCGGCGTCGCGTCGGAGGGTGAGCCCCGAGCGCGCGACGTACACGAGGTCGTCGGGGTGCGCCTCGATCGCGCGACGGACGGCCGGGTACGCCGCGCAGAGAAGCCCGCCGAGGGCGCACGTGTCCTCGTCCGCCTCGAGCCCCCGGGCGACGAGCAGCGCGCGCACCGCCTCGGTCTCTTCCGCGAGCGGCGAGGGCTGGGCGACGGGGTCGTAGTGCGACCGTGGCAGGGTCATCCCCCGCGAGTGTACACGCGGGCGCGCTCACGGCGGGCGCGACGAAGCTCCTGCCGACGCGCAGCGTCGCGCCTCACAGCCCGCGGTGGCGCTCCGGGCGCAGCGGCACGCGGCCGGCGAGCGCCGCGTCGATGACGGCGAGGATGCGGTCGCGATCGCGCGGCAGCTCGCCCCCAAAAAACAAATAATTCAACACATAA
>DAORJJ010000948.1:0-1634 GCA_035439005.1 Polyangiaceae bacterium | reverse complement strand
CGGGCCGGGGCGGGAGCGGGGCGGCGCGCTGGGTCTCCGGGGCCGGGCGCTCGACCGGCGGGGCCGCGCGTCCTGCAGGCCCCGCTGGCGCCGCTTGCCCCGGCTGCCCCGGCTGTCCTGCTTGCGGCGCGATGGGGCGGAGCGACGGCCGCAGGTTGGGGCGCGACGACAGCGGGCTCGGCGCGCCCTGCCGCTGCGTGTCCGGCGGCGGGAGCGTGTCGTGCGCGAACACCGGTGGCGCCGCGGGCGACGGCGGGCCGCGCAGCGTGCCGGGCGCGTGGCTGCGGAACGAGGCGGGGTCGTGTGTCGTGGGCGGCGCCTCGGAGAAGGTCTGCGCGGCGGGGCGCACGGTGTCGAGGCCCTCGTCCTCCTCGAAGGTGACGTCGGGCTCGTCGTCCTCGTGGAGGCTCGCGAGGAACGCGTCGTCGTCCTCGAGCTCCACGTCGATGTCGAGATCGAGATCGCCGTCGGCGCGCCGGCCGGCCTTCGCCTCGCGCTCGGCGAAGCGGGCCTTCGCGCGCTGCACGTGGCGCTTGTAGGTGCCCTCCTCGATCTGCCGGCAGATGCGCTGCCAGTACGACTGGTACGTCGAGTATTTCTGGATCGCGACGTTCAGTCGGAAGCGCAGCGCCGTGTTCCGGAAGTTCTCCTTGCGGAGGATCTGGAAGCGGCGCTCGAGGTCCTTCCGCTGCACCTGCGGCTCGAGCTTTTCGTACCCCATGAAGTACTGCTCGTAGAGCGCGCGGAGGCGATCGAGCCGAAGCTCGATCTCCGAGACCATGATCTCGATCTCCTTGACGTTCACCCTGGCTCGCTCCGCGTGGCCCGCTCAGGGGCGACAAGCTCTTTGATTCTACCTCGCTTTTCGCGCTCGGCAGAAGATCGATCCCGTCCGGGCGCGCGCGGTCGGCGCCGCCCCCCGGCGCGAGGCGCTCAGAGGGGCGTCACCCGGACGTTGTCGAAGCACACCTTCGCGTCCCAGTCGTTGAAGCCGAAGTGGTCGTGGCCCCGCCCGGCCAAGGGCTCGGGATCCGAATAGGCGTGCATTTCCGCGCCGTTGACCGACCAGCGGACGGTCTTTCCGTCGGTGCGCTCGATGAGGAAGTGGTAGCTCTGCCCCTTGGCGACGGGGCGCTTGCGGGCGTCGTCGGACTCCGGGTCGACGTGGAGCTCGTGGCGGTCTTTCCCGTGCTCGTTCACCCGCGCGAGCACGTGGATGCTGTTCTTCCAGCCGCCGAGGATGGCGAGGTAGCTGGTCGCGTTCGTGTAGGAGACGCCCGTCGCCCCCGACTGCCCGTCACCCCAGACCTCCGCCTTGAGATCGCCCTCCGTGCTCTCCGAGCGCGCGTCGAACTCGATGCGGGCGTTGACTGGGAGGACGCGGTTCAGCCACACGCCGTGGTTGCGCGCGCCCTGGCCGCAGAGCCACCCGCCCTCGACGCGCCACGCCGTCGTGCGCGACGGTCGCCAGTTCGGGCCGAGGCCGCTCGGATCGGCGACGGGCTCGGCCGTCGTCACCTGGGGCACGGGCTCGGGCGGCGAGCTCCCGCCGCGCGTCGTCGCCGACGACGCGCCGGAGGGCGCGGTTCAGGTGCCCGGCGACCTCGAAGAGCGCCGCGTCGAGCTCGCCGGTG
>DAORJJ010000947.1:0-1636 GCA_035439005.1 Polyangiaceae bacterium | reverse complement strand
CACCTCGAGCCACTCGCGGACGCGCACGTAGGAGAGGAAGCTCTCCTTGCACGTGCGGCGGAGCTGCGCGCGCCCCTTGGCGTCTGCGTCGCGGACGAACTCGAACAGCCGGACGAGGCCCACGAAGTCCGAGCGCTCGTCTCGGAAGCGCCGGTGCAGCTCGTCGGCGCGCTGCTGCGCCTCCCGAGGGCGCTCGCGTGGGTCTTGGACGGAGAGGCCCGAGGCCACGATGAGCACCTCGCGGAGGCACCCAAGCTCGAGCCCCGCGAGAATCATCCGACCTATTCGCGGGTCGACGGGGAAGCGGGCGAGCCGCGCGCCGAGCGGCGTGAGCTCGCGGTGCGGGCCGAGCGCGCCGAGCTCGTCGAGCACGCGGTAGCCCTCGGTGATGGCGCGCGGCGCCGGCGGGTCGAGGAACGCGAAGCTCTCGAGCTCGCCCAGGCCGAGGGCCTTCATCCGCAAGATCGCCCCGGCGAGGCCCGTGCGCTTGATCTCGGGGTCGGTGAACGCGGGCCGCGCCGCGTAGCTCGCCTCGTCGTAGAGGCGCACGCACACGCCCGCGCGCACGCGCCCGCAGCGCCCCTTGCGCTGCTCCGCGCTCGCCTGCGAGATGGCCTCCACGTGGAGCGAGGTGGTGCCCGAGCGCCCGTCGTACCGGGAGAGGCGGGCGAGCCCCGTGTCGATCACGTAGACGATGCCGGGGAGGGTGATCGACGTCTCGGCGACGTTGGTCGCGAGGATGACGCGCCGCTCGGGCAGCGTCTTGAAGGCCCGCGCCTGCTCTGCGGCGGTGAGCCGCGCGTAGAGAGGCTGCACCACGGTGTGCCGCAGGTCCCTCGCGCGGAGCTCTTGCTCGGTCTCGCGGATCTCGCGCTCGCCGGGCAGGAACACGAGGATGTCGCCGCGCGGATCGAGCGCCGTCACGTCGACCACGGCGTCGGCCACGGCCTCGGCGAGGTCGGCCTCCTCGCGGGGCGGCGCGTAGAGCACGTCGACCGGGAAGGTGCGCCCCTCCACCTCGATCACGGGCGCGCCGCCGAAGAGCGCCGAGAACCGCGCGGTCTCGAGCGTCGCCGAGCTGACGACGACCTTGAGATCGGGCCGCCGCGGCAAGAGCCGGTGCAAGTACCCGAGCAAGAAGTCGATCGTGAGGCTGCGCTCGTGGGCCTCGTCGACGATGAGCGTGTCGTAGGCCTCCAGCAGCGGGTCGGAGGCGATCTCCGCGAGCAGAATGCCGTCCGTCATGAGCTTGACGTACGTGCTCGGCGACGTCCGATCGTCGAAGCGCACCTTGTAGCCCACGTCGGCGCCGACGGTGGTCTGGAGCTCCTCGGCGATGCGCGCCGCGACGCTGCTGGCGGCGAGGCGCCGTGGCTGCGTGATGCCGATGTGTTTGTCGAGCCCTCGCCCCATCGCGAGGGCGATCTTCGGCAGCTGCGTGGTCTTGCCCGAGCCGGTCGCGCCCGCCACGATGACGACCGGGTGGGCGTCGATGGCCTTGGCGATGTCGAGCACGCGCGACGAGATGGGCAGCTCCGGCGGGAAGCGGAGCCGCTCCTCGGCCGCGCCGGGCGCGCGCTCGCTCGTGGGACCTTCCGTCATCGCGCACCCCCGTACCACCACGGCCGCGCGATGT
>DAORJJ010000946.1:0-1643 GCA_035439005.1 Polyangiaceae bacterium | reverse complement strand
ACCCGCGCCTCGTTGCCCACGATCTCGGGCTCGGCCTCCGCGAGGCTCGGCGCGAAGGCGCCGCGCGCGTCGCGGGCGTACAGCGTGTCGAACACGGCGTCGGCGAAGAGCGCCGCGGCGAAGCTCGCGCCGTCGTGGGGGTCGAGCGAGGCGAGCGGCCACGGCACCCGGAGCGACGCGCGCCCCCCTTGCGCCACGCGGCCTCGCGCCGAGGCGCTCCCTCCCGCGCCGAGCCCGAGCCCGAGCCCGAGCCCGAGCCCCGTGGCCGCCGAGAGCGCGGCGCGTCGCGACAGGCGCCCGCCCTGGCGTGCGTCAGCGCACAAGCCACACCTCCTCCCCGACCGCCGCCACGAGCGTCGGGGCGCCGCCGAGCTCCGCCGGGCAGGCGCCCAGAGCGCGGACGCCCTCCTTCGCCTCGAGCCGAAGCCGCGCGCGCGCGCCGGCGCCGAGGCTCGAGACGACGATGCGGTCTTCGCCCGTGTCGGCCGTGGTCACGAGCTCGGGCACGCCGTCGAGATCGAGGTCGGCGAGGAGCACCTGCGCGCCGGCGCCCTCTTGGATGAGCACGTCGGCGCCGTCGACGCGCACGTGGAGTCGCCCGCTCGGCTCGCGGACCGCGACCGCGTGGTGCGCGCGGCCCGAGGCGTCGGCGTACCGGAGGGCGCTGATCGCGTCGAAGCGCGCCGGCAGCGCCGCCGTCGCCTCCGCGTGGAGGCCGCCGCGGGCCTGGCCGAGCGCGGGGCACGGGGCGAGGCCGTCGAGGCTCCCGTGATCCGGCGCGAGCGTGGCGCACAGTCCCTCTGCGCCCACGGGCAGCCCGGCGAAGAGGTGGTGCGCGGCGAGGTCGGCGGTGAGCGCGACGCCCCCGCGATCGGTCGTGCCGAGCACGAGCGCGGCCCCACCGGCGCGCCACGCGGGCGCGGAGATGAAGGCCGCGCCGAGCGGCTCACGAAAGGGCACCGCCGCGCGGGTCGTCAGGTCGCGGAGCAGGACGGTCTTCTCCGCCATGAAGCCCGACGGGCCCACACGCCCGACCGCCGCGCGCCCGCGCGAGAGCAGCACGAGCTCGAGGCCGCCGTCGCCGTCGAGATCGCCGCAGGCGACCGCGAGGAGATCCCCCTCCGCGTGCGGCGCGCGGGAGGCCTTGGCGCGCTCGAGCAAGATGGGCGGTAGGAACACGCGGATCTCCGCGTCGATGGGCGCCCTCGCGAAGCCGTGCGCGCGGGGGCCAGGGAGCGGATTCTTCAGTCGTTCCCAGCTGTTGGTGACGGCCGGATACACGTCGGCGGTCACGCGGAGGGTGCCCCGCTCGAGCTCGATCTGCACGAACACGAGGCCGGTCGCGCGCCCCGCGATCGTGCGGGCCGCCGCGAGCGGGGCGGTCTTGTCGTGGGCGTGGGCGCGCAGGCGCCCCGCGATCACCTGCCCGACGCGCAGCGCGAGCTCCTCCGGGCGCACCAGCGCGACGTCGCTCTTGGGCGCCTGCGCCACGACGAGCGCGCCCGACGCCGGGAGCCCGCCGGAGCGCGCGAGCTGCGCGGAGAGCTCGTCGGCCACCGCGACCAGGGCCGAGACGGGCGGGGTCGGCGCGGGTGGGCGTGGGTCGGCGCTCGGGGACGCGGGAGCCGCCGCCGGCCGTGGCG
>DAORJJ010000945.1:0-1652 GCA_035439005.1 Polyangiaceae bacterium | reverse complement strand
ACCATGGCCGCGACCTGCAAGAATAGTTGTCGCGGACCTGCAAGAATAGTTGACGCCAATCAAGCACACCCGTGTCGAGCTTTTCGTGCGCCACGCGAGCGGCCACCTCGTCCCGGCTGACCCACGTGGGGTGACTCTCGGCCACCCCCACCAGCTCGGAGAGGGGAAGGACGAGGGTCTGCTGCCTCAAGAACTCGCGCAGGGACGGGTCCGCGATGCCCTCGAACCAAGGCTCGTCAAGCCACGCCACGTTGAACTCGTACTGTGCGTACGCTCGCATCCTCGCCTGGAGGCTGGTGATGGCGGCCCCGTGGTAGAGGTCCATGAAGGTGGTCACGGCCAGCGGGTGCTTCAGGTCCACGGGTGGCACCTTGTCGTGAGTGACGCCTCGCGTGAACGGTCCGAAGGCCGCGACCCTTGGATCCGACAGGCGCCGCGGCTCGTCCACGAGAAGGCGGCAGAGCGCGCGCGCGGAGGTCGGCGTCGGGGGGTGCGCGAGGAGGACGTCGATGAGCTCGTTGGTGCTCGTGAGCGGCTCGAGTCCGCGGCGCATTCTCGCGCGAAGGTGCCGCAGGCGTTCGTCGGTCTCTCCCGGGAAGTGAAGCTGCGCTCGTTCTCCGGCGCACCCGCATTCCCAAGCGTCGAGATATCCCGCCCAAAACCGATCGTCAGGCGTCTCCGGAAGGCGCGCGCCGCGGAGGAGCTCCCGCACGAGAAGCTCAGGATGCCTCCCCTCCAGCTCCACCCAGCGAAAGAGCCGCGTCCACGCGGTCGACTCGCCAGCGCTCAGCGGCTCACGAAGGACTCGGAGCGCGAAGCTCGAGGGTCGTTCGTCCTCGTCGAGCGCGCGCTCGAAGAGGCGACGCTGGATCGCGTCGCCGGAGCCGTTCTCCATCTGAAAGTTCCACGCGAGCGACTCCCACGCCTCGCCGCGCGCGTGGGCGGCCTCTGCGCAAGCCATCATGTCGTTGGTCCAGACCTCGGGGGCCGAGACAGAGAGCCACCACGCGACCGCGGTGCGAACCGTCTCGTGCCAAGGAGGCGCGGAAGGGTCGTCGGGCTCGCGCGCCAGATCGACGTGCCGCAGGACCTCCGGTCGCACGGCGCGCTCGAGGTCAGGATCGGCGACGCGCCGGGCGACCTCCCAGACTCGCAGCGCCTCCCACGCGCCCGTCTGCGCCAACTCGCGCAGAACGCGAGCGCACTCCCTCTTGTCGAACCGCACGTCGATGAGGAGCAGCGCGAGCGGCTCGCTGCCCGGGTAACGTAGGTAGCCGCTGTCGGCCGCCACGACGCCGGCGTAGTAGCCGTCGTGACCGCCGCGGAGGTGGCGGAGGAGCTCGCGCTCGACCGACGCGCGATCCTCGTTGCTGGAGGCGCGAATGCCGGGCACCGCCGCCGCAACGAGCGCGACATAGGCCTCGCGAGCGATGTCGGGATCGGCATCGAGTCGATGTGCGAGGAGGGGGGCCATCCTCAGGGCCGTCCAGCGGGAAGCAGCCGGAAGCTGGCTCACGAGGTGTCCCATGAACTCTTTCGCGCCGAAGAGGCCGGGATGGTGCACGACGAGGTCGAAGACATCGTCCGGTGTGGCCTTGGTGTGCGCCCGCCAGGTGGTTGATGGTGATGTCCGCCACCTTCGTGACGCCCAT
>DAORJJ010000944.1:0-1669 GCA_035439005.1 Polyangiaceae bacterium | reverse complement strand
CGTCGCCGCGGCGCGCGCCGCCTTCGACAGCGGCGTGTGGAGCGACATGGCGCCCGCCCTGCGCGCCCTCGTCGCGCGCCAGCGGGCCCGCGGCGGGCTCAGGGCGAGAGCCCCTCGACGAAGGCGCGCACGTGCTCGAACACGGCGTCGGGCTGCTCGATGGGCGCCGCGTGCGAGCCGCGCTCGAGCACGAGCAGCGTGGCCTTCGGGATGCGCTCGGCCATCACCGCGGAGAGCGACGCGGGGGTGAAGGTGTCGCGCTCGCCCGCCACGACGAGCACCGGCACGTCGATGTCGCCCAGGTAGGGCTCGGCGGAGTGCTCTCCGGCGCCCTTCAACATGCGGAGAAACATGGGGAAATCGACGTGGGTCATGTGCTCGAGGTACGGCAGCATGTCCTCGTCCCGGATCTTCGCCGCGTCCACGTCGCCCGCGCGCCGGGCCATCTTCATGGCCATGTCGGGGGGAATGCGCGACCAGAGCGCGCGCACGATGTGAGGGTTCTCGTTCGCGATCGCGGTGAGCTTGGGCAAGAGCACGTCGAGGATGGGCACGCCACGAAACGACGCGGTGACCCGGCCGAACGTGCCGCAGAACAACACGAGGCCCCGCACCTTGGCGGGGTCGCGGTGGTACGCCTCCAGGCACACCTGCACGCCCATCGAGTGGCCGAAGAGCACGCGTGGGGCGTCGCCGGTGGCGCGCGCGACCTCGTGCAGGTCGTCGGCCAGAGACGCGATGTCGACCCCCGTGAGATCGTTCGGCTTCGCGCTGCGCCCGTGGCCCGGGTAGTGCCAGTGGGTGACGGGCATCATCCCGCCGAGGTCGGCCCAGAGGTACTTCCAAATGAAGCCGTCGCACAAGATGCCGTCCGACAGGACCGCGTGGAGGGGCCCGGGCGTGCGGTCGGAGTGGCGGTAATAGAGCCGCGTTCCGTCCGGCGCCACGGCGAACCCTCGCCTCTCGCCCGGGGCGGGCAGAGAGCGGGGCCCCTCGAGCTCGGCGGCTTCGCTGGATCGTGGCAGCTTCACGCCGTGCTCCCTTCGGCCGCCTCAGCCCTCGTCGTCGTCGTCGTCGACCTCGTTCACGCTCGGGAGCTTCTTGATCTCGAGGCGAGAGATCTTCCACGCGCGCTGCACCACCCACGAGAGCGACCGGTCGAGGCGGGCCGCCTCTTCCTTGATTTCGGTCAGCATCGACTCGGGGAAGTAGAGGCTCTGCTTACGCTTGTCGGTCTTCGAGCTCTCGGCACGAAGGTTCGAGATCGAGTCCTTGTCTCCAGACGCCAAGGGAGCCTCCTGTGATTCCGGTGCGGTGCACGTCTCGCCAGGGACCACACGAGTGTGGGCTATCCCTGCGACACGACGAGCCTATCAGCGGGAATGTCCGTGTCGCTACGACAATCGTCTGAAAACGCACACACGTGGAATCGCTGCCGCCCGGCGCGCGCTGGGCTTACCCTGGTACCCTGGATCCATGGACGAGCGCCCTCCGCCTTCCCTGCCCCCGCCGACGCCCCCGTCTTGCGCGCCCTCGACGCCCGCTCCGCGGCGCGTGGGTGGCGCGGCCCTGCGGGTGGCCCGCGTCGCGGCCCCGGTGCTCCTCGCGTTCGCCGCGGGGATGGCGGTCGAGGGCCGGCGCGCCGAGGCCACGCCCACCGAGGCCAGCC
>DAORJJ010000943.1:0-1682 GCA_035439005.1 Polyangiaceae bacterium | reverse complement strand
CGCCGAGCCCACGGAGCCTGCGGAGTCGCCGCCGCCTCCACCGCCGTCGCCTCCACCGCCGTCGTCGCCCCTCGCGCCCGCGCTCCCGGTCGTGGGCCTCTCTCCGCCGTCCCAGGACCCGTACCTGGCGCGCGAGCCGCAGGTCGCGCCGAGCCTCGTGTGGCTGCTCACGCAGCTCGTGCCGAGCCCCGAGGTCGTGGCGGGCTCCGAGGGCGCGCGCTTCGGCATGCGGTGGAACGTGACCCCGCTGCTCTACTCGTTCGGCATCCACCGCCGGCTCTCGCCGTGGCGGGTGCTCGTCGTCGAGCCCGTCGTGCGCCACTCCGGTTCGATCGAGCTCTTCGCCTCGCCCGAGTGGGTGGTCTATCGCGGCGGGACGACGCTGCTCGACCTCGGGGTGCGCTCGACCGTGCCGCTGCTCCATCGCGGCGAGTACCTGAGCGCCTCGGTGGGCGTGGCCTACACGTCGTTCGAGGGCACGGGCGCGGCGCGCTATGAGGCCGGCCTCTACACGGTCTTCGGCGTCTTCGGCCTCGTCGTCTCCGCGTCGCCGAACCTGGCGCTCGCGCCCGTGTCGACCTCGGTCACCCTCCGCCTGAGGTACTTCTGATGGCTCGCCTCGCGCCCGCGCTCCTCGTGGCCGCTCTCGCCCTCGGCGGGTGCGCGGTGGTCCCCATCGCCACGCGGAACCTCGCGACCCTCACGAGCACGCCCGCGCGCGTGCCGCACAAGATCGCGCACCCCCTCCGCGCCGACGCGCGCCTCTCGGTGCTGTGGGTCGGGCACGCCACCGCGCTCGTGCAGCTCGACGACAAAGTCATCCTCACCGACCCCGTGTTCACGGAGACCGTCGGGCAGGTCTCGCGCCGCCTCGTGGAGCCCGGCCTCGAGCCGAGCGCGCTGCCGCCGGTCGACGCGGTGCTCATCTCGCACATGCACCCCGATCACCTGTCGCTCGGCTCGCTCGAGCTCATCGAGCCCGTCGTGCGGCACCTCGCGCTCCCTCGCGGCGGGCTCACGTACCTCACCGACTTCTCGTTCGACGCCTTCGAGCTCGGCACCTGGGAGACCTGGGAGCGTGACGGTCTCCGCGTGACGGCCGTGCCGGTCAAGCACGTGGGCTTTCGCTACGGCATCGACGCCGACTGGATGGCGGACGCGTTCACGGGGTACGTGGTCGAGTACCACGGGCTCCGCGTGTATTTCGGCGGCGACACCGCCTACGACGAGCGCGCGTTCCTCGAGACGGCGCGGCGCTTCCCGGCGCTCGATCTGGCCTTGCTCCCGATCGGCCCCGCGGAGCCGCGCACGTTCATGCGCAAGACGCACGTGGGCCCCGAGGAGGCGGTGCAGGTGTTCCTCGACCTCGGCGCCCGCCGGGTCGTGCCCATCCACCGCGACACGTTCGTGAACTCGAGCGACAAGCCCGGCGAGGCGCTGGCCAGGTTCCTCGCCGAGGCGAAGGCCCGCGCGCTCCCTCCGGACGCCGTTCAGGTGGTGGGCGTCGGCGAGCAGCGCGTGCTCATCCCGCGCGCCCCCTGAGCGGCAGCGGACCACGCGCACCAAGCGGGGAGGCGGGAGAGGCCGGCGCACGGGCGGGCGCGGCCTCTCCGTGGCGCGGGTCAGGCGGGCGGCGCAGTGGGCGCAGGCGGCGCGGCGGCGGGCGCGGCGGGCTCGGCGGG
>DAORJJ010000942.1:0-1689 GCA_035439005.1 Polyangiaceae bacterium | reverse complement strand
TTGAAGAGGGGGCAAAAGTTCGAGAAAATGAGGGTTTTGGGACGAGAACTAGCTAGGAGGGAGTGCCGGCGAGGCGTGACCATGACCGGTCGCGGTCGCGGGCCCATCGCGATGCGCCGCCCCGGCGAACGCGCCAAATTTTCAGCGTGCTGCACGGGTTGCGCGACCGCCCTGGCCGCGCAGCGTCGTCCCGGGCCTCTCTCCAGTGGCTCGCGATTTGCACTTCACGCGACACATGGCGTTCCAAGCGCGGTGTCTGACGTGGCTCGGAGTGGCGGCGACCGGGGCGATGGTGTGGATTGGGTGTGAGCCGCCGAGGCCCTCCGCCCCGAGCAAGCCGGTCGAGTCGGAGATCGTCGTCGAGGCGCCCCTCGACGCCGTGTGGGACGCCACCGTGGAGTGGTTCGCCACGCGGGGCCTGCCGATCAAGAACATCGACAAGACCTCGGGCCTGCTCGCGACGGAGCACACGATGCCGACCGCCCAAGCGGGGACCGTCATGCGCTGCGGCACCCCGGGCCCAACACCCAATGGCAAAGTGGAGCACGCCGAGCACAGGACCCACTTCAACGTGTTGCTCCGCGCCCAAGGCCCGCGGCAGACCAAGGTCACGGTGAACGCGTTCTTCGACTGCCTCGTGAACACGTATGAGAACGTCGGCCTGTTCGGGGCGCAGGTCCGCCTCGACTCGAGCGTGCGCCACAAGTGCGAGTCCACAGGGACGCTCGAGCGCTCCATCCTGTCGCGCCTGGAGAAGGTGAAGTCCGCGCCGGCGGCCGAGGGACCTGCGGTTCCCTCCGCGGCGCCGAGCGCGACGCAACCTGCCGCGCCGAGCCTGAGCGCCTGCACCACGGACGCCGAGTGCCGCGGCGGTCGCGTCTGCCGCGCCGGCACGTGCACCACCCCTGCGTGCGTCAAGGACGTGGACTGCCCTGAGCCCCAGATCTGTGAGAGCGGAGCGTGTCACGCCCCGAAGCCGTGACGTCTCGAGACGCCGCGGTCGCGGCCCCTGGCTCGCTACGGCCCTGAAGAGCTGCGCCGCCATGGCCGCCGAGCGGCGCCCTACCGGCCCGCCGGGGGCTCCCAGAGCTCCACGCGGTTCCCTTCGGGGTCGGCGACCCAGCCGAACTTGCCATATTCGGACTCGTCGACTTTGTCCTCCACGGCGCAGCCCTCCGCCCTGAGGGCTGCGAGCAGCGCGTGGAGGTCGTGCACACGAAAGTTCACCATGAAGGGCGCGGAGCCAGGGCCGAAGTGCGTCGTGGTCTCCTCGAACGGAGTCCAAATCGTGGTGCCCACCCCGCTCGGGTTCTCGGGAGATTGCCACGCGAACGTCGCGCCGCCCCACGCCTCGAGCGGCACACCCAGGTGCGTGCGGTACCACTCGCCGAGGGCCTTCGGGTCTTTGGACTTGAAGAAGATCCCGCCGATTCCGGTGACGCGCTTCATGGGAGCGAGATCTCACCATTGGTGGCGCGCGCGCGTCAACACGCAGGCCCCTCGGCGCGGCCCGCCGCGTGGTCGCCCTCGCGCCTCGTCGCGGTCGCCGCGAGGCGCTACGCTCGTTGCACCATGGCACGCTCTCCCTCGCGCGCGTCCACGCTCGCGCTGCTCCTCGCCCCGCTCACCGGGCTCGCGTGCGCGTCGGGCGCGCCCGCGCCGGTCGCGGCGCCCCAGTCGGTCGAGCTG
>DAORJJ010000941.1:0-1696 GCA_035439005.1 Polyangiaceae bacterium | reverse complement strand
CGCCGTGCAGCTCGTCGGCGAGGCGCAGCGCGGCTCCGGCAGGGCGGGCGGCTGCCCCGTGCTCCCCACGTCGCCGCGGTTCGGGTAGGCCACCGCCAGGGAGGACCAGCGCCCGCCCGTGGGGAACTCCATGTGCCCGAGCACCCGCTCTTGGTACGTGTAGCTGCCGCCGTTCCCCGGCTTGTACGGTCCGCGACCGGGCGTGAGGTTGGGGTTGTTCGGGTTGTTCGAGTAGGCGAGCCCGTTGTACGCCCAGAGCGCCGTGTACCAGTCCTCGACGACGTCGGGGTCGTTGTCCCCCACGCACGCCGTCGCCGCCCACTTCGCCGCGAGGATGAGCGTACCCGTCGCAAGGTTGTACGTGGCGTCGCCGGCGACGCGGGCGCGGTCGAAGGCCGGGGTCTCCCCGACGTGCATCCCGCTCGTGACCTGCCCGATGCCGTACCCGCAGTCGAACGACACGATCGTGCGTTCGGGGGCGCCCACGGAGCCCGCCGGCGCGTCGGGCACGCAGAACTGCTGCCAGCCCGACTCTTGGTAGGCGAGCGCTTGGAGGACGTGGCAAGGGAAATGCGCGGGGACCGTGACGCGCGGCTTGGGCTTCCCGCAGCCCGAGCCGATCATCCCGATCGCGGGGCCGGAGGTCTTCCACGACGCCTGCCCCGGCGCGACCGTCGCGAAGATGCTCTTCCACGCCGCGACGGTGGGGTTCTTGCCCGCGGCGGGCTCGACGCCGCACCGCGAGCCGCCGCTGGTCTGGGCGGGGGTGTAGCTGGGGCAGTACGCGCGCGCGTCGCGGACCTCGCCCGCAGTGGCCAACCCCACCGCCGCGGCCACGAGCAGCGCCCTCACCGCGCCCTCCGTCATCGCGCGCTCTCCCCGCCCACGAAGCCGAGCGCCTCGACGCGCTCGGCGCCGCCGAGCCTCGCCACGCCGCCCGGACCGAGCGGGCCGCGCGGCCCCGCCGGCGCGTGGAGGAGCGCGAGGTCGTCCATGCCCTCGCTCGGCACGTGGAGCACCGCGAGCCAGGCGCCGTCGGGGCTCGTCGCGCGGACCGCGTCGAACCCGGGGCCGAGCGGCGCCAGCCACTCGCCGCGCGCCGAAGCGAGCCCGCGACGGCCAGGGGCGGTCCACACTGGGTCGGACGACGGCAGCGCGTAGGGCGCGGGCGCGTCGTCGCGCGCGGTCGCGAGGCGCGTGACGAGGCCCGACGCGAGGTCGAGGCGCTCGACCGCCCACAGCGCCGCGTCCTTCGCGTCGCGGTTCACGTAGAGGAGCGCGCCGCGCTCGCGGTCGACCGTGAAGTCGCGCGCCATCGGCACGATCGACGCGACCAGGCGCGAGCGCCCCGACGCGCGCCCCACGAGCAGCACGTCGGCGCCGCCCGCGGCGGCCACCCGGTAGACCACGAGGTCGGGGCCGAGCTCGCCGGCCAGGTGGAGGGCGCACCCCGAATAGGTGTAGAGTACACGCACGTCGCCGGTGGTGGGCTCGACGGCGGCGAGCTCCAGGCGGTCGACTCGGGCACCGGAGGCCGGCGCGGCTCCGCTCGACCCGCGCTCGACGTACACCAGCCCATCCGCGCTCGCGAGCGGGCGACGCGCGTGCCCCACGCCCGCGACGAGGCGACGCACCCCCTGCCGCTCGACCGCGAAGAGCGCCGATCGTTTGGCGACGTCGTAGACGGTGAGCCCGC
>DAORJJ010000940.1:0-1696 GCA_035439005.1 Polyangiaceae bacterium | reverse complement strand
CTCTCGATGCGCCGCCGAGCGCGCTCGCCGCGCGGCTCGCCGCCGTCGACCCGAACGCGCTCACGCCCATCGAGGCGCTGCTCCTGGTCGCCGAGCTCAAGCAGATGCTCGCGGGCCCCAAAAAGATGTAGACCGCACCAAAAGAGGGCGCTTCCGCCCCCGCCTCTTGCGCGCCCGAGCGCGGCGCCCTATCACGGCGGCATGCACCGTCCCCGTCGCGCCCCGCGCCCGCTGGCCACTCTCTCCGCCCGCTCCGCGCGGCCCTCGCTTGGCTCGCTTGGCTTCGCGCTCGCGCTCGCGCTCGCTCCCCTCGCTTGCGGCGGCGAGCCCGTCGTCGCGCCGCCGCCCGTCGCGCCGGCGCCGCCCCCGCCGCCGAAGGTCGAGCCGCCGGACGCGGGGGTGGAGAAGGCCCCGGAGCCGACCGCCGAGGAGAAGAAGAAGGCGGAGGCGCTCGTGAAGCTCAAGGCCGACTGGGCCCGCGCCGACGCCGAGGCGAAGACCGAGCTCGAGCGGTGGACCCCCGAGCTCCGCGCCGCGGCGAAGGTCCTCGCCGAGCGCCGCCACGCGAACCTGAAGGCCGCGCTCGCCGCCGTGCTCCCGAGCAAGCACCGCGCGCCGCACAACGTCGCGCGCGACGGCCAGCGCCACCCCGCCGAGACGCTCGCGTTCTTCGGGCTCACGCCGCGGCAGACCGTGCTCGAGTACGGGCCGGGCGAGGGCTGGTACACCGAGATCCTCGCCCCGGTGGTCGCGGCCCAGGGCAAGCTCGTGGTCACGAGCACCGACCCGAACGGCTCGCCCGAGCAGCGCAGCACGTTCTACGGGCACAGGTTCAAGCTGTTCCTCGACAAGTCGCCGGAGCTCTTCGGCAAGACCCAGGTCGCGCTCATCGACGGGGCCACGCCGCACCTCGACCTCGAGGGCAAGGTCGACCTCGCGCTCGTCATGCGGGGGCTCCACGGCATGCAGAACAACGGCAAGCTCGACGCGTGGCTCGCCGAGATCCACAAGGCCCTGAAGATGGGCGGCACGCTCGGCATCGAGCAGCACCGCGCGAAGGCCGGCGCGAAGGTCGAGGAGACCTCGAAGCAGGGCTATCTCCCGGAGGCGTGGGTGATCGAGCGCATCGAGGCGGCGGGCTTCAAGTTCGCCGGCAAGTCCGAGGTGAACGCCAACCCGAAAGACACGAAAGACTACGCCGAGGGCGTCTGGACCCTCCCGCCCACGCTCACCCTCAAGGACGTCGATCGGGCGAAATACGAGGCCATCGGGGAGAGCGACCGCATGACCCTGAAGTTCTCGAAGATCGCCAAGGCGCCCGCCAAGCCGAAGAAGTAGGCGCGGAGCTCGTGCGCGGGCGAGCTTCAGTCCGCTCCGCATCCGTCGTACACTCCCCGCGCTGGCGCACGCAGACGCGCGAGCCACCACGAGGAGCTCGACCTTGAAATCATCTTCCCGCCTCGCTTCCTTCGCCGCCCTCGCCGCGTTCTCGCTCGTCGGGGCAGGGTGCCCGCCGTCGCAGCCCCAGCAGCAGGCCGCGCAGCCGCAGCAGCCTGGGTACGCGCCGCAGCCGGGGTATCCGCAGCAGCAGCCGGGGTACGCGCCGCAGCCGGGGTACGCGCCGCAGCAGCCGGGGTATCCGCCGCAGCCTGGGTACGCGCCGCAGCAGCCGGGATATCCGCCGCAGCAGCCGGGG
>DAORJJ010000939.1:1364-1701 GCA_035439005.1 Polyangiaceae bacterium | reverse complement strand
CCGCGACCTCGACCTCGCGCTCACCGCCGGCGCGACCGTGGTCGCCCCGGCGTCGACCTGGCTGCTCGCGCCCGTCGACGCGCCCGGGGAAGTGCCTGTAGTCTACACGGTTCAGCCGACGGTCCCGGCGGCGTTCGTGTCCGGGCTCGCGCCCGAGCCGGGCACCACGCGCCGCCGCACGACCCTCGCCGGCCTGCGACGCGCGCCCTACTCCGCCTTCGGCGATCTCGAGGTGATCCCCATCCACGACGGCGACGCCGACTTCACCCTCGCCGTGCCGCGCGGCGCGCCGGCCCCGCCGCGCGCCGACCTCGTCGCCTGGGTGGAGCGCAGCGCG
>DAORJJ010000939.1:0-1354 GCA_035439005.1 Polyangiaceae bacterium | reverse complement strand
CCCTGGGGACCTTCCCCGCGCGCCACGCGGCGCTCGTCGTGCTGCCGGTCCCGGGCGACGACGTGGAGGTGGGCTTCTCGATGGCCGGCTCGTCGATCGTGCTGCGGGTGGGGCGCGACACCCCGCGCGCGGCGCTCGCGCGCGACTGGGTCCTCACCCACGAGATGCTCCACTTCGCGTGCCCCACCCAGCCCGCCGCGCGCGACTGGGCCGAGGAGGGCCTGGCGACCTACGTCGAGCCGTTCGCCCGCGCGCGCGCCGGGCTCGTCACCAGGGAGGAGGCGTGGTCGGGGCTCGTGCGCGGGTTCGGCTTCGGCCAGCCTGAGCCGGGCGACGAGGGGCTCGACCGCACGCGCACCTGGGGGCGGGTCTACTGGGGAGGCGCGCTCTTCTACTTCGTGGCGGACTACGCCATCCGCGTGCGCACCGAGGGGAAGAAGACCCTGTTCGACGCGCTCGCCGCGGTCGTGCGCGACGGGGGCACGAACGCCGCGGCGTGGCCCCTCGAGCGGGTCTTCGCGGTGGGCGACGCGGCGACCGGCGTGCCCGTCCTGACCGAGCTGCTCCTCGCGCACGGCCCGCGGACCGCCCGCTTCGACTACGAGGCGGCGCTCGCGGACCTGGGCGTCCAGCGCCGCGGCGAGGTCGTGGTGCTCGACCCCACCGCGCCGCGCGCGGCGCTCGCGCGAGCTTGGTAGGTCCGTAGCGCGGGTAGGTAGCGTCGACCGGTGGCGTGGCGCCCGCGAGGCTTCCCCGCGCGCGCCACGCGCGTACACTCGGGCGCCTTGCCTGCCCGAGCCGCCGCGCGCACCCCCGCACCCCGCGGGTCGTCGCTCTTCTCGTGTTCGCCACGTGCGCTGCGTGCGCGCGTCGCGGTGCTCGCGCTCGCGCTCGCGGCGACCGTCGCGCCGCTCGTGGCGGCCGCGGACGGCCGCGGCGCGCCGGACCCAAAGAAGCGCACCTCCACGCTCGGCTGGCTCCGGCTCGGCGGCGCCGACGCGTGCGTCGCGACTCAGCCCCTCGCCCGCGCGGTGGAGGAGCGGCTAGGCCGGACGGTGTTCGTCTCGCCGGCCGACGCCGACGTGTCGGTGGAGGGACGCATCGAGCGGAGAGGACAGGGTTTTTCGGCGACCATCGTGCTCCGCGACGCGGAGGGCAAGGCCCTCGGCACGCGCACGCTCGAGCGGGCCGAGCCGCGGTGCGAGGCGCTGACCGAGTCGCTCGTGCTCATCATCGCGGTGATGATCGATCCCGACGCCGCGCTCGCGCCCGCGCAGCTCGCGGCGCGCAAGAAGTTCATCGCGGCTCGTCTTGGCGACCTGTGCATCGTCATCGGCTTCGTGATGCTGTGGCA
>DAORJJ010000938.1:0-1712 GCA_035439005.1 Polyangiaceae bacterium | reverse complement strand
GGCCGCGACGCCGGGCCCGGTCCGCGCCCCGCGCCCTGCGGCGCGACGGCGGTCACGAGGCCACCCGCTGCGCGAGGCGCTCGGCGGCGAGCACGCGGGCGCCGCTGGGCGTCCCCGCGCCATCGACCACGGCGTCCACCAGCACGCGGGCCACCGCCGCGGGCCGGAGCAAGGTCGCGCGATCGGCGTCGGGCAGCGCGTCGGCGTGCATCCGCGTGTCCATCTCGCCGGGGTCCACCGTGAGCACGCGCACGTCGCTCCCCTCGAGCTCGACCGCGAGGGTCGCGGCGAGGTGGTCCTGCGCGGCCTTCGACACGCCGTAGGCGCCCCAGCCGGGGTAGGGCGTGATCGCCGCGTCGGAGCTCACGAACACGAGCGCGCCGCCGCCGCGGACCAGCATGCCCGTGCCCACCGCCTTCGCGAGACGAAACGGCCCCACGAGGTTGGTCTCGAGCACGTGCCCGAGGTCCTCGCACTCGGTGTCGAAGAGCAGCGGCATGGGCAGCGGCCCGAGCGTGCTCGCGCACATCACGAGCAGCTCCGCCGGCCCGACGAGCTCGCTCGCCGCCTGCACGAGCGGCACGACGTGGTCCTTGCGGGACACGTCGAACACGAGGGCGTGGGCCTCGCCGCCCGACGCCCGGATCGACGCCACGACCTCCCCGAGCTCGCTCGCCGTCCTCGCCACCAGCACCACCCGCGCGCCACGCCGGGCGAGGTCTCGCGCCACCTCCGCGCCCAGCCCGCGCCCCGCGCCCGTCACGATCGCCGCCGCTCCGCTCAATTTCATGGTCGCCTCCATGCCACCAGCTTGCGGCCGCCTCGCCACAGGAGTGGCGCCCGCGCCAATGAATTGGAATGTGTCCAACCGGAGGGAGGCGGCCAGCGCGCGACCCGACGTCCTGCTCGTTTGGCTTGCGTCTCGGCGACCCACTCGGGAGACTCGCGCCATGAGCGACGACTCGCCCCTCGCGTCCCTCGCGTCTCGCCTCGCGGCGAACGTCCGCGCCCTCCGCGAGCGCACAGGCCTCACCCAGGCGAAGCTCGCCGCGCGGGCCGGCCTGCCACGCGCCACGTGGGCGCACCTCGAGTCGGGCGCGGCCAACCCGACCCTCGCCGTGCTCGACGCGGTGGCCCGCGCGTTCCAGGTCTCCCTCGAAGAGCTCGTCGCGCAGCCGCGCGGCGACGCCTCGTACTTCCCGCGCGAAGAGCTGCTCGTGCGGCGCCGGGGCGAGGCCGAGGTCCGCAAGCTGCTGCCCGAGCCGCTGCCGGGCGTGGAGATCGACCGCTTCGCCCTGCCGCCGGGGTCGCGAATGACCGGCGTGCCGCACCTCGAGGGCACGCGCGAGTTTCTCACCTGCGAGGCGGGCGAGCTCACGCTCGTCGTCACGGGCGAGACCTACCGCCTGCGCGAGGGCGACGTCGTGTCGTTCCGGGGCGATCAGCGGCACTCGTACGCGAACCACGGCGCCAAGCCGGCCGTGGGCTACTCGGTCGTGCTCGTCGTGCGGTGAGCCGCGCGACGCTCGATGCATTCTACACACGATCCATCCCGACCGCACCGTAGGGGTCGGCGAGGCGAGCGTGGTGTACGCTGGCTCTTCATGCGCCGTCCCTCCCTCCCTCGCTCGCTCCATCGCTCGCTCCCCCGGCTCCTCCCGCTGCTCGCGCTCGCGGCCTGCGGCGAGCCGCCGCCTCCCCCACGCGCCCCG
>DAORJJ010000937.1:0-1713 GCA_035439005.1 Polyangiaceae bacterium | reverse complement strand
CGCGGCGGCCGGACTCCACGGCCGCGCCGCGGCGCGCCTCGACGACCATGGCGATCCCCCACGCCGCGCCCACTCGGCCCGTGCTCCCACGCGAAGAGGAGGACGACGCGCCTTCCTCCCGACGGGACCACAGCATCGAGGTCGTGGGTCCGGTCGGCCCGCGGACCTTCCCGACCCGGCAGAACCTCGAGCGGACGCTCCCCGACCAGGCCGACGCGCGGCTCGGTCGACCGAGCGAAGGAGCGGGCGCGGGCCAGCCTCCGCCCGGGACGTATCCCACACGACCCGCCCTCGACCTCGGGCTCCGCCGCGAGGAAGAAGACGAGCCGCCAGCGTCGCGGCGCGCCCGCGAGGTCGAGGCGCTCGGCCCCCTGCGAGCGCGCCCCCCGGTCGCCCCGCCGTCGAGCCGCCCGGCCCCTCCGGTCGAGACTCCGAGGGTGCCCCCGGTCCACCTCCCTCCCGCCGCCCTGGGCCTCCCACGAGAGGACGACGTGCCAGCGTCGTCACGACCACCTGCGATCGAGGTGCTCTCCCCAACGCCCGCGCGAGAGCGGCCCTCCGAGCGGCCCGTGCCTACATCGTCTCACCCGTCTCCGCGGGGCGAGGACGTCCCCGCGCCGTCCTCCCGGCCGGGCGGCGCCCTCACCGCGCCCCCTTCGTCGCGGGCGCCAGGCTCCGTGAGGGCGCACGGGTCCACGCGCGCCCCCCGCTCCGATCCTCGGAGCGAAGACGGCGTGACGCCCCTCCTCGAAGAGGTGCTCACGCCTACACCCACCCACACGACGAGCCCGCCTTCACCGCCCGCGTTTGCGGGCGAGCGCGACGCCGACGCGGCCGCCGACGCGACGACCGCGCCCACGCGGCCGCCGCCCGCGCCCCAGGACGAGGCGGCGCCCACGATCGCGCGAGCCGAGACGCCCATGCCGGCGCCGGAGCCAGAGCCCGATCCCTTCCCCGCGTTGCCGCCGCTCGCGACGCTCGACGCGCTGCGCGCCGGGCCCGCGCGTGAGCCTTACGCGTCCTATCCGACGCCTCCGTTCGGATCGGTCCGGAGCACCGCGGGGGACGGTGCGTTTGACGTCGAGGTCGAGGTCGAGGACGCGCAGGTCGCGCCGGCGCCGACGCCCCCTGAGGCCGCGGAGGCGCTCGTCGCGCCGCAGGCGCTCGTCCCCGAGCCGCCGGTCGCGGCGATCGCGGAGCCGCTCGCCGTCGCCGTGGAGGCCCCTGCGCTTCCAGCCGCGCCGGTCGCGCCCGCCTCCTCGCCTCCTCCCGCCGCGCCTTCTGCCGCGCCGCCGGAGGGCGCGCCGCCGCAGGCCCCCCAGCAGCTCGCGGGGGAGAGGCCCGAGCCACCAACCGCGCTCCCCACCGTGGAGGCGGGCGCGGAGGCGGCCGCGCTCGAGGCCGTCGTCGAGCCCGCGCCCCCCGCGCCACTCGCGCTCGCGCAGCCGGCACCGGAGCAGACCCCCGAACCCGCGCTGGCGCCGCCGCCCGCCCTCGAGGCCCCGGCGCCCGTGCAGCGCACACCGCAGCCCCCGCCGCTCGCGGAGGCGCCCGCACCGGAGCCCCCGCGCGCGCTCGACGCGCGCGACGCGCCCGCGCCACCCGCGCTACTCGACCTAGACGCAGAGCCGCCCCCGTCGCGGCCCATTCCCACCCTCCCAGGGGCGGGAGAGCCGCTCTTCCCGCTCGGCTCGCGCTACACGATCCCGTTTC
>DAORJJ010000936.1:0-1714 GCA_035439005.1 Polyangiaceae bacterium | reverse complement strand
CGCTCGCGCCGGCGCTGCGCGGGTCCTCGGCGAGCGTCGCGTTCCTCCTCGCCGTCGCGGCGGCGGCGCTGGCCGACGTGGGCTTTCGGCGCACGCGCCTCCGAGAGCTCTGGCTCGTGGGCCAGAACCCCGCGGCGTGCGCGGCGGTCGGCGTGCCGGTGAAGCTGCGGATCGCGCAGGCGCTCTGCCTCTCGGGCGCGATCGCGGGGCTGACGTCGACCGCCACGGTGCTCGGGTACAAAGGCTACTTCGAACTCGGGCTCGGCGCGGGGGCAGGGTTCGGCGGGATCGCCGTGGCCATCCTCGGGCGCGGACACGCGCTGGGCCTCGTGGGCGCGGCGCTCTTCTTCGGCACGCTCGAGCAGGGCGGCCTCGCGGTGAACGCGCACGTGCCTCGCGAGATCATGACCGTGCTCGAGGGCGTCGCGATCGTGCTCGTCGCCGTCGCCGACCGCGTGATCGTCGCGCCACGCTCCTCTACGTCGTCGGGGCGCGCGTGAGCCTCGCGACCGCCCTCTTCTCCGCGACCTTCGTGGCGCAGACGCTCCGCATGGCGGCGCCCGTCGGCTTCGCGGCCCTCGGCGGCGTGCTGTCGGAGCGCGCGGGCGTGCCCAACATCGCGCTCGAGGGCGCGCTGCTCACCTCTGCGTTCGCGTCCGTCGCGGTGCACGTCGCGACGGGCAGCCCCGCGCTCGGCCTCGCGGCCGGCGTCGCCGCGGGGGGCCTCTTCGGGGCCGCACACGCGGGCCTCGCGGTGGGCGCGCGCATCGACGCCATCGTGAGCGGCCTGGCGCTGAACCTCGTCGCCGCGGGCGGCACGCGGGCGCTGCTGCGCGCGCTCTACCACTCGAGCGCCAACTCACCGAGCGTGAGCGGCTTCCGCTGGGCGGCGGTCGATGGCGGCTCGGGGCTCGCGCTGCTCGCGCGGACGCTCCTCGACCCGACGACGTGGCTCTTCGGCGCGTGCGCGCTCGGCGTCGCCGCGCTCGTCGACCGCTCCTGGTTCGGCCTGTGGGTGCGCGCGTCGGGGGACGATCCCGTCTCGGCCCACGCCTCCGGTGTGCCGGTCGCGCGCGTGCGGGCCGCGATGGTCGTGCTGGGCTGCGCCGTGGCGGGCCTCGGCGGCGTCGCGCTCGCCTTCGAGCAGCACCAGTTTCAGTCCGGCATGAGCGGCGGGCGAGGCTTCATCGCCCTCGCGGCGGTGATCGTGTCGGGGTGGCGCCCCCTGCGCGCCGTCGGCGCGTGCTTCGTGTTCGCGGCGCTCGACGCCGTGGGGATGGTCTTGCAGGGGGGCGGCGGCGTGCTCCCGCACGTCTTCTCTGCGCTCCCGTACGTGGGCACGCTCGTCGTGCTGGTCGTCTTCGCCAGGCGAGGCGGCTTCGCGGCGCCGTCGGGCCTCGGTCGCTCCCACGAGGCCGACTGAGGCCTCCAGCGGGCCCGCTAGCGCGCGAACAGCGCTCGCCCCTCCCGGACCACGCACGCGGCCAGCTCGCTGCCCCAGGGCTGCACCAGCGCGAGCTCGTGGGGTAGGTGAAAGTGTGCAAAGTCGGCGTCGAGGCCGGCCGCGATGGCGCCCTTGCGCTCCCCGAGGCCGAGGCACGCCGCGGCCTTGCGCGTGGCGCCGAGCAGCGCCTCCGCGGGCGTGAGCCCGTAGAGCCTGACGGCGAGCGCGAGCGCGAGGGGGAGGCTCTCGGTCGGGGCCGTGCCGGGGTTG
>DAORJJ010000935.1:0-1718 GCA_035439005.1 Polyangiaceae bacterium | reverse complement strand
CCTGCTCGCTGAGCGGCTCGGGCTCTCGCTTCGCGGGCTCCCGGTAGACGCTCACCTTGCGCGCCGCCACCATCCGCGCGAGGGCCCGCGCGACCATGCGCTCACGCGCGCTCGTGGCGCCGAAGAGGAGCGCGCGCTCGTCGCGCAACACCCGCGTGAGCGCGTCGAGATCGCGCTCGCGCGCGAAGAGGAGCGCCTCGGCGAGCGCAGCCCTCGCGAGGAACGCGCCCTGCCGATACGAGGCGCGGCGAACCTTCGCAACATCGGACAAGGACTCGGCTTTCTTGCCGAGCCCGGCCCGCGCGACGGCGCGCAGGGAGAGGGCGCTCTCCCTGTGGAGCTGGCCGACCATCCCGAGCCGCTCGCCCTCCCGCGCGGCCTTCGTGGCGAAGGCCTCCGCGGACTCGAGATCGCCCTCGTAGAGCGCGAGCGCCGCCCGCTGCGCGTCCACCGCGGGGCCGAGGTGCGAGAAGCGGCGGGGAGGCGCCACGGCGTCGAGCAGCGCGCGCGCCTCGTCGAAGCGTCCTCGCGACGCGCGATCGAGCGCGGCCATCGCGAGCGACTGCCCCACCACCTCCCGCCGGGCCCGCACGGTGAACGCCCAGAGCGCGCCGACCGCGACCGACACGACGGCGAGCTCGGGGACGCCGACGACGAAGGCGCCGACGGCGGTGAACGGGGCCAGCGCGCCGAGGGCCCAACGCGCGAGCCGCCCCGTGTCCGGCGGCGGCGGCGGCAGCTCGAAGGCGGGAGCCACGACAGGTTCCATGACGTGCCGCGGCGGCATGCTGAGGCAAGGCATCGGCGACGCCTGAAGCCCTTGGGGCGCTCCGGTGGGGACGCGCGGCCCAACCGGAGGACGGAGGGCCGCGTCCACGAGCTGCCGCCTGCGCGCCAGGATGGCCTCGCCGTCCTCCGGCTCGGCCTCGGCGGGCGGCGCGGCGCCCTTCCGCGTGTCGTCGCTCATGGGTGCACCGGGCGGGTGGGAGTGGTCACTTCGCTTACTCCACCACGCGACAGCCCACGGAGGAGCGCTCGATGGCCGCCACCACACCGCGCGCGAAGGTGAGCCGGTAGCGCACCTCGGGCCCGGTGTACGGGCCGCCGATGTAGGTCCACACGTCGCGCTCGCAGACCGAAGGCGGGCCGAGCGCCGCGGTGACCCGCGCCCTCGTCCAACCTCGCGCGACGCGGGCGAAGGCCTGCGAGCCCTCGCTGTACGACCAGCGCCTCGCGGGGCCTCCGCACGCGCGGTCCGCCGACGCGGCTTCGTCGGTCGTCGCCGTCGCCACGTCGGGCGGAGGCGGCGGGGGCGTAGGCGGCGTGACCGCGGGCGGCGAGGCCGTAGGCGGCGTGACCGCGGGCGGCGGGGGCGTAGGCGGCGTGACCGCGGGCGGCGGGCGCTCGGCGGGCGCGACGACCTCCGAGCGCGCCAAGGCTGGACGCGCCCCCTCGACGCGCGGGGGCCCCGCGCAGCCGAGCAAGAGGACCCATGGACCCAGGCGCATCCTGCCGAGTGTATCCCTCTCCGGCGGCGCGTGCGGGGACGCGACGCCCTCCCGGTGGTACCTTCGAGCGCATGCAGGTCGATCGCGCGAGCTTCCTCGCCCTCACCGCCGCGCTGTTCGCCGCCTGTGGTCCCGCCGCGCCTCCGCTGGCCGCCAGCTCGGTCACCGTGCCCGAGCTCCCACGCCCCCCGGAGGCGCCCGCCGCGGTGG
>DAORJJ010000934.1:0-1719 GCA_035439005.1 Polyangiaceae bacterium | reverse complement strand
GGGGGTTTTGCATATGGCCACCTTCGCGTGGCAGAAAGCTGAATCTACCAATGCGCGCTCGGCCCGCCGCTCCTCACTCTCGCTTCCCGGGGCTCCGGCCCGAGGTCGTGCAGGGCTACCTGGACGCGCCCGACGGCGTGGTGGTCGAGGTCCTGGACGGGGAGCTGGTCACCCTCCCGCGTCCGCGCCGTCAGCACGCGCTCGCGAGCTCCCGCCTCGGGAGGCGCCTGGGGCCGTTCTCGGATCCTCTCGGCGACGAGCCAGGCGGCTGGCTCATCCTCGACGAGCCCGAGCTGCACCTGGGCAGCGGGCCCGACATCGTGGCGCCGGATCTCGCCGGGTGGCGCCGGGCGCGGATTCCCACCGATTTTCTCGAAGAGGGCGCCCCCGCCCACATCGAGCTCGTCCCCGACTGGGTCTGCGAGGTGCTCTCCGCGCGCACCGAAGCCGCCGATCGCGGGAAGAAGATGCGCATTTACCGTCGCGAAGGCGTGGGCCACGTCTGGCTCTTGTCGCCCGAGCTGAAGACCCTCGAGGTCTATCGTCTGGAGCGCGCGCGGTACTCGCTGCTCGACACCTTCGAGGGGAGTGAGCCCGCGCGCGCCGAGCCGTTCGAGGAGCTGCCGCTCGCGCTCGACGCCTTGTGGAGGCTCTAGCTCGTAGGCGGTCCTCCTTCGGTATTCGGGCGTGCAGGGTGGACAGGTAGGCGAGCATCGCCTTGCCCCCACCGCGGAGCGTGCTACGCCGTGAAGCGAAGGGGCGGGAATGGCCCTCTCGTGCAGCACCGCCGGCTACCCTTCGAATGGGCACCCCTTGGAGCCGCCTGCGGCGAGCGACGCTTCTGCGCGGCCGGCGCGAGCATCCTCGGACAGAGCGCGAGAGTCAGCGCGGCACCCCCAGCACGAAGCGCGGGAACGACGGGCGGACCGCGTCGAGGGCGGACACCACGGTCTGGAAGTCGATCTCGGGCGCGGCGGTCAGGGTGATCGTGTCGCCCGCGCCGGCCTCCGCGCGGAGGGTGGCCGCGCAGCGTCCGAGCGACGCCCAGTCCTGCTCCGACGACGGGAGGGCCGGCACCGTGGGCCCTTGGCCAGGGCCGCGGCAGCCGGGCCCGAGCCTCACCCCGCCGGCCCGCACGGTGAGCCCGTCGCGCGCGATGGTGACGAAGGCCAGGGATCCGGACGGCGCCACGCGCCCGGCCGTGGTGGCGCGCGCCCCGCCGTTCAGCGCCGCGAGCTCCGCGGCCATGGCCTCGGCCTGCGCGGCGAGATCGCCGGGCGCCGCGCGCGGGGCCTCGTGCTCGATGGCCGCGAGCCCGCCCCCGGCGCCGGTCACGAGCAGCGCGACCTTGGGCACGCCGCTCTGCGCGAGCGTGAAGAGCACCTCCACGAGGACGCGGTAGGGGATCTCGGGCGCGACCGACAGCCGCGCCACGGTGCGCGGGCCCCGCGAGGACCCCACGGCCGCGCCGAGCGGGACCAGGAAGAGATCGTGCGGACCGCGGCGCTTGTGGGCCACGCCGAACCCGTCGACCCAGGCGGGCGCAGCCGGCACCGGGAGGACGTCCGCGCCGGCCACGCGGACGCTCGCCCGCGTCACCGCGAGCTCGAGCGCGTCTCTCGGGGGAGGCGTCGTCGCGGTCGAGCGCGCGAGCGAGGGCGCCGGCGCGGCCGCGGGCGTCGCGCTCGGCGGCGCGGGCGGCGACGGAGAGGGCGGGCT
>DAORJJ010000933.1:0-1739 GCA_035439005.1 Polyangiaceae bacterium | reverse complement strand
GTGGCGGTGGCGGTGGCGGTCGCGGAGGCGGTCGTCGTTGCCGTGACGATCGCGCTCGGCGTCAGCCCGGGGGCTGCCAGGTCCGCGCGGGGCGCCCGGTTGGAGAGGCCGTAGCCGAGCCCGAGCCCGGCCAGGCCGAGGAGCAGCGCGCCGGCGCCGAGCGCCGCGGGAGGCAGGCCCGCCCGCGCCTGCGGACGCTGGGACGCGCGCGCCGGCAGCGTGCTCGGCACCTCGCGAGCTGCGCGCTGCGGGCCCGACTGGGTCGCGTCCGACGAGGGCATCGCCATCGTCGAGGCGTTGGCGATCTCTTCGCGGCTGCGGACGGCCTCCTCCTCCTGGGCGCCGCTCACCGGGCCGTGCGCGTTGGCGAGCACGCGGCGGATCTTGCCGAGCGAGGCGCGCTGCTCCGGGCCGTCGACGAGGGCGGAGAGCCCCTCGGCGAACTCGAGCACGGACGGCACGCGCTTCGCGGGATCGACCTCGAGGCACCGATCGACCAGGGCGGACAGCGCGGGCGGCGCGCCCGGCAGCAGGTCCTGGAGCGAGTGGCGCCGCTGCTCGATGACCGCCGCCACGACCTCGTGGACCGAGTCGCCCTCGAAGGGCACGAGGCCGGTCGTGAGCTCGAACAAGATCACCCCGCACGCCCACAGGTCGGCGCGCTCGTCGCACGACTTGGCGTTGCGCATCTGCTCGGGCGCCATGTAGTGCGCCGAGCCGAGCCCCGCCGAGGTCTTGGTGAGCGAGGCGTCGTCGTCGAGGGCCTTGGCGATCCCAAAGTCAAGAACCTTGATGATCGAGCCGCCGTCGCGCTGCCGCGCCAGGAAGAGGTTCGCCGGCTTGAGGTCCCGGTGGACGATGCGGGCGGCGTGGGCCTCCGCGATGGCCTCGCACGCCTGGAGCAGGTAGGTCGCCGCCTCTCCGATGGGCAGGCGGCCGCGCCGGTCGAGGAGCGCGGCCAGGTCCTCGCCGTCGAGGTATTCCATCACGATGTAGGGCGCCCCGGAGTCGAGGGTGCCCACGTCGATGACGCGCGCGACGTGCTCGGTGGTGAGGCGCGCGAGGGCCTTCGCCTCGCGGGCGAACCTCGCGACGAGCGCCGGGCGCTTCAGCGCCTCGGGCTGGAGGAACTTGAGCGCCACGGGCTGCTCGAGCTGCGTGTGGATCGCGCGGACCACCACGCCCATGCCGCCCTCCCCGAGGACGCGCTCGACGCGGTACTTCCCAGCGAGCAGCTCGTTTTCGACAGCAAGGTCCATGGGGCTCTGAGAGGGCACGCGCGAGGCGACGCGCCAAAATCTAGAATAGCCGCGATGCCCCTCGCGCCCGGAGATTTCGTGTCACCCAAACGGGTGGCCCGCGCCGCCGAGGCTCAGCCGGGTTTGCCGTCGGCGCGCGCGCGGGTGAGGATCGGCGCGTAGGCGACGACGAAGAGCGCGAACGCGGCGGTCCACAGGGCGCCCGACACGTGCAAGGCGATCCGCGTGCGCGCGGCGCCGAGGGCCAGCGGGCCGCCCACGCGGACGAGCGCCGCGAGGGTCACGAGCACGAACGCCGCGGTGACGCTCCGCCCCACCTCGAGGGCCCGGCCGGTGTGGCCGAGGCTCACGCGCGCCATCATCCCGAGCGTCATCCCGCCGATCGCGCCCACGGTCAGGGCGTGCGTCGCCAGGGAGGGGGGCACGAGCGGCGTCAGCGCGGCCGCCACGCGCAGCGCGAGGCCGAGGGGCACCCACGCG
>DAORJJ010000932.1:0-1739 GCA_035439005.1 Polyangiaceae bacterium | reverse complement strand
CAACCATGACCCTGAACCCACACTTGTTACAGGAACCACGCTTCCAGGGGACTAGTAGGCGCGGCGGTCACGACCCCGGCAGCAGCGCGACGCGCCCGCTCGCCGCTACGCCCAGGCGCCGCGGCCCCACGAGCCCGGCCGAGGGGCCCGCCTCCGACGGCTCGGGCGCCTGCGCGTCGGCGCAGCACCGGAAGCCGAGCTGGTAGAACGAGAACATCTCGAAGTGCGCCGTGGTCATCGGGCGGCACCGCGTGCGCACGGGGCCCCAGTAGCCGCCCTTGGAGCCGCTCTTGTAGGGGTAGCCGCTCTCGTTGACGACCCACTCGTCCACGTTGCCGGCCATGTCGGAGACGCCGTACGGGCTCACGCAGGCCTCGCGAGCCCCGGAGGGGTCGCGCTGGTCGAGCCGCGCGAACTCCGCCGCGCGCCGCTTCGGGTCGAACATGGCGGCCGCGTTCGGCTCGGGGTGCGGCTTGTCGATGTTGCAGGCCTCCGCGTTGCGCGCGTAGCCGTACGGGTACGGCAGGCGCTCCTGCCCTTCGCACGCCAGGGTCCACTCGCTGTCCGCGCAGAGGCGCTTGCCCTGGGCCTTGCACGCGTCGCGCGACTCGTACCAGGTCGTGCCGATCACCGGCCGCTCCCCGACCTTGTTCGGGTACTCGTAGCGGTCCATGCAGAAGTGCTTATGTACGGTCTTCGCCTGGCAGGCGCCGGTGGGCGCGAACTCGGCGCAGCGGAGCTTGGTCTCGGGGTCGAGCCAGCGGAGGCACCGCTGCTGCAAGGCCGGGCAGTAGTCGCCCTCGACCTCCACCATCCCCGCCGGGCAGCTCGCTTGGAGCGCGTCCACCGGCGCGGGGGTGGTCGAGAGCTTGAGGCCGTTCGTGGGCATGATCCCGAGCCACCCCGGGGCGGCCGGGAGGTCCGGCGCCGACGCCTCGGCGATCGCGGGGGGCGACTGGCCCGCCCAGACGGAAACCACAACGAATCCGAAGACCAAAGCACCAAACTTCGAGCGCTTCATGACTTCTACCCCGCTTCTCGGCAGCCTCGCCTTTTCGATGAAAAAGCAAGATGTTGGCCAACGTCTTTGACGTACTCCACGAGCACACGCGCGCCCGCTCGGCGCCGCCGCTCGGGCGAGGATCCCCTGGGGTTCCGCGCGCTTCGAAGCGTACTGACGTCACCTACATTGGGTCACATTTTCTTACATCTTTCTTCCGCGGGCGTACGCGTGCCCTGACGCCGCGATCGCGCCGCCCGCCCTCGCCGCCCGCGACCGGGTGCGGACCCCCGCCCACGCGGCGCGTGGTCAGCGCGCGCAGAGGGCCTGGAGGGCCTCGTCGGTCGTCTCGGGGTCGACGACGCCCGGCCCCGCGCAGCCACGCAGGCAGCGGGCCACGACGCGCGGGTGCGGGTGGCAGCGCACGAGGACGCCGTCCACGCAGCGCGCGTCGTCCGAGTCGCACGCGCCGGCGGGCGCCACGGAGGCCTCGGCCACGGAGCGCGCGGTGCCGCCGGCGCAGAGCGCCGCCTCGTGCCCCACGGACAGCTCAACCCAAGCGTCCTCGAGCAAGCAGCGAGAGGCCATGCCCAGGGCGGCGCACTCCCCCGCGCGCTCGGTGGGGCACGCGCACCCCTCCGGGCGCCCGCAGACCGCTGGGAGGTGCCCGCCCACGGCGCGCTCGAGCTCACCCGCGCGGCACCGCACGAGGCCCGCCGGGCAGTCGGTCCCGCCGAGG
>DAORJJ010000931.1:0-1749 GCA_035439005.1 Polyangiaceae bacterium | reverse complement strand
GGGATAGGCCAGCGGGTAGGCCAGCGGGATGGCCAGGGCGGTGGGGGCGGCGACGAGCGCGCGGCCGTCACGGCGGCGGCGCGACGCTCCGGTGCGCCGGGAAGCGCAGCGTGGACCGCTCGAGGAGCGGGAGCGCGGCCTCCTGCCAGGCCTTCGTGTGGGGCGCCGCCATGTGCGCTTGGAACGCCGCCTCGTCGACGTAGGCCTCGTAGAACACGACCTCGCTGGGGGCGTCGCTGACGAGCACGTCGAAGAAGAGGTTCCCGGGCTCGGCGCGGCTGGGCGCGACCGCGGCGAGGCGCCTGCGCGTGGCCGGGCTTGGGCTCGAAGACGATGGTGATCGCGTACATGGTCGGTTCTCCGTGGGTGCGAGGCGACGCTACCTCACGCGCGCGAAGGAGAGCCCTGCCTTCGTCGTTGGGCGCTTGTCCTCCGTGCAGAGGTCGTTGTCGGCCGGGCGGGCGCCGAACGTGAGCGCGTCCCCCTCCAGGAAGACCACGTCGTAGTCCTGCCCGCACTGCGCGATCGGGCGCTGGCCGAGCCCCGCGCACCCGGGGCCCCCGATGTCGACGGCCACACCGGCCGGAAAGGTCCCCGCGCCGCAGCCCTGCGCGCTCGCGAGGAACGACGAGGCGGCCGGCAGGTGGGCGGTGGCGGTCTTCTTGGAGAACGCGAAGCGCCCGAGGGTGGCGCCGGCGACGGTCGGCGACGCGCCGCCGAGCTCGTAGGGGCCCTCGATGTGCACGGTCGCGAACGGCGTGGAGCACGTCTCGTCGCCGTAGGTGACGTAGTCGAGCTTCCAGGTCGACGCGCCCATGTCGAACGTCAGCTTGGTGGGGCTTCCGCCCGCCTTGACGCAGGCGCTCTGGAACCTCCCGGTGAGGTCCAGGCGGGGGGCGCCCTCCGCGGCCTTCGCCGCGGTGGCCTCGGCGGCGGGGGAGCCGCACGCGCCGGTGAGTAGCGAGAGCGCGGCGAGCGTCGAGAGCATGAGCGAGCGGACCATCGTGTGGATGAACATGTGTGACCTCCGAGTCCATGAAGTACGACGCGGCCGCGCAGGTGGCCATGCGCATGCTTCAATACGTGCTATGCGAATTTGCATATGCTCGACTGGAACGATCTCCGGCTCGCCCTGGCGCTCTTCGAGACACGCAGCCTCGCGCGCGCGGCGAAGAAGCTCCGCGTCCACCAGACGACGGCGGGGCGACGGCTCGACGCGCTGGAGGCGGCGCTCGCGGTCCCCCTCTTCGTGCGCACGGCCCGCGGGCTCGTCGCGACCGCCGCCGGCGAGCGGCTCGCGACGCTGGTCGGGCCCCTCGCCGACGGCCTCCTCCGCCTCGAGCGTGAGCCGCTCGAGGCCACCGACGAGGCGCGCGGCGTCGTGCGCGTGGCGGCCACGGAGGTGACCGCGCTCCACCTGCTCGAGCACGTCCTCCCCGAGCTGTCGCGCGAGACGCCGAAGGTCGTGCTGGAGGTGGCTACGGGTAACCTCGCGTCCGACGTGCTCCGCGGCGAGGTCGACGTGGCCGTGCGCCTGCTGCGTCCCGAGAGCCGCGAGCTGACGGCGAAGCGCATCGGCGCGCTCGCGTACGGGCTCTTCGCGGCGCGCGGCTACCTCGCCAAGCACGCGCGCGCGGCGACCGCGCCCTTCGCCGGACACGCGATCGTGCTCCCGGTGAGGGAGCTCGAGGCGGGCCCCGAGGCGAGCTACCTGCGAGAGCACGCGGCGGAGGCGGCGGTCGCGTTCCG
>DAORJJ010000930.1:0-1750 GCA_035439005.1 Polyangiaceae bacterium | reverse complement strand
CCTTCGCGCGGCGGCTCTCGGGCTCGCTCGTCGTCGTGCTCGCGCTCGCGACCGCCGTGTTCCTCTCGCTGCGCCTCTTGCCGGGCGATCCGGCGGCGCTCGTGCTGGGCGATCTCGCGGGGCCCGACGAGCGCGCCGTCCTCCGCGCGAAGCTCTCGCTCGACCAGCCGCTCTACGTGCAATATGCACTCTTTCTGCGGCGCCTCGTCACCCTCGATCTCGGCGACTCGCTCCGCCGGCCGGGCACCTCGGTGCGCTCCGCCCTCGCCGCCGCCCTCGGCCCCACCGCGTCGCTCGCGCTCCTCGCGGTGCTCCTGGGCGCGGCGCTGGGCGTGGGGCTCGCGGTGCTCGCGTCGGGCCCGTGGCTCGGGCGCGGGCGGCGCCACGTGGAGCGGCTCCTCGTCGTGTGCGCGTCCACGCCGCTGCTCGCGTTCGCGCCGCTGCTCACGTTCGTGCTCTCGGCGAAGCTCCGCCTCGTGCCCCTCCCCGGCGATCCCGAGGCCGGCGCGGCGGGGCTCCTCTTCGCCTCGTCGCTGCTCTCGGTGCCGCTCTTCGCGCACGTGGGCCGCATCACGCGCGCCTCGCTGAAGGACCTCGAGCGCGCGCAGTTCCTCGCCGTGGCCCGCGCCAAGGGCGGCAGCGCGGCGCGCGTGTGGCTCCTCCACGCCGTGCCGGCCTGCGTCGGGCCGATCGCCACGGTCGTGGGCACGCAGCTCGGCGCGTTGCTCGGCGGCGCGGTGGTGCTCGAGCGTCTGTTCGAGCGCCCGGGCCTCGGCTCGCTCATCCTCGAGGCCTACGCCTCGCGCGATCTGCCCGTGCTCGAGGCCGCGGTCGTGCTCACCGGCGCGCTCTTCGTCGTGGCGCAGGCGGGCGCGCAGGCCGTGCACGGCGCCGTCGACCCGCGGGTGCTGCGATGAGCGGCGCAGGCGGCGCGGGCGGGGCGCACGGCTCGGCGTGGCGCGGGCGCCTCCTCGCGCTGGCACCGCTCGCGGCGCTGGTCTGTGTGGCGGGGCTCTCGCTCCTCGTCACCGGCGCGTCGCCCACCCGCCTCGCGCCGGAAGAGGCGTACCTCGCGCCCGGCGCGGGCCACCTCTTGGGGTGCGGCGAGGGCGGCGTCGATCTCGGGGCGCTCCTCGGGAGCGCGTGCCTCCGCGCGCTGCTGCTCGCGGTGGTGGTGGCGACCGTGGGCTTCCTCGTGGGCACGCCCCTCGGTGCGCTCGCGGCGATGCGGCGCGGGCGCCTCGAGGGGGCGGTCGCGCAGCTCTGCGACGGCCTCCAGGCGTTCCCGAGCTTCCTCCTGGCGCTCTCGGTGCTCTCGGCCGTGCGCCACCCGACGCGCCTCCACCTCGCGTGCGTGTTCGCCCTCACGAGCTGGGCGCCGTTCGCGCGGCTCGCCCTCGCCGAGGCGAGGGTGCTGCGCGGCGCGGGCTTCGTGGAGGCGGCGCGGGCCCTCGGCCTCGGCGAGCTCGCCATCGTGTCTCGCCACGTCGTACCGAACCTCCTCGGCACGGTGGCCGTGCAGCTCGGCTCGTCGGCCTCGGCCGTGGTGCTGAGCGAGGCGTCGCTCTCCTTCGTGGGGTTCGGCGCGGCCGACGGCGTGTCGCTCGGCGCCGCGCTCGACCAGGGCGTCGCCTCGATGCTGCGCGCCCCCCACGTGCTCGTGTTCGCGGCCACCGCGGTCTTCCTCACGAGCAGCGCGCTGCTCGCCGCCGGCCGCGCGGTGAGGCCCGAGCGGCGGTAGGTGGGGTGG
>DAORJJ010000929.1:0-1783 GCA_035439005.1 Polyangiaceae bacterium | reverse complement strand
CGCCCATGTTGTAACCGCAGAACGGCAGCATGGCCATCGGATCGCGGCGGACTTGGCCGAGCGTGCCAGCAGCGGCGGCGGCGCAGGTGCAGGTGGCAGAGCGCGAGGACGGCGAGCGAGATCGGCACGCCGAGGGCGAAGTCCAGCATGCCCATCGAGACGAACCAGTTGTGCACCATGGGCCACGCGAAGAGCGACGCGAGCACGGCCTTCGGCTTGCTCTCGGTGAGCACGAGCACGCTCCACGGGAGCGCGAAGGCGCCCGCGGCGAGCACGAGCACGGTGAAGAGCTTGGCCGCCAGGAACGTGCCGGTGACGCCGCCCACGGCGTGGAGCCACGCGAAGAGCGCGCCGTTGGTCTTCAGGTGGCCGTTGAACACGAACTCCGGGTAGAGGGCCGGGTGCGTGACCACGTGGATCGACGCGAGGTGGTTCGGGAGGTCCTGCATGGGCGGGACCTCGGTGAAGAGCAGCGGCGTGGCCGCGAGCACGAAGAGGGCGAGGCCGAGGCCGAGCACGAGCGACCGCGACGGCCGCGCGACCAGCGAGTCGAGCATGCGGCGTCGGTTCGGCGGGGTCGACCTCGCGGCTCCGGGCGCGCTCATCCGTGGGCCTCGGCCCAGTTCTTCCCGTGCGCCACGTCGACCACGAGGGGCACGCGCAGCGCGGCCACGCCCTCCATCGTGGCCTTCGCGCGCGCGCCCGCCTGCGCGACCTCGGCCTCGGGCACCTCGAACACCACCTCGTCGTGCACGGTGAGCACCATGCGCGCGCCGGGCGACACGGGGTCTCGGTCGAGCGCGAGCAGCGCGACCTTCATGAGGTCGGCCGCGGAGCCCTGGATGGGCGTGTTCTTCGCGACGCGCTCGGCCTCGAAGCGGAGCCCGCGGTTGGCCGAGTGGAGGTTCGGGAGGAACCGCCGGCGGCCGAGGAGAGTGCGCACGGTCTCGCCGCGCTTCGCGTCGGCCACGGTGCGATCGAGGTAGGCCTTCACGCCCTGGTAGCGCTGGAAATACGCCTCGATGAAGGCCGCGGCCTCGGCGCGCGCGATGCCGAGCTGCTTGCCGAGCGCCGAGTCGCCCATGCCGTAGATGACCCCGAAGTTGATGGCCTTGGCGCGGCGGCGCATCTCGGAGGTGACCTCGGCGAGGGGCACCTCGAAGACGAGCGAGGCGGTGTACGCGTGGACGTCCTCGCCGCTCGCGAACGCCTCGCACAGGCGCGGATCTTCGGAGAGGTGCGCGAGGAGGCGGAGCTCGATCTGCGAGTAGTCGGCCGACAGGATCACGGCGCCCGGGGGCGCGACGAAGGCCGAGCGGATCTCGCGGCCCACGGCGCTGCGGATGGGGATGTTCTGGAGGTTCGGCTCGATCGACGAGAGGCGCCCCGTGGCGGCGACGGCCTGCTCGAACTGCGTGTGAATTCGATGAGTTGCGGGATTCACGGCGCGCGGCAGCGCCTCGATGTAGGTGCCCTTCAGCTTGTCGAGCTCGCGGTGGTGGACGATCACCTCGGGCAGCGGGTGGCGGCCCGCGAGCTCCTCGAGCACGGCGGCGTCGGTGCTGCGGCCGCCCTTCGGCGTGCGCTTGATGACCGGGAGCTTCAGCTCGTCGAACAGGATGGTCTCGAGCTGGTCGCGCGAGCGGAGGGCGAAGTCGTGGCCGGCGAGCTCCTTCGCGCGGCGCTCGAGCTCCGCGAGCTCGCCCGTGAGGCGCTCGCCCACGACGGCGAGGCACGCCTCGTCGAGCATCACCCCGGCGCGCTCGAGCTTGATCACCTGGGC
>DAORJJ010000928.1:0-1789 GCA_035439005.1 Polyangiaceae bacterium | reverse complement strand
AGAGCGCCGCGACGAGGTCGAGGGCGACGTCGAGCTCGCGCACCGGCCCGAGCCCCCGCGTGATCGCGCGCACCCGCCGCGCCGCGCGCGCGCTCCGCCGCGTGGCGACGATCGCCAGGGCTTCTCGCAGCCGACGCGAGGCCACGCGCGCCGCGTGCACGCCCTCCGCGTCGAGCGTCCGCGCGCGCGCGAGGCCCGCGAGGAGCTCTCGCGCGCGCGAAGCCACGCGCGAGGCGGGCGGCGCGTCCCTGGCCCCGGTCGCGCTCGCCTCGGTCTCCGCCATGCCCGTTCTTACCACACGCGCGCCCGTGGGGAGGCCCGTGGTCGGCCAAGCGTGGCTGTAAATGTCCGAATGTATGATGGATTATGACGCGGATGCCCTGGCGCTGGCGGTGGCCTCGGCGCGTCGCCCCGGGCTCGCCCGCGCCCGGCGCTTGACCTCGCCGCGCGGTCGGGCCTAAGTCGCGCCATGCTCTCCGAGTCCCGGGAAAAGCTCTCCGACCTCCAAAGGCGCCTCATGACGCTAAGGGGGCATCTTTGACCTCCCCAAGCTGAAGCGAGAGCTCGAGGCGCTGAACCAAGAGACGATGGCCCCCGGGTTCTGGAACGACCCGAAGAAGGCGCAGGCGTCGACGAAGAAGCGCGGGAACATCGAGGTGAAGGTCGAGACCTTCGAGCGGCTCGATCGGGACATCGCGGACGCCGTCGAGCTGCTCGAGCTCGGCGCGGCCGAGGGCGACGACGGGGTCGTCGCGGAGGTCGAGGCCGGCCTCGGCGCCCTCGAGGCGCGGCTGCGCGCGTCCGAGCTCCAGCGCATGCTCTCCGGCCAGGTCGATCACGCCAACGCGATCGTGAGCATTCACCCAGGCACCGGCGGGACCGACGCCAAGGACTGGGCGCAGATGCTCCTGCGCATGTATCTGCGCTGGTGCGAGCGGCGGGGCTTCAAGACCGAGGTCGTCGACTACCAAGAGGGCGACGAGGCGGGCATCGACGGCGCGTCCTTCACGGTGGCCGGGCCGAACGCGTACGGCTACCTCCGCTCCGAGCACGGCGTCCACAGGCTCGTGCGCATCTCGCCCTTCGACGCGAACGCGCGGAGGCAGACGGCCTTCGCCGCCGTCGAGATCACGCCCGACATCGAGGACGAGATCGACATCGTTGTGAAGGACGGCGACCTCGAGACCACGACGATGCGCGCCGGCGGCAAGGGTGGGCAGAACGTCAACAAGGTCGAGACCGCGGTGCGCATGAAGCACCTCCCGAGCGGCATCGTCATCGTGTGTCGCGCGGAGCGCTCGCAGCTCCAGAACCGCGTGACGGCGCTGAAGATGCTGAAAGCGAAGCTCTACGAGCTCGAGATGCGCAAGCGCGAGGAGGCCCACGACGCCTACCAGGCGACCAAGACGCAGATCGCCTGGGGCAACCAGATCCGCAGCTACGTGCTCGCGCCCTACCGCCTCGTCAAGGACCTCCGCACGTCGCACGAGGCGGGGAACGTCGACGCGGTGCTCGACGGCGACATCGACGACTTCCTCCAGGCGTACCTCCTCGCGGCCGCGGGCGGCACGCTGAAGAAGGGCGGCGCGGTCGACGAGCTCGACTGAGCCGCCGCGCGAGGGCGGCGTCAGCGCGAGGTCGCCCTTGTGAAATAGCCTGCGGTCAGGGCGTCGAGAGCGGCCGCGAGCTCGGCCACCTCCGCGGCGCGCTCCTCGCGCTCCGCGTCTGCCACCGCGCGGGCCGCCGCGAGGCGCGCCCGGTGGTGGCGAAAGAGCAGCTCGAGCGCCCG
>DAORJJ010000927.1:0-1805 GCA_035439005.1 Polyangiaceae bacterium | reverse complement strand
ACTCAGTTCGGCCTGTGGGAGCGCCTCCGCGCCAAGGCGGGGTGAAGCACGCGGGAACGCGCGCGGACTCACGACCCGCGCGGGAGGCGACGATGGCGAAGCAGGACTCTTCTGGCGTCTCGTGGTGGCGAGGTCCCCGGAGTGGCGGCACCAGCGTGTGGAGGACGCGGGAGGATCAGCCGCCGGGCTCCTGGGCGCTGCCCCGAGTCCGCCCAGAAACGGGCCACCGAGAGCCAGCGGATTTGGCTTCGATCGAAGCGCGTCGAGCGCGAGGATCGTTGGGTCGAGGTGCCCGTATCGCCGCCGCGACAACTGCCCGACTCCGATCGGATCGGCGGTACACTGCGCGCCCGATGCGAGTGCCGCGGAAGAAGCTCTATGAGGAGGTGTGGGCCGAACCCATGACGACGGTGGCCAAGCGGTACGAGGTCTCCTCGAGCTACCTCGCGCGCATCTGCGAACGCCTCAACATTCCGCGGCCGGGGCGTGGCCACTGGCAGCAGCGCGCCGTGGGGGTCGACGTCAAGACCGACCCGCTGCCGGAGGCGCAGCCGGGCGACGAAGTCGAGTGGGCTCGCGACGGCTCCACGCCCGCGATCGCCCCGATGGCGTCGACGTCGCGCCAGCCGAGCGACGCGGGTCGCCCGGACAAGCATCCGCTCCTCGTCGGCGCGCGTGGGCTCTTCGAGGACGTGCGCGGCGGCCGCGAGGTCACCTACCTCGTGCCGCGCAAGACGAGGCTCGTCGACGTCTTCGTCACGCCGGCGACGCTCGATCGTGCGCTCAAGCTCGCGAGCGATCTCTTTCTTTTCTTGGAGGACCGTGGGCACCGCGTCCTCCTCGCGCCTCCGGGGCGGGGCTACCAGCGGGCGGCGCTCAACGTGCGCGAGGGCGCAAAGCCGCAATACGACTACGACCACTACGAGCGCGGGAGGTGGCAGCCCGTAGCGCCGACGACCGTTCTCGTGGGCGAGGTCGCCATCGGCGTCACGATCTACGAGACGATGGAGGAGGTCGATTCGGTCTGGCGGAACGGAAAGCGCGTCCGCTACGAGCCGCCGAAGGCCTTGCCGACGCCGAGACGACGGGCGTCGATCGTCGCGCAGGAGCACGTGAGCAAGCACTGGTTCCCCACCGGTCGGTTCGGGCTGCACGCGTACGCGGCGCAGGGCGTCGCGTGGGAGCAGACCTGGATCGAGAAGACGGCTGGAGAGCTATCTGGGTCGTTCGATCCGATCGCGAAGGCGCTCACGGAGGCCGGGCCGAAGATCACGAAGCTGCTCGAGGAGCGCGAACGCGAACGAGAGAGGCAACGGAAGGAGCTCGAGGAGCAGCAGAAGCGTTGGCGTCGTGAGGAGGAGGAGCGCCGGCGGAACGGCGAGGAAGCCGCCCGTCTGAAGCGGATTCAGGAGGCGATCGCATCGCGGCGCCAGGCGCTCGACATCCGTGCGTACGTCGCCGAGGTGAAGGCGCTCATCCACGACGCTGGGCTCGAGATCACGAAGGGCGGCAACGCCGAAGAGGAGCTCGCCTGGGCAGAGGCGTACGCCGATCGGATCGATCCGCTCTCGTCGTGGCGGCGCGACATCGCGCACGTCAAGGCGATGCTCGCGAGCGAGCCATGTACGAAGTGCGGGGCGATCCACGGCCCTGCTGACGAGAGCGCTGCTGACAACACGCCGCCCGAAGCCGCCAAGAGCGCCGACGCGCCCGACCCGACTGTTGGCGCACCGGGTAGCTGATCGCCTGCCGGCGTAGGGCGCACCTCCTGCTCGATGTCCTTCTCCTCCGCGCCCCAGCGCCGC
>DAORJJ010000926.1:0-1809 GCA_035439005.1 Polyangiaceae bacterium | reverse complement strand
AGAAGCGAGGGTCGTCCGCGGCGACGGGGACGCGGGCCGAGCGCCCCTCCACCGCGACCCACCCGGCGATGCCCCGGCCCATGGGCAGGCGCAGGGCCGACAGCTCCGACGACAGCGCGAGCCGGCTCACGAGATCGCCGCGATCCGCGTCGACGAGCCAAACCGTGGCCCGCTCCGCGCCGAGCGCCTCCGCTACACGCTCGCACGCCGCCAGCAAGATCGCGTCGAAGTCCACCTCGCGGCCGAGCAGCGTGGCGAGATCGACGAGGAGCGAGAGGCGATCGGACATGGCGCTCGGCGTTCGTCGCGTGAGGGACGGCCCGGAGGGATCGGGCGAGGCCAACGCTACCACGCCGGCGCTCTCAGGCGGCTTCCTTGGCGGTGTGGACCACGGCGCCCGGCGCGCCCTCGCCGCCGAGCCGCAGACACATCCCCTCGCGCGCCGCGAAGGTCGCGGGGAACAGCGCGCGCGTCGCCGCCTCGAGGGCCAGCACCCCGACGTCGTCGCGCGAGGGATCGTGATGGAAGAGCGCCAGCGAGGACACGCCCGCCGCCCGGGCGAGCGCGGCCGCGGCGACGTTGGTCGAGTGCCCCCAGCCGACGCGCGCGGGGCGGCCGCCGGCGCCGGCGTACTCGTCGACGGTGTACTGCGCGTCGTAGATGAGCAGCGTGGCGCCCTCCGCGAGCGCGCGGAGCTCGGGGTCGACCCCCGCGCCGTGCTCCGTGTCGGTCGCGTAGACCAGGCTCACGTCGCCGAGGTCGAGGCGGTAGGCGAGCACGCCGCCGGGGTGGTTGCCCCCGACCACGCGCACCCGCACGTCGCCGACCGAGAACGCGTCGCCTGGCGCCACCTCCCGCGTCGCGAGCGTGGCCGGCACGTCGGAGAGGCGGACGGGGAAGACCGGCGCGGTCATCTGGTGCTCCAGCGCCTCGCGCACCCCGTGGAGTCCGCAGCGCTGGCCCACGATCTCGAGGCGAGTGCTCGGCTGGTAGAGCGGCGCGAAGAACGGCAGGCCCTGGATGTGGTCCCAGTGGTAGTGGCTGAGGAGGAGCGTGAGGTCCTGCCCCTCGCCGCGCGCGGCCAGCCGCTGCCCGAGGTCCCGGAGCCCGGTCCCGGCGTCGAGGACGACGCGGCGCCCACCCGCCACCACCTCGACCGTGCTCGTGTTTCCGCCCACCGCCGCCGTGCGGACGCCCGGCGACGCGATGCTCCCCCGGACCCCAAAGAACGTGACTTCCATGTTGTTTCTCCTGCGCCGTCGTTCGTTCGACGAGCCCCTCCTTGCGCGGGCCGTGCCAAGACCGCGCGCCCGGTTTTTCTGGGGGCGTCGGCCCGACGCCGCCGGCCCGCGCACCCGAGTGGAGCGCGCCGCCGCCCACGCGCTCCTTTTTTGCGCGGCGACCGCCTGCGCTACGCTGGGGCATGATCGTCATCGCGGACGACTGCGCGCTCACGCGGCTCGTGCTGGCGCGCGAGCTCGACAAGCGAGGGCTCCCGGCCACCTACGTCGGCTCGCTCGCGGCCGGGCGCGCGCTGCCAGCGACCGCATCGTGCGCCCTCCTCGACCTCGACCTCGGGGACGGCTCCGGGACGCAGCTGGCCGAGCACCTGCGGCAGCGCGCGCCGTCCCTGCCCATCGCCTTCTTCACGGGCTCACGCGACACCTCCGAGGCCCGGCGCCACGGACCCGTCTTCCGAAAGCCCGAGCAGCTCGCCGAGGCGGTCGCCTGGCTCGCCGCCCACGCGGCCTCGAGCGAGCCCCGCGAGCCTCCGCGATGAGGTACGGTGGCGCCATGAGGACGGGTCTC
>DAORJJ010000925.1:0-1823 GCA_035439005.1 Polyangiaceae bacterium | reverse complement strand
CGCCCCGCCCTCGCCGCCGCGCGGCCGGCCCCGGGCTCGAGCAGGGCGACGAGGGCCGCGGCGAGGCGGTCGGGCGCGCCCGGGGGCACCATCGACGCGGCGGCGGCGAGCTCTTCGAGCGGGCCTCCAGCAGCGGCGACGACGGGGACGCCGAGCGCGAGCGCCTCGAGGAGCACGAGCGGCACGTCGACCTTCCCGTAGAGGTCGTCCACCGGGAACGCGACGACGTCCGTGGCGCGCAGGAGCGCCGGCATGTCGGGGACCTCCCCGAGGTACCGGACCCGGGGCGCGAGGCCGAGGCGCTCGACCTCGCGCTGGAGCGCCGCCTCCGCGACCGCCGCGCGGGGCGTCTTGGCGCGGCACGCGAAGACCGCGGTGAGATCCGGCGCCTCGCCGAGGAGGTGTGGCAGCGCGGCGACCACGGTGCGCGCCCCGTGTGAGAACTCGTAGTCGCCGGGGTAGAGGACGACCCTCCCGCGGAGGTCGTGGCGCGCGCGCAGGGCGCGGACGGCCGCGTCGTTGGGCTCGGCGGGGGCCGTCGCGCACGGCGGGATGACGTGGATGGGCACCCGCGTCGCGCCCGCGTCGACGAGGCGGCGCCGGGTCCACTCGCTGAGGGCGACGACGTGGTCGCCGAACAGCAAGCGGGACACGCCCTCGAATGTGCGCGGCGCGCTCGCCACGGTCTGCACCACGGGCCCGCGGAAGCCCATGAGCCGGCGCGCGCGCTTCGCGGCGAGGGCCGCGCCCGACGAGGCCGCGTTGGGGGCGAAGACGAAATGCCAGAGGTCGAGCGGATCGCCGCGGAGGAGCCGCGCGAGCACGCGCGCGTTGGCGGCGAAGGGCGGCGAGAACCGCGACGACGCGCGGTACACGGCCTCCACGCGGACGCGCGGCGGGAGGCTCGACGCGCGCGCGAAGGCCTCGGTGCTCATCACGGTCGGCGAAGCGCGCTCGAGGTGCGACGCCACGTCGCGGACGAGGTTCTTCGAGCCGTCGTGCCACGGAGGCGCGACGGGCTTGGAGACGAAGAGGACGCGCGGTGGGGCCACCCGGGCATCTTACACTGCGCCCGCGAGGGCTCGGGCCTTCGCGGCGCGGCTACTTGGACGCCCCGGCGAGCGCGCCCTCGGCGCCGCGGAGCGCGCTCTCGACCGCGCTGCCGACCACCTGGCTCTCGAGCTCGGCGAGGCGCGGCGGGCTGGCGAGGACCGCGGGCGAGTCGGTGCCGGTGGAGCTGCCGCGGAGCGTGGCCTTCAGTGCGTGCGAGGGCACCGCGCGCACGACGATCTCGACGTGCGCGGCGAGCGAGACCCCGCCCGGGGCGCTCGACCGAGCCAGGCGCGAGAGCTGCCCGTCGAGCAGCAGGACCGGGAGCTTGCGCTCGACGGCGCGCGCGTAGAGCGGGTCGCCCGGCCCCTCGAGCAGCACCGCCCCGGGCACGAACGGGGCGCGCGCGCGCGCCGTGGTCGCCATGACGCCCGCGAGGGCCGGGTTTGGGTTGGTCGTGGCGTTCACCATCTTGCCGACCTGGAGCACGAACTTCGCCCGCTTCAGGGCGACGGTGCGGAGATCGGTGCGCGCCGCCTCCAGACGCTCGCGGACGCGGGGCACCATCTCGACCGAGAGGCGCCGCTCGAGCGCGGGGATCGCCGCGGGATCGCCGAGGGCGACGAGGGCGAGGCTGGCGGTGAGGCGGATGGCCTCCGCGGGGTCGTGGAGCGCCCGCTCGAGCTCGGCGCGCGCCTCCGGCGCGTGGCTGCGCCCGAGCCGAAGGAGCTGCGCGATGCGGACGCGGTTGTCGCCGGCGGCCTCGGCGCCCG
>DAORJJ010000924.1:0-1829 GCA_035439005.1 Polyangiaceae bacterium | reverse complement strand
CGGCGTCGATGCCGTACGGCACGTAGGGGTGATCGTTGCGGCAGGCGTCGCACCCGCCCCCGGCGAGCCCGAGCGCGAGGACGGCGAGCGCGCCCCCGCGCCTCAGGGAGGCGCGCCGCGCGCGGGCGTGGGCGTGGCCTGGGTCATCGGTCATTCCGCGCGTTTATACCCCAGGGCGCGGCGCGGCCTCATTTGTCGTCGTCGGCGTCCTTCGGGTCCTTCGCGACGCCCTTGCCGTAGGTCTTGAGCAGGTAGGCCCGGATGATCTTGATGTCGCCGTCGGGCGCCTCGAGGCCGTTGTCGACCATGCGGCCGATGAGCGAGTCCACCTCCTTCGCGCTCGCGGGGGGCTTCTCGTCGATCTCGGTGAGCTCGTGGCACTGCGTGCAGTGCTTCTCGAGGAGCGGCTTGACCTCGGCGGCCGACTTCGCCTCGAGGTCCCCCGCCGCGGCGAGCGCCGCCATCGCGGCGGACTTCGCCTTCTTCTTCTCCTGCTCCTGTTGGCGCTTCTTCTGGGCAGACGCCTGGAGATCCGGCGAGATGGCGATGAGGTAGGCGGACACGGCCCACTGGTCCTGCTCGGTGATGGGGGCCGAGAGCGCGGGCTTCTCCCCCATGCGCTCGACGGTGTGGGTCCATTCTTGCGGAGAGCGAGGCTTCGCGAGGATCGTCTTCATGTCGTGGCACTCCACGCACTGGGTCACCATCACGTCGCGCCCGTGCTTCAGCTCGGCCACCGTCGCGAGCTTGTCGAGCGGCGCCTCCTTGGGGAGCTCCGCCACGGGGAGCACCTTCTTCACGTGCTCGAGGCTGGCCGCGCTGAACACGTCTCCGCCGCGCGCCTTCTTCGCCAGCACGCGGTCCTTGAAGCTGAACGGCAGAGAGAGGCCGAGCAGCACCACCGTGCACGCGAGGAGCCCCGTGCCGAGGAAGGGCATCCACTCCTCGAGGTGCCGGAAGAAGCGAATGATGGATATCTTGAGGAGCAGGATGAGCCCGATGATGAGCCCCATGATGATGTGCACCACCGTGCGCGCCGGGAACTCCACCTGGTAGGTGAAGAGCCGCGGCACCATGCGGGTCATCATCACGACGTAGACGACGACATACGCGAAGCCGATCCCGCGGTGCAGGTACATGGCCCACTTCGGCGCGGCGCTCGTGCGAGTCGCCTTGTCGAAGGGGTAGCCCCAGAGGTGAAACATGAGGAACACCGAGGCGAACCCCAGCACCAAGAAGGCAATCCCGAGAATGGCATTGAACGAAGTACCGCTCATCCGTCGTCTCTCCCCTCGAGGCGCTCTCGCGCCGTCGGCAAACACTCGTCGTCAATGAGATGCGCGCGCCGCCCGTCGACCGGGACGCGCGCGCGGTCGCTGCCCCACCGTCGCTCAGCTCAGCGAACGGCGCGCGCGCGGTAGGTCGAACGGTACTGCGCCTTGTACGCGTCGTGGCACGCCTTGCACTGCGCCTTCGCGCCGTCGAGGTCGCCCGCCTTCGCGAGCTGCGCGCCCTTCAGCGCGATCGCGCGCCAGCTCCACCCTCCGTTCGGAGAGAGGTTCGCGGTGTGGGTGAAGGCGGCGGCCATCGCGGGCCCGGTCTTCGCGGCGCCCACCTCGCCGCGCATGATCTTCTGGAGCGGGCAGAGGTTGTCCTTCGTGCCGCAGCTCGACGGCGAGGGCGTGGCCGGCGCCGGTGTGGCGGCCGCGTGGGCCGCCGTCGGCTTCACGGCACCCACCGGGGGCTTCGCGGCCAGGGGACCCGCGTCGGCCTCGGCCGCGCTCGCCAGGGGCGCGGCGTCGGGCGCCGCGTCGGCGGCCGCGGTCACG
>DAORJJ010000923.1:0-1837 GCA_035439005.1 Polyangiaceae bacterium | reverse complement strand
CCGCCAGGAGCGAAGCGGCGGCGGAGGCCCCGCGCGACCGGGGCGCGGCGAGGGGCGCGGCGAGGGGCGCGGCGAGGGGGGCGGCGAGGGGCGCGGGGCACGGCATGCGAGAGAGGTTACACCGGCTCTCCACGGCGACCCATTCTTTGATACTGTGCGCGCTCGCGCTGCGCGGCCCCTCCCGAGACCCGTCTTGTCCCACTCTACCCCCGACCTCCCCAAGCACATCGGGCCCTATGCGGTCGTCGCCCAGATTGGCGAGGGGGGGATGGCCAGCGTGTATCTCGCGCACCGCGACGGCCCCGAGGGCCGCCTGCCGCCGGTGGCGCTCAAGGTCATACGCGAGGAGTTCGCGCTGAACCCCGAGTTCGCCCGCATGTTCGCCGACGAGGCGCGCCTCTCCACGCGCATGCGGCACCCCAACGTGGTGAGGGTCGAGGAGTCGGGCGCCGTCGACGGGCGGCTCTTCCTGGCCATGGAGGTGCTCTCTGGGCAGTCCCTGTGGAAGGTGTGGCAGTCGTGCCGTGAGCGCGGCCTCCGCCTTCGCTACGACCTCGCCGCCTGGATCGCCGCTCGGGCCGCCGACGGGCTCCACCACGCGCATGAGCTCCGGGGAGAGGACGGCTCGCCCCTCGACCTGGTGCACCGAGATGTCAACCAATCAAACCTATTCGTAACCTATGAAGGGGACGTCAAGGTAATCGACTTTGGGCTCGCCAAGGCGGCCAATCGTGTGTCGCAGACCGCCGCGGGCGTGGTGAAGGGGAAGCTCTCCTATCTCGCGCCGGAGCAGGTGACCGGGGCCAAGCTCGACCGTCGCGCCGACATTTTCGCGCTCGGCGTGGCCCTGTGGGAGGTCACGGTCGACCGCCGCCTCTTCAAGGGGCGCGACGACATCGACACCCTCATGAGGGTGAATCGCTGCGAGGTGCCCGACGCCACGACCCTGGTCGACGGGTATCCGCCCGGCCTCTGGGCGATCGTGTCGAAGTGCCTCGCCCGCGAGCGCGAGCACCGATACGGCAGCGCGCAGGCGCTCGCGACCGACCTCGACGTGTTCGTGCGCGAGTGCGGCCAGGGCGTGGGGCGCGACTCCGTCGCCGAGATCATGCACGTGCTCTTCGCCGACGAGCAGCAGCGCGCGGCCGACTGGTTCGACCGCACCAACCGCCCGAGCCGCGCCTCCGTGCCGCCGCCGCTGCGGACCGAGGACACCTCGCTGCTGATGCAGAACATGCCCAGTCTCCCGCCGCCACCAAAGGTCGATCTCTGGCTCGCCGCGCCTCCGCCGGGCTTCTCCGGGCCGGCCTTGCCGGCGTCCGAGCGCCCCGCCCCGCACTCGTCTGCCCCGCCCAGCGAGGGCCCCGCTCTCCCGAATACCGACCTCGAGCAGGCGCCCGGCGGCCCGTCGCCTCGGCGGGTGATCGCCGCCGTCGCTGGGTTGGGGGTCACGGTAGCGTTACTAATTTTCCTTATTTGGGTATTGCGCTCGGCATAGGCCATGTGTCAAAAGGTCTATCGCGACGACGAGTCGCGCAGTCGCGCCGACGCGCAGGCGCGTGAACAGCCGAAGTGGCGGAATGGCAGACGCAGCGGATTCAAAATCCGCCGAGGCAACCCCTCGTGAGGGTTCGAGTCCCTCCTTCGGCACGGCCACGACCCGCGCGCGCGCGCAGAGCCAAAAGGAAAACACGAATGAGCACACTCAAGAGCACGTTGGAAAGCCTCTCGACCGAGTTCGCCTCGGCGGTACTGCGAGCGATTCGGAGCGCGTCTCTCGACGAGCTCGTAGGCGACACGGCGCCGGCCGCGAGCGCGCTGCCGGCCAGCGCCAGCG
>DAORJJ010000922.1:0-1842 GCA_035439005.1 Polyangiaceae bacterium | reverse complement strand
CGGCCTTCTCACGCGGGCCGCCGTCCCCGGCGATCCGTCGGCCGCGCTCGCGGGGGCGGCCGTAGGCGGGGCGGCCCTGCTCCTCGTGAGCGGCCGCGCGGCGGGGCGGGTGCGCCTCGCGCTCGAGGCCTGGGGCGGTGGGCTCGGCCTCGTCGCGACAGGCCTCGCGGGGCTGCTCGCGACCGAGGGACGCGGGCAACCTGTCGTGGAGTGTGCGGTGGCAGGCGGCGTTGTGTGCGCGGCGGCCCACGCGGCTGGCGGCCTACGGCGCGGCCGCCTCCACGCCTTCGGGGCGCTCGGCGCCCTCGCGACGGCGTCCGCGCTGCTCGTCCCCGCCTTTGGCGACGACCCGCTCGGCGGCTTCGCGGCGGTGTGCGCGGCGCTGGCGGCGGTCTACGGGGTGCTCGCCGTCCCTCACGGAGCGCGCCTCGCGCAGCTCCCGGGGGAGCTCGGCGCCCGGCCGTTCGACGACGCGTCGCTCGCGCTCGCCCTCCTCGGCGTCGCGTGCGTCACCGCCTTCGCCAGCCCGGCGTCACTCGCTGGCGCGACCTCCAGCTCCACGGCGGCGTCGCTCGCGTGGCCGGTGGTCGCGCCCCGGCTGGCGCTCGTCGCTGTGCTCGCGGCCCGCGCCCCGCGCGACCGCAGCCGCCTCGTCGCGCTCGTCGCGACGCTGGCCCTCGGCGGCGCGCTCTCGGCCGGCCTGGGCGTCGTGGACGACGCGGGCACCGCGCTGGCCATGGCCGTCGCGGCGGTGCTCGCGACCGCCGTCGCCGCCGCCCGCGGGGATCACCCGGCGGCCTCGGCGGACGGGCGGCCGCTCCTCGGCATCTTCCCGCTGCCCTTCGGGTCGCGGGGCGCGGGGCTGCTCGACGGGGTCTCGGCGGCCGCGCTCGTCTTCGCCGCGCGCTCGATCGCCGGCGTGGTCCGCTGGCTCGGCCCGCGCCCCGAGGCGCTCCGCGGGGTCGTGGTGCTCGCCGTGGTCGTCCTCGCCGTCACCGCGGCGCTCGCGTTCGTGTCCGCGAGCCACCGGGCCCTCCAAGCCCGGGGTTCCGTCGGCACCCTCGCCGTGCTCGGCCTCCTCGTCGCGCTCGGCGCCGTCGCCAACCGCGTGGGGCGCCCGCTGCCGCCCTCGGTCGTGGGGCTCCGCCTCACGTTCGTCGTGGCGGGGGTCTGGCTCCTCGCCCGGCTCGTGGTCTGGGGTGGGCCGCGGCTCGGCGCTGCGCTCGGCCGCTCCTCCCACGGGCCCTGGTATCACCTCGTGCCCCACGCGGGGGTGCTCGCGCTCGGACTGCTCCTCGCGGTCGACGCGGTCCTCGTGGGTGGCCCCACGCTCACCCGCGCCCTCTGGGTGACGCCGCCGCTGCTGCTCGTCGGCGCCGCGCTGGCGGCGTTCTTGCTCGCCCGCTCGTTCGCCTCCACCCACGCCGCCACCCCGCTGCACGTCGCCGGGCTCGCGTGCGCGCTGGCCGCCGCGCCGCTCGTCGCGGCGCAGCGGAGCGCGCTCGGGCGGGTGCTCGTGCCCCTCGTGCCGCCGAGCACGTCGTGGGTGGTCGCCGGCTCAGAGGTCGACGTGCGGCCCGACTGGCTCGATCCGGCGCGCTTCCTCCCCGCCACCGAGACCCTCTCCGGCGTGTACGCGCGCGCGTGGACCGGGCTCCTCGTGTTCGCGGTGGCGGCCGGCCTGCTCGCGGCGGCGATCGCGGTGAGCGCGCCCCTGCGGCGCGCCGTGGTCGTGGGCGCCCTCGGGCTCGACGTGGACGAGGCGCGCCGCGTCGTCCACACCCTCGTGCTCGCGTCCCTCGCCGCGCCCGAGCTTGGCGAGCAGGCCCTCTTTTTCCTGCT
>DAORJJ010000921.1:0-1848 GCA_035439005.1 Polyangiaceae bacterium | reverse complement strand
CGCGCTCCTCGTAGATCTCTGGCGGGCGCGCCAGCACCGCCACCACGCCGGCGGGCACGCACGCGTACACCGGCGCGTTGCCGCGACGCACGACGGCGACCTCCTCCGGCGCGCCCGGGCAGGGCTGCCCGAAGGCGAGCTCGGCGCTCGCGCCAGGCGACTCGCGCAGCGAGACCACGAGCGTCGGCTCGCGCGTCGCGGGCTCACCCGCGCTGGGCTCGAGGAACCGCTCGGCGTGGAGCCCGCCGAGCGCCGCGAGCGCAGCGTCCACGGCCGCGCGCGACGCGTACGCCCCGCCCGCGCCGCGACGAAAGCGGGCCGGCCCGTCGACCTTCGCGTCTCGCGCGTCTCGCGCGTCTCGCGCGGCGCGCACGAGCGTGAAGCTCGGGGCGCCCCGCGGCGCGAACGACAGCTCGGCGAGCTGCGCCCCCGAGGCCGGCACGAGGACCTTGTCGCGGTAGTCGACCGGCGGCGCGAGGAGCGCGGTGACGAGGCGCTTCTCGACGACGACCGGGCGCTCGCCGTCGACCCGCAGGTAGGCGGCGCCGCTGGGTTGCTTCGCCTCGCCCCCGAGCGCGAAGGAGTACACGAGCCCCCCCATCGAGATCTCGCCGCGCACCCTCGGGCTCGCGAGGCCCGCCGCGACCGACTCGTCCACGGGCCGGAGCGCCACGGCGCTCTCGAGCTCACCGAGCAGACGATCGGCCGCCGCGCCGTCGGCCCCGACGCCACTTCCATGCAGTTTCCATGTATTTGACTGCGGATCGCGGTCGAGCCCGAGCTCACCGGCCGACGAGCGCAGCACGACGCGGGTCACCTGATCGCGACGCCACGACGGGAAGACGCGGCCGCTGCGGGCCTCGCGCTCCGGATCGGTCGCGCCGCGGTCGCGCAGGAGGAGCCCTCCCACCGCCACCGAGGCCGCGACGAGCGCGATGGGCACCGCGTGGCGGCCGAGCCGCGCGCGGCTCACGGGTCGGCGGCCTTCGGCGGCTTTCGCGCGCGGGTGCGCTCGCGTCCGCCGGAGGTGGGCTCGCGGGCGTGGTCCTTCGACGTCGCGTGGGGGCGCCCCTCGGTCGCCCGGCGGCGGAGCCCGACGGCGAGGCCGAGGAGCGCGACGGCGAGCGGCATGAACACGAGCACGTAGCGCCGGACCTCGGAGCGGGCCTCCTCGGTCAGGGCCGTCCCCGCCGGCAGCGCGTCGCGCGAGGGCACGTCGAGGATCTCCGGCTTGCTCGCGAGCCACGAGAGCGCGCTCTCGACGAGGAGGGCCGCGCCGCGCAGCGCCCAGGTCTCGCGGAAGTTCGACTCGTGGAGCACGGTCGACGCGCCCAGCACGACCAGCCGTGGGCCGTGCGCTGCGCCGGGGCTCACCTTGGGCCGCTCGCTCGCCATCGCGACGTTGAAGGGCCCGGAGACGTCGCCCGGCTTCTTTTCGGGAGTCTTGGTCCACGTCGCAGCGCCGTCGACCAGCGTGAGGCCGAACGCCTCGGGGCTCGTCACGGCCAGCTCGAAGGCCTGGGCGCTGCCTGGCTCGGAGCGATGCGTGAGCGGCCGCGCGAGCTGGATGAGCACCCGCGGCGGCTCGCGGTCGTCGCGCCTCACGAGGCCCGCGGTCACCGCGTGAGGGCGCGCCTCCACGAAGAAGCGCGCGCCGTACGAGTCCGGCAGCGCGCGGTCCTCGGCGCGCTCCACGACGAGCACGTCCCCGAGCCCGACGCCGAACGGCGCGACGGCCCGGTCGAGGCCGGTCTTCTCGAGCCCTCCCGAGGTCGGCACGGGGCCGAGCGCGAGCAGCGCGCTGCCGCCGGTCATGAGGTACGTGCGGAGCGCGTTCTCCTCCTCCGG
>DAORJJ010000920.1:0-1866 GCA_035439005.1 Polyangiaceae bacterium | reverse complement strand
CGATCGTGCGGCGCGCGTCGGGGGAGAGGGCGCCCATCTGCTTGAGGATCACGGTGAGCGCGCCGCTCTTCCCGAGGATCTTCGCGTTCTCGTCGCGCAGGGCCTGCTCCGTCTTCGCGGAGGAGAAGGCCTCGCCGAAGCTCGCGCGGAACCCCTCGAGCCCGCGCTCGATCGCCTCGCGGGCCGCCTGCGCCTTGCCGTCTTCGCTCATGGTGCGCCGCTTCTAGCGCAACCCACCGTCGATTGACACCGGGTCGCGCCGCGCGGCGCGCGCTCAGCGGAGGGTCTTCGCGGTCGCCTCGGCCAGGGCCGCGCGCTCGGCCGCGCGGGCCTTCGCCTCGGGCGCGCGGAGCTTGGCCTCGGCGTCCTTGAAGCGGGCGCTCACGTCGGTGAACCAGGCGGCGGTGGCGCCCTCCGGCGGCGAGAGCTGCCGGAGCCACGCGGCGTCGTAGGCGGCCTCGCCCGCGTACGGCCCCGCCGCCGCGGCGAGCTGGTCGAGCGCCTCGGTGTGGCGGAGCTCGAGCGCGGCCGGCGTGGACGCGCGCATCATGGCCGCGGCGTCGTCGGGGCCGAACCGGAGCGCCAGCGAAAGCGCGAGGTAAAACCGCATCTCGGGCGACTCGAAGCGCGCCGGCTCGCGGCTCGCGAGCTCGAGCACCTGGTCGAACTCCACCCCGCGGAAGTACGCGCGGCCGAGCTCGACGCGCCCGCGGACGACGCGCTCGAGGGCCACCGGAGAGAGCCCGCCGGCCTTCGGCGCCGCCATGAGCCGGCGGGTCTCGGCGCGGAGGCCACCCTGGCACGAGGCGACCAGCCACGTGTCGTCCGGCGTGCCCACCCCGGCGAGGAGGCGCTCGCCGAACGGGAGCGGCAGCCTCGCCACGAGGGGCTCGGCCCACGCCGAGGGGCCCGGCGGCGCCGGCGCCGCGGCGGCCGGCGGCGGGAGCATGAGGCCGTCGAGCGCGTCGACGCGCGAGCCGCCGAAGAGCTTCGACAGCACGACCCGCGCCCGACCGATACGTGCATCATGCAACAGACCGAGCGCCGCGGCGTCGGCGAGGCCGACGAGGGCGGCGTCCCGGCCGCGCTGCTTGCGAGGCTCCATCGCCTGGTCGAGCGACTGCTGGTAGACCGCCGAGATCTCCGGGTCCTTCTTCCACTCCGCGGGCATCGGCACCTCGCGGACGCGATCGACGAAGCGCATGTCGGCGATGCCCGCCTCCACCGCCACCAGCGCGCGGCCGTGCCCCTCGAGCTTCACGCCCACCTTCGCCAGGTCCTCGATGGCGGCGCCCTGGCCGGTGAACCAGTCGCGCAGCGGACCGCGCGTGAACTTCAGGAGCGACTCCTTCGTGTAGGGCGGCCTCACGGGCGGCAGCGCGCCCACCGCGCGCGCGAGCTTGCCGGCGAGCCAGAGCCCGGCGAGGGTGTGGGCGAGCCCCTTGTCGAGCTTGGCGACCTCCGCCGGGCGGGCGAGCAGCGGTCCGACGATGGCGTCACCGCACTCGGGAGGCGCGAGCAGCGCGCGGAGCGCGGCGACCTCCGAGGCGCTGACCCCTCTGCACGCCTCGACGGCGCGCAGCGCGGCGTCGCGCTTCGCGGGCTCGTCCTGCGAGAGCGCGTCGGCCAGGAGCGCGGCGGCGCCGTCCCTCGCGCCGGGGGCGGAGGGCGTGAGTTTGTCGCACGCCACCTTGGGCTTCGGCCCCGCCTTCGCGAGGTACGGCCGACAGGTCGCCGGCGCCGCGGGGATCACGCCGCGCCACCGCCCGTGCCCGCGCTCCTCCTCGGAGACGAGGCTCGACACGTCGACGCTCGGGGCGGCCGCGATCGGGGCGGCGCGGAACGGGCCCTTCGCGACGAACGGAT
>DAORJJ010000919.1:0-1867 GCA_035439005.1 Polyangiaceae bacterium | reverse complement strand
GCGGTCGGCGGCGGCGCTGGCGGCGGCGCGGGGGGGACGACCGGCGGGCTCGGCGGGGGCTCGGGGAGCATCGAGGCGATCGCCAGGCCGACCGAGCGGCCGCGCTCGGCCTCGGCGTCGCCGGCGTCGAACCCGAGGTCGCGCTCGACCCACTCGGCGCTCGCCACACGCGCCGCGCGCCCGACACGCGCCAGCCGCACGCGCAGGCGCGCGCGCCGGCCGCCGTCTTCCCAGTGGAGGATCACCACCGAGGCCTCGTCGCTCGTGGGCGGGGGCGACTCGGTGGAGACGACCGTGCGCACCTCGACTCGCCGAGGCTCGAGCGCCCGCGCGAGCGTGCCCAAGGCCGCGCCGGTGCCTCCCGACGCCGCGTCGGCGGCGGTCACGAGCACCACGAGGGCGATGGGGTCCATGGCCGATATTGTTCCTTTTTCTTACAAATCGACCGCGCTTCGCCTGCTATCGGGAGCCCGGCGGTACTTCCACCCCGAGAGCGCCGAGCGGTGCTCTGTCACCCCTCTGTACCACCACCATCGCCCCCCGGAGTCGCTTGAAGACCCGTAGCCCCCTCTCTCCTCTCTTCGTGCTCGGTCTCGCTGCCCTCCTCGGGAGCGGCGCCTGCTACACGGGGGCCTCCATCTCGCCGACCGACGTGCCCGCGAACGGCGCGGCCCAGCCCGGCTCTGGGCCCGCGATCGGCGCCAACAGCGGCCTGCCCTGCGACGTCGCCAAGGTGGTCTCCGACTCGTGCGCGAGCTGCCACGGCGCGAAGCCGACCGGCGGCGCGACGACGAGCCTCGTCACGCGCGAGGGCTTCACCGCGCCCTCCACGGTCGACCCGCAGCAGACCGTCGGGCAGCTCTCGGTGGCGCGCATGCGCGACGCGAAGGACCCGATGCCGAAGTCGGGACTCCTGCCCGAGGCCGACGTGGCGATCGTCGAGACGTGGGTGAAGGCAGGCATGCCGCGCGGCGAGTGCGCGACCCTCCCGAACGCGTCGGATCCCTTCTTCGACACCGCGGTCCAGTGCAGCTCGAACAGCCGCTGGACCCGCGGCGACCGCGGCTCGCAGCTCATGCACCCCGGCATGGCGTGTGTGGACTGCCACAAGAAATCGGGAGAGCGTGAGGCGGCCATCTACACGATGGCCGGCACGCTGTACCCCACGGGCCACGAGCCGGACGACTGCAACGGGACGAGCGCCACGGCCGGCGCGCAGATCGTCATCACCGACGCGACCGGCCGCGAGACCCGGCTCTCGCCGAACTCGGCCGGCAACTTCTTCACGATGGCCCGCTTCACGGCGCCCTGCACCGTCAAGGTCGTGCAAGGCGACAAGGTGCGCGCGATGAAGGCCGCGCTCCCCGCGACCGCCGACTGCAACTCGTGCCACACCGCGGACGGCGCCGAGGGCGCGCCGGGAAGAATCGCGCTGCCGCAGTGACGAAGAGGAGGTCGAACGTGATCCTTTTTTCCCGCCCGCCCCACGGTCTGTTCATGGCCCGACTCGTCGACAGCCTCCGCACCCTCACCCCCATCGCGGCCGGGCTCCTCGCGGTGGCGGCGCTGAGCACGCTCGCTGGCTGCACCCACGTGCGACCCTACGAGCGCGGCGCGCTCGCGCGGCCGACGATGACCTCGGCCCCGCTCACGGGCGCGGGCGAGGAGCACGTGTACAGCGTGCACGAAGGCGCCACTGGCGGTGGCGGCGGCGGCGGCGGCGGATGCGGCTGCAACTGAGCGGCGGCCCGCGCGGCGCGGGCGCCTCCGGCTCCTCGCGTCCCCTCGTCGCTCCGCTCGCTCGCCCGTGGGCCTCGCCCCGCGCGCGCGTGGTCGCCGCGTGCCTGGCCGCGGTGGGCGCGACGCT
>DAORJJ010000918.1:0-1870 GCA_035439005.1 Polyangiaceae bacterium | reverse complement strand
CCCTTGCCGGACGACACATGCTGCTCATGCTCGACAACATGGAGCAGCTCCTGCCCGCCGCCCCAGCCCTGGCCGAGCTGCTCGGCGCGCTGCCGCAGGCCGCGGCGCTGCCTCGCGGCCGCGAGCTCGGCCCAGGCGATGCGGACGTCGCGGACGGCGTCGAGGCCGCTCTGGACGAGCGCGCGCGCCGCCCGCTCGACGTCGAGCTTGGCCGCGGCGACCCTCCACGGGCGCTGGAGGAGCTGCGAGATGGGGTATTGCACCGAGAGCTCGACCTGACGGGTGCTGACCGGAAAGAGGAACGAGAGGTTCGGGTTCGGGAGCGCGGCCGCGTCCGCGAGATCGGCGCGGGACATCCCGAGCTGGGCGAGATCGGCGCGAAACTGCGCGCTGTTCCAGAGCGCGACGCTCACTGCTTCGTCTTCGGTGAGCGCGCCGACGCCGGTGACCTTCGCGGGCAGGCTGGGCGCGAACTCGCGGGGAGGGGCCGCGACCGCGCGAACGGGCCCGTCGTGGAGCGCCGCGCGGCCGAGCTCGGCTGACACCCACGCCTGGTCGTACGTGGACCCCGTGGACGCGCACGCCGCCGTCGACAGCGCGAGCACGAGCGCGGGTGTTGGACCGTGTCGTCTCACACCGCCATCATGCCCGGTGAACCCAAACGGACGCCGAACGGCCAGGTTTTCGGCTGCCGGCTCGCGCTAGACTCCGCGCATGAGGATCTTGGTCGTCGACGATGACGAGGACGTGCGCAGCGTCGTCGGGCGCGCCCTCGTGGGCGACGGTCACTTCGTCGAGACAGCGGACTCGGTGGAGCGGACCCGCGCGCTGGTCGAGGCGCACGAGCCGCAGCTCCTCGTCCTCGACCTCGGGCTGCCGGACGGCTCGGGCCTCGACCTGTGCCGCGAGCTGCGCGCCGACGGCGCGTCCTTCCCGATCCTCATCCTCACAGCGCGCTCGGACGTGGCGCTCCGCGTGCGAGGGCTCGACGCCGGGGCGGACGACTACCTCGCCAAGCCGTTCGCCGTGGCGGAGCTCCGGGCGCGCGTGCGGGCGCTCTCGCGCCGCGCGGGCAGCCTCGCCGCGCCGGTGCGCGGCGCCACGGTGTCGCGCGGCGAGCTCGTGCTCGACTTCGGCAAGCGGCGGGCGAAGCGCGGTCCGGACGAGCTGCCCATCACCGCGCGCCAGTGGGCCATCCTCGAGGTCCTCGCGGCCCAGCGCGGGCGAGTGGTCCCGCGCGCGGCGCTCCTCGAGCAGGTGTGGGGCGAGGCCACCGACGCCGCGGCGAGCAGCCTCGAGGTCCTCATCGGCCGGCTGCGCAAGCGGCTCGGCGCCGACGTGATCCGCACGTCGCGCGGCGAGGGCTACGCCTTCGAGACCGACGCGTGACGCGCAGCTCCGGGAGCATCGCCGCGCGCGCCGCCTGGGCGGCCTTCGCCTCGGCGGCCATCGCCGCGGCGGTCGCCGCGATCGCGTCGCTCGCCAAGGACCTCCCGAAGGGCACGAAGCTCGCGCTCGCCGATCTCCTCGTGGTCCGGCAGACCGATCGCCACCTCGTCGCCGTGGCGACCGAGCTCGCGCGGGAGCTCGACGGCGCGAGCGACGCGCGCTCCGCCGCGCGCGTCGTGGACGACGAGCAGCGTGAGGTGACCTCGACGGGGATCCGGCTCGCGGTCTACGGCGCGGGCGCGCGGCCCCTCGCCGGCGACGCGAACGTGCCGCTCGTCGAGGCCGGCGCGTGCGCGTCGGCGCGAGGTCTCCGCGTGTGCGGCGTGCCCGCGGGCGACGCGCGCGTGGTCGCGGGGACGCTGCGCCAGACGTCCTACGGCAGCCTCGCGCTGGCCGCGGCGGTCGCGGCGGCGCTCGCGGG
>DAORJJ010000917.1:0-1875 GCA_035439005.1 Polyangiaceae bacterium | reverse complement strand
CCGCCTCGTCGGCGGGGGACTCGCAGGCCGAGGGCGGGTACTCGGGCGCGGGGCGCTCGGCCGCGGCGGCGCTCGAGACGCCGCACGCGAGCGCCACGAGCGCGCCCGCGGCCACGCGCGCGAAGCGGCGCGCGCGGCGTCTCATCGCCGCCTCCAGCGCGCGTGGTTGGTCTCTCGGCCCATGTCCATGTATATACATCCAATGGGGATGATCGCCCGGGAGAAGCGCGGGGGCGCGCGGCGGCGCGGGGGGGTCGCCGCCGCCCTCGTCGCGCTCGGTTCGGTCTGCGTGGTCGCCGGGGTCGGGGGCGCCGGCGGGTGCAGCGGCTTCTCCGGCTCGCCGGTCGACGCGAGCGCGCGCGCCGACGACGACTCGGGCTCCCTCGACCTGCCCCCGCCGCCCGGCGCGCCGCCCTCGGTCGACGCGGCCGACGAGGCGCCGCCGCGCCCGAACCCCGGCGGTGCAGCGCCCCGCGTCGCGTGCTCGCTCGACACGTGCTCGGTCGCGGGCGAGGCCTGCTGCGGCGCCACTGCGGAGACCGCGTCGTGCGCGCCCACGTGCGCCCTCCCCTTCCGCCTCGACTGCGACGACGCGGACGACTGCCCGCAGGGGAGCCTGTGCTGCGCCACCTTCGTCGGCGGTCGGCGCGAGGTCGGGCGCGCTGCGTGCGTCGTGGGCGCCTGCGCGGCGGACCAGGCGGCGCTGTGCCGCCGCGACGAACAGTGCGGCGGGCGACGCTGCGCCCCGGCGCGGCCCGACTTCCTGAGCCTCTGCGAGTAGGCCTCGGTGCCCGCCCCCACCGAGCCACACGGCGCCGACACGCTCCGGGACGACCACGCAGGCGGCGACGGCCCCAGGCCCCGGTCGCCAACGGCGGACGCGCGGGTCGGGCGCACGCTGGGCGGGCGCTACCGCTTGGAGGGCGTGCTCGGCGAGGGCGGGATGGGGGTCGTGTACCGAGCGACCGACACGACCTGGTGGCGGCCGGTCGCGGTCAAGGTCCTGAAGGAGGAGCTCGCCGCCGATCGGCTCATGCTCGACCGGTTCCTGAACGAGGTGCGGGCCGCCTCGAGCATCGGCTCGGCGCACGTGGTGGGCGCGCTCGACTTCGGTCAGACCCCCGAGGGGACGACCTATTTCGTCATGGAGCTGCTCGAGGGGCGGAGCCTCGGGAGCGTGCTCCACGCCGCGGGCGCCCTGCCAGAGGCGCGCGTCGCCGCCATCGCGCGGCAGCTCGCGGCCGGCCTCGCGGCCGCGCACGCCGCCGGCATCGTGCACCGCGACCTGAAGCCCGACAACGTGCAGCTGGTCGTCGCCGGCGGCTCCCCCGAGTTCGTCAAGATCCTAGACTTTGGCATCGCCAAGGTCGCGAGCCGGGCGACGCGCCTCACGCGCGTCGGCTCCGTGTTTGGCACTCCCCACTACATGTCGCCCGAGCAGAGCGCGGGCCTGCCAGTCGACGGGCGGGCCGACGTCTACGCGCTCGGCGTGATGATGTACGAGCTCGCCTCTGGGCGCGTGCCCTTCGACGCGCCGAGCCACTCGGGGATCCTGAGCCAGCACCTCTACAAGGCGCCCGCGCGGCTCCGCGACGTCGCGCCGGCGACGCACCCGGTCTCCTCGGGCTTCGAGGCGATCGTGCTCAAGTGCCTCACCAAGAAGCCCGACGGCCGATACCCCACGATGGAGGCGCTCGCGGCCGACCTCGACTTGCTGTCGCGGGGCCTCCCGCCCGCCGCCGAGGGAGAGCTGCGGACCCGCTCGGCGCGCTACGAGCTGCCCGCGGACTACTTCGCGCCCGCCGCGGCCGCCGCGCCCAGCGCTCCGCGGGCGGCTCAGGCGCGGCGCGCCGTCGCGCTCGGGGTCGGGGCCGG
>DAORJJ010000916.1:0-1879 GCA_035439005.1 Polyangiaceae bacterium | reverse complement strand
GGGGTGCCAAACGTGCGCCCGGTCGAGCGCCACGATCTCGGCGCGGCCGCTCACCCTCCGAGCTCCTCCGACGAGGGGAGCGGCGCGATGAGCGGCTTCAGCACGCCGGACGTGGCCTCCGGGGCCTCGTCCGGGAGGAACACGGTGGCCGTGGTGCCCTCGCCGGCCGAGCTCGTGAAGCCGAACTGGCCGCCGTGCGCCTTGACGATGCGCTCGACGATGACGAGCCCGAGCCCCGTGCCCGTGGGCCGCGTGGTGAAGAACGGATCTTTCGCGCGGTGCCGCACGGCGGTGTCCATCCCGTCGCCGGTGTCGACCACGTCGATCGTGGTGCCGGGGACGCCCTCGCGCGCCCCGCGCGCCATGCGCACGTTCACCGTGCCTTGGCCGTGCATGGCCTGAACGGCGTTGTCGACGAGGTTGTCGAACACCATGCGCAGCAGGTCGCCGTCGCCGTGCACGACGTCGCCGTCGTCGGCCGGCTCGAGGACGACCTCGCAGCCGATCGACGGGCCGAGACGCGCGATCACCCGGTCCATCACCTCGCCCATGTGGATGGGCACCGGCACCACCCGGATCGGGCGCGCGTAGTGGAGCAGGTCCGACACCAGGTTCTCGAGCCGCACGGTCTCTTCCTCGAGGATGTCGAGGAGGATCTCCTCGTCTTCACGAGAGATCTCGCTCTTGCGGAGGCCCGCGACGGCGTTCGACATGATGGCGAGCGGGTTGCGGACCTCGTGCGCGACCATGGCGGCCAGCTCGCCCACGGCGGCGAGCTGCACGTTCCGCGCGAGCGCCTCCTGGGTGTGAGAGAGCGCGTCGCTCGCGGCGGCGAGCTCGCGGGTGCGCGCGACGAGCTCGAGGCGCTGCGACTCGACCATGACCACGAGGCGCCGGTGGCGGACCACCAGCGTCGCGGCGACCGCGCACATCGCGAGCGTGACGAGGAGCACGACCCACTGCACGTGTCAGCTCCTCGCGCTCGCCCGTCGGCGCCCGCGCGTCACTTCTTCTTCGGCGCGGGCTTCGCGGGCGCCTTGGCCGGCGGCTTGGCGGGGGGCGTGGCGGGCGTCGCGGCGGGCGCCCCGGCGTCGGCGGTCGCCGGGTCGTGCGCGTGGGCCGGCTCGCTCGGCGCGTCGTGGTCGATGTGGATCGTGCGCGTGGTGCGGTTCCAGGGCCCCGCGAGGGGCTTCTTGTCGGCGCCGAGGAGCTCCACCGTGAGCTCGTAGGCGCCGTTCCGGAGACCGTCGAGGTAGAGCGGCGTGCCGAACTTCTCGACGTCGCCGGTGAGCTCCTTCTCGATGCCAGGCCCGGTCACCGAGACGTGCACGTGCTCCTTGCCCGCGGCGAGCGCCACGTTCACGACCTGGAAGTCGACGAGGACGTGGTTGGCGGCGTCGCCCTTGTAGTCGCCCTTCGGGCGGCTGTAGACGAGCATCGGGCTCTTGGGATCGGTCTTCGCCTCCCCCTTCTTGCCGACGAAGAACGGCACGACGACGAGGGCGCCCTTGGTCTTGACCGACTCGTGGTTCGCGCGGCTCGGGAAGGCGACGAGCACGTGCTGGCCCTCCTCGAGCGCCCCGCCCGCGAGGTCGGCGAGCTTCACGCCGGCCTTGGTGTCGTAGATGGCCTTGTAGGGCTTGTTGTCGAGGATGAGGTGGACGTGCTGGCTGCCCATCGCGGTCTGCCAGTTGCGCACGTCGAGCTTCACGGCGAAGTCGCCGGCCTTCGCCGTGGGGATGACCTCGTCGCGGCGCGGCGCGGTCAGGTTGACCACCGGCAGCGGCGCCGCCGGATCGGGGCTCGCCTGACCGGCCGCGAGCGTCACCGGCGGCAGCACCGGCTCGGGGGGTGCGGCGTCCGCGATGGCGGTGGGGGG
>DAORJJ010000915.1:0-1883 GCA_035439005.1 Polyangiaceae bacterium | reverse complement strand
GAAGCAAATCGCTCAGCAAACGCTCGTTGGCAAACTTGCGCGCCATTTCAAGATTCTGTTCCTGGTCTTTGCCCACAGGCACTTTCCCCGCCTTGTGGATGAGGATGTCCGCCGCCTTGTGCAGATCGACCACGCCGCCGCTGCGGAGCCCGCCGCGGCGCCGCCCGATCTCGGTCAGGAGGGCCTCCGCGGAGGAGGGGGGCTCGTCGAGCTTGTAGCGAGACACCACGAGCCCCGGGTACCGCTCGAGCAGCAGCCCGGCGCCGAACATGCCCACCTCCTCGAAATCGATCGCCGTCTCGGGGATCGCGCCGCCGAGCGCGAGGCACAGCGCGGCGCGGGGGTCGTCGATGCGCGGCCACATGATGCCGGGGTTGTCGAGGAGCGTCATCAGCCCGCTCTTCAGCACGACCTTCTGCGTGGATTTCGTCACGGCGGGCTTGTCCCCGACGGCGGCGACCTTGCGTCCCATGAGCGTGTTGATGATCGTCGACTTCCCGACGTTCGGGATCCCCACGATCATCGCGCGGACGGCCTTCGCGGCGGCGCTCCGGTGGGGCACGAGCCGGGCGCACAGCGCGTGGATCGTCCCCGTGAGCTCGCCGGGGCGCTTCGTCGTGAGCGCGCACGCGAGCACCGAGCCCTCCGGGTGAGCTCGCGTGGGCTCGGGGTCGTCGGCGAAGGCTTGGAGCCACGCCGCGGTGGTCTCCGGGTCGGCGAGATCGCTCTTGCCGAGGACCTTCACGCAGGGCTTGGGGCCGCGGAGCTCCGCGAGCAGCGGGTTCTCGCTCGCCCGCGGCATGCGCGCGTCGAGGACCTCCACCACGACGTCGCACCCCGGCATGGCGTCGGCGATCGCGCGCCTCGCCTTCGTCATGTGCCCCGGGAACCACTGGATGGACATGCGGGCGATGTACCACGCGGCGCCCCCGGGGGCAGCGCCTCGCCGCCGGATCGGGTTGGCGCTGGGGGCGACGAGGGTGGGGCGCGCTTTGACAGCGCCGAACCGCGGGGGTATTCGGAGGCGCATGAGCGCGCCCCCCGCCTCCCGGTCGTCGGCCCCTTCGCGCGACGCGCTCGAGCTCGCGGCGGACGTCGCGGAGGTGCTCGAGGCCTATGGGCTCGTCGCTTGCGGCCGGCGCACGGAGGGCGTGGCGCGGGTCGACTTCTGGACCCGCGACGGCCGCGCGCACAAGCTCCCGGTGAGCGGCAACGAAGACGTCGGCAGCGTCGTCGCCGCGTGCCTCGAGCTCGCGGAGGTCGTCGTGAGCCCCGGCGGGCGGCTGCTCTCGTAGCGGGCCACGTCGCCTCGCGCCTACGCTCGCATCCCCTCGCGGTAGGAAGGGAACCGCAGCGTCACGCGCAGCTCGCGGAGCGCGCGCGAGGCGTCGACGCGACGGTCCGCGCGGAGCGTGCGGTGGACCTCGTCGAGCGGCACGTACCCCGGGTGAGACAGCCCCCGCTCGGCGCAGACCCACCGGACGACCTCGTCGTGGGTGGTCGGGCGCTCGTCGCCCACGACGAACGTCTCGGCACGTGCGGCCGCCGATGCGAGCGTGAAGGCGGCCAGGTCGTCGACGTGGACGCGCGAGGTCGCGCGCGTGCCGTCTCCGGGGACGCGGAACGTGCCCCGCGCGAGCCGCACGTGGACGCCGCGGTCCGCTCCGTAGATGGCGGGGCATCGGAGGACGGTCGCGCCGACCTCGCGCCAGCTGCGCTCGGCGGCGAGGCGCGCCGACGCGCGCGGCGAAGGCTCCGCGGGCAGCGGCGTGGCGTCGTCGAGGTGGCCCGCGTGGTCGTCGTAGACGCCGACGGTCGAGAGGTACGTGAGGGCGCGCGCGTGGGCGAGGTCGGGCGCGAGGCGCGCGTCGGTCGCGCCGTCG
>DAORJJ010000914.1:0-1884 GCA_035439005.1 Polyangiaceae bacterium | reverse complement strand
CATGGGCCGCGCCTACGCGCACCTCGCCGAGCGCGACGCCGACGGGGCACGCGCCTTGCGCGCCCGCGTGGCCGCGCGCGACGCCGCCGCCCCGTTCGCGGCGCCGCCGCGCGAGGTCGTGACGTCCGCGCCTTTTCAGCGCGCGCTCCGCCTGCTGGAGGCCCACGACCTCGACGACGCGCGGCGCGAGTTCGTGGCGGCGCGCGCCCTCGGCGACGGCGCGCCCGCCGAGGCCGTCTGGGCGGTCGGCGCGCTGTTCGACCAGGTCGAGGCCTGGGAGATCGGGCACGCGTTCTCGCGCGCGCGCGTGCACGATCACCTCGCGCACCTCCCGGAGGGCGACTTTCGCGGCCTCTGGGAGACCGCGTGCCCCAAGGCGTTCGCCGGCGAGGTCGCGCGCGGCTCGGCCTCGCACGGCGTGCGCGCGTCCCTGCTCTGGGGCGTCATGCGCGAGGAGTCGAGCTTCGTGGCCGACATCCGCAGCCCCGCGAACGCGTACGGGCTCATGCAGCTCATCCCGGCCACGGCCAAGTGGATCTCCGGCGGCGCGGTCACGCGCGAGTCGGAGCTCAAGCGCCCCGACGTGTCGGTCGAGCTCGGGGCGAAGCTGCTCGCGAAGCTCCTCGAGCAGCACCGCCACCCTGCGCTCGCGGTGGCCGCGTACAATGCGGGGTCCGGCGCGGTGAACCGCTGGGTGTCCGCGCGCACGACCGAGGAGATCGAGCTGTTCGTCGAGCTCATCCCCTACGAGGAGACCCGGAACTACGTGAAGCGCGTGCTCGGCACCGCCTCCGCGTACGCGTACCTCTACGACCGCGATCGCCTCGACGACGCGCTGCGGCTGCCCTCGAAGGTCGTCCCTTGAGATCACGGCGCGCGGGCGCGCGCGGTCGAAGGAGCAGCGCGTGAGCCAGCTCTCGTTCGCGTTCGCCGAGCGACCGCGCGCCCACGCCCCGCCCCTCGCGCTCGGGCGCCCGGTCTTCGTCGTGCCCACCGAGCGCCACGTCGAGCGGCTCACCGGCGCCGGGTACCGCGCCACCACGCTGCCCGCGCTGGAGGAGCGCCTCCTCGCCGCGCTCGCGCCCGAGCTCGCGGTCGCGACGCGCGCGGAAGAGCGCGCGGCCATCGCCGCGATCGCCCCGAAGCTCCCCGGCAGGGGCCGCGTCGACCCCACGAGCGCCGCGCTCGCCGCCGCCTGCGAGTCGGCGCTCGACGATCTCGCCGCGTTCGTCGACGAGCTCGAGCCGCGCCGCGCGGCCTCGCTCGGAGGCCCCGCGCACGGTCCCCGCGCGGCGAGGGTTCGGCTCCTCGCCTCGCTGGAGGCCTCGATGTCGACGGAGCTCGCGCGCCACGGCCTCGTCGCGCGGCGGCACGTCGCGACCCGCCTCGCCGCGCAGTGCGCGCGCGTCCCGCCCGAGGTCCTCGCCGCGGCGCTCGGCTCGCACGTGCTCGAGACGCGCCTCCTCGTCGACCTCTCGCCGCGGCGGCTCCTGCTCTTCAAGGCGCTCGATCGGAAGCTCGGGAAGGTCGGCGGTCGCGCCACAGTGTGCCTGCCGACCTTCGAGCGGCCGGTCGACCCCTCGCGCCCGCCCGACCACCTGGAGTCCCTCGTCGCGTGGACCGCCTCCTGGCTCGACGACGCGCCGCGCACCGACGTCATCCCCGCGCGCCTCGGCACCCTCGACGACGCGCCTCCGCCGGCGCCCGCCGTGGCGGGCATCGAGGTCCGGTTCGTGGTCGACGCCGAGTCGCACGCCCACGCCATCGCCGACGCGGTCGTGAGCGCGCTCGACGCGGGGGCGTGCATCGACGACATCGCCGTCGGGGTCGTGCGGTGGAGCGAGCCGCACCTCGTGGCGCTCGCGCGCGCGCTCGCCGAGGTCG
>DAORJJ010000913.1:0-1889 GCA_035439005.1 Polyangiaceae bacterium | reverse complement strand
CCCGAGACGTCGTGCGCGGCCGGCGAGCCCGGCCGGCCCCCGACCTCGGGAGGAGCCCTCGCGCTGGCCGTCGTCGCGGCGCTGGGCCTCGGGCGCGCGCGCGCGCGGGCCTCACGCGGGCGCGAGCCTCAGGGGTTGTAGAGCCACTTCGGGCCGCTGCAGAGCGGGCTCGAGGCGCTGCAGGCTTGGATGTCGCCCTTCGTCTTGAAGCCGTTGAGGAGGGCCGTCTGCAGCGCCGCGTTGTTGTTGCACACGTGGTAGTCGGCCAGGGTCTTCTGCGTGCCCTTCGCCAGCTCGGCGAGCGCCTGATCGAGCGTGGAGCCGAGGTCGCCGCCGTCGAACGTGCACGTGGGCACGATCCCGATGGCCTTCTCGAAGTCGCCGGCCTTCAGCGCCTCCACCAGGGACGCCTTGCCGCCCGAGGCCGTGCACGTGAGCTTGGCGTTGTTCTCGATGGTCTTCACCACGTCGGCGAGGAGCTGGTTGCCGACGTCGCCCTTCAGCTTGTCCATGCTGAGGAACTTGTCGGGGTTGCAGCCGCAGGTCTTGTAGGCCTCGAGCAGGCGCAGCATGGCGTCCTTCGAGCCCTTCACGGTCTCGCGCTTGACCTCGACGAGGAACACCTTGCCGTTCTTGTCGACGGCGCCCGGCTCGGTGCCGTAGTTCGCCTGAAACGCGCCGCCGATCTTCTGGCGGCCGGCGGCCCGCGTGGTGCAGTACGCGTCGAGCGTGGTCGTGGTGTGCGGCGGCCACGCGGGCGAGGTGCGCCCCGCGGTCTCCTTGTAGGCGTCTTTCTGGAGCCACACGAACGTGGCCTCGCAGTTCGAGCCGAGGATCGCGTCCTCCGAGTCGACGGCGGGATCGTCGCCCGGGAGCTCGGCGGCGCACGCCGTGGCGAGGGCGGCGAGCGAGAGCGAGGCGAGCACAAACGCGAGCGGGCGGGCGAGCGGGCGGCGAACGGCGAGGCGCATCGGCCGAGTATTCTCTCGCGGCGCCGCCCTGTCGACCGGAAGTTGTCGCCCGCCCGCGTCACGCGTCGCCACGCCGCGTCAGGCCGCGCGCGAGGGCGCCGCGAGCGCGAGCTCCCACGCGCGGCGGGCGGGGAGCCCGAGCCGCTCGAGGCCCGGCACCGTGATCCGCTCGATGGTCTCGACGAACACGTGGAACGTCCCTGGGCCGGCCGGCGCCCCGAGCGACTGCGCGGCGCGCGAGGCCGCCGCTTGGCCCAAGAACGGCGCGAAGCGGCCCACGCGCTCTCGGAGCGCGCAGGCGAGATACGCGCCGAGGCGCGCGCGCTCGCGCGGCGCGAGCGAGGGCACGGCGACCTCGAGCAGGCGCCACCCGAAGCGCGCGTGCCCCACCTCGTCCGCCAAGATGGCGGCCAGCTCCGCCTCGAGCTCGGGCGTCGCGGCGAGCTCGCGCTCGCTGCCGACCAGCGCGACGGCCACCGTCTCGCTGATGCAGCTGACGTCGAGGACGTTGCGCAGGAGCGCCTCGAGCGGGCTCGCGTCGGCGTGCGCCGGCACGCCTGGGAGCGCGGGCAGCGCGCACTCGGCGAGCGCGTCTGGGCCGCCGAGCGCCACGACCACCCGCGCGCAGCGGGCGGCGTGGTCGAGCTCCTCTGCCGCCATCTCGGTCAGCGCGAGCACCGAGTCGGCGTCCAGCCCCGCCGCCATCGCCTGCGGCACGAGGGCGGAAAAGACGCGGGCCGAGGCGTACTCGCTGCCGACGCGGGCGCGCCAGGAGTCGAGCACGGCACGGCGCTCGCCCTCGGCGAGGTCGAGCTCGGGCAGCGCGAGCGGAGCGCGCCGCGCGAGGGCCGCGTCGAGCGACAGGAGGGGCGCGCCGTCGGGCCCGTGGCGGACAGAGGGGGCCGAGGCGCGCCCGCG
>DAORJJ010000912.1:0-1894 GCA_035439005.1 Polyangiaceae bacterium | reverse complement strand
CCTCCGCCGACGGCTCCGCCCGCGCTCCCGCCACCGCCCGCGCCCCTCCCCCCGCACCCCGCGCACGAGACGCGGGGCCGGTCACCCTCGGGCCGAGGAGCGGAGAGCCGCCACGAGCCGCGCCCGTCGGTCACGCACCGGCGCGAGGCCGCGCGTGGTCCGGCGCCGCCCGCCGAGCACGCCGCGTCGCTGGTCCGCAAGCTCGAGGCTCGGGCGCGCACGCTCGAGGCGACCGACGACCGCGTGGGGCTGCTGCGGGCGCACCTCGAGCTCGCGATCGTCGACGAGACCATCGGCGACGAGACCCGAGTCAATGACCACGCGGAGCGCGCGCTGCTCGTGGACCCGCGCTCGCCCACCGCGCACGGCTTCCTGCGGCGGCGACGCTTCGGCGCGGGGCTCCTGTCCGACGCGCTCGAGCACCTCGAGGCCGAGCTCGACGGCGCGACGACGGAGGCCGCGAGCGTCGCGCTGTTGGCCGAGCGCGCGCGCCTGCTCGCCGCCGACGAGCCCCCGTCGTCCGACACCCGGGCCGCGTGGGAGCAGGTGCTCGCGCGCGCCCCGCACCACGCCGCAGCGCTGAAGGGGCTCGAGGCGACGCTGTGGGAAGAGGCGAACAGCCGCGCGGGCGTCGCCGAATACGAGGCCCTCGTCGCGCACCTCGCCGCGCTGGCCGACGCGTACGCGGGACAGCATGATCTCTCCGCGTGGCTCCATGTCGAGCGAGGCCTGCTCCTCGAGCGACGCCTCGGCCGACCGCGCGCAGCCCGCAACGCCTTCGAGCGTGCCCTCGCGATCGATCCCGCGATCGGCGCGGTGCGCAGCGCGCTCGTCCGCCACGTGGCCGCGACGGGCGATTTCGGGAGCCTGGCCATCCTGCTCGAGGAGGAGGCGTCTCTCGAGACCGAGCCGTGTCGCGCGTCGCGCCTCGACGTCGACGCGGCGTGCATCTACCGCGAGCGCCTCGCCGACGACGCGCGCGCCATCTACCTCCTCGAGCGCGCCGCCGCGCGCATCCCCACCGAAGACTCGATCGATCAGCGCGTGCTCCTCGAGCTCGTGGAGCTCTACGAGCACGCCGGGCAGCTCGCGGACATCATCCGCGTGCGTGCCCTCCGCGTCCGCTACCTGCGCGAGCCGGCCCTCATCGCCCACGAGCGCAAGCAGAGCGCCGAGCTGCGCGAGAAGCTCGGCGACTACGACGGCGCCATCACCGACGTCCGCGAGGCGATCGAGCTCGACCCCGACGACGCGCGGCTCTTCGACACGCTCGACCACCTGCTCGCGTCCCTCGGCCGCCACGAAGAGCGCGTGACGCTCTGGCTCGGTCGGGCCGCCGAGTCGGAGGCCGCGCAGCCTCGAACGCGCGCGCTCGCCCGCGCGGCCTTCGTGCTCGAGCGCGACCTCGGCCGCCCAGAGGAGGCCATCGTGCACCTGAAGGCCGCGTGGGTCGCGACGCCCGGCGATCCCGAGGTGCTCGAGGCGCTCTCGCACCTCATGGGCCCGAGCACGGCGGAGGCCACGACCGGCGAGCTCCGCAAGCTCGTCGAGCTCTACACGCAGGCGGCGCAGTCGGCGCGCGACCCGGGACGCAAGATCGCGTTCCTGGAGAAGGTGGCGCTCCTCTGGGAGGAGCTCCTCGGCGATCCCGCGCGGGCCGCGCGCACGTACGAGCGCATCCTCGACGTCGAGCCAGGGCGGCGCGGCGCGATCCTCGGGCTCCACCGCACCGCCAGCCGACAGGGGAACGACCGCGCCCTCGCGCGCGCGCTCCTCGCCGAGGCAGCCACCTGCGAGATCGGCGCCGACGCCCTCGCCCTCAAGGTGCGCGCGGCCGAGGCTCTCTCGCGCGTCGACGTCGCGCGCGCCGCGGCCGTCGTCGACGAGGTGTTGG
>DAORJJ010000911.1:0-1897 GCA_035439005.1 Polyangiaceae bacterium | reverse complement strand
CTCAGCTACGGCGCTGGGGCCTCCGGCGTGCCACCGTGCGAAAGTAGGGCTAGGTCCGTTCGTCGTTGGATGTTCGTGGGCGTGGGAGCCTTGGTCGGGGGGGTGAGCTTCGCCCACGGCGCGGCGGCGGATCCCCCCCCAGACTGCGGCACTGGGCTCGTCTGCGCGGGCGGCCCCACGGCGGGGGCCGCGGCGTGCCGCCAGAAGAACGCGTCCCGGGCCACGATCTACTGCTGCCCTCCGGGGCACCGGATCGACGCCGGCAAGTGCGTGGCGCCGCCGCCCGTGTGTGGGCGAGGGCTCTACTGCGCGGGCGGCCCCACGGCGGGGGCCGCGGCGTGCCGCCAGACGGAGTCCTCGACGCAGGCGGTGTACTGCTGTCCCGAGGGCCAGCGCATCGACGCGGGCAAGTGCGTGGACGGTCGCACCGCCGAGATCCTCTCGTTTTACACCGACATCCTCCACCGCGCGCCCGATCCGAAATGGCTCGCCCGGCACGTCAACGGAGGCCTGCCCACCGCGAAGGTGCGCGAGTCGATCGCCAAGACGGCCGAGGCGCGCGAGCTCGTGAACAAGGCGTACCGCGCCTATCTTCACCGCGAGGGAGAGCCCGCCGGCCTCGACAGCTGGACCGACGCCCTCGCGCGCGACAAGACCCTGAGCTGGGTCTGGGAGGAGATCCGCAACAGCGCGGAGGCGCGCCAGAAGAACGGCGGGCAGCCGCCCCCCGCGACGCTCCGCTGACCGCGGTCGCCCCGGGCGGACGACGCCCGTGAAGCGCACGGGCGCTGTCACATTCGTCGCCGTCGCGCGATAGGCTCTTCATGACGATGACTTCCGTCGGGGCATCGATGCGAGAGACGCCGTGGCGCGAAGGCCTGGCGCGCCGGGAGCTCCGGGAGGGGCTCACGGCGCTCCTGCGTCGGCGCGTCCCGAGGGACGAGGTGGCCGACCTCGTGCAGTCCGTGCTGTGCGACGCCCTCGCCGCCGAGCACGCTCCAACGGAGCCCGACGCGCTCGCGCGATGGGTCACGGGCATCGCGCGCCACAAGATCGCCGACTACCACCGGCGCTCGCGGCGGCTCGTCCTCGACGACGGCGCGTTCGAGGGCGCCGCCCCCGCGCAGCCTGCGCCGTTCGAGGCGCGCCAGCTCCTCGGCGAGGTCCTCTCGCGCGAGTCGACGGCGCGCGACCGCGAGACGCTCGAGTGGCTCGTGCGGGAGCACGCGGGCGAGCCGCTCCGCGCGATCGCCGAGACCGAGGGGCTCCCTCCTCCGGTGGTGCGCCAGCGCGTGTCGCGGCTCCGCCGCTGGCTGCGCTCTCGGTTCGGGTGGGCCTCGCTCGCGCTCCTCGTGGGGAGCGCTGTGGTCACGCAGCGCGCGCTCGCGCCGGACCCTCCGCGGCGCGAGATCTCCGCCGATCGGCTCGATCGAGGCGCAGACGAGCGGGCGAACGTGATGATCGGGACGTGGCGTGTCGCCTCGTACGGGGTGCCCCCGGGCGCCTCGCGCGAGCTCCGCGCGTGGCTGGCGTGGCTCGCGCGCGACGCGATCGTCCGCGTCGACGAGGCCCACGTGACCGTGACAGGCCCCGGAGCGCTCGAGCGCACGCTGCGGAGCGTGCGCACCCACGGAGACCTCACGCGCGCCGAGCTCGTGGGGGAGAACGGGCACGTCCTCCGCGTGGTGGCCCGTCGCTCGGGCAGCGGCCTCGTCGTGACGCTCAGCGACGAGGGCGGCCAGGGCACCCTGACCCTCGAGCCCCGGTGACCCGCCTGCCGCGCGCGGGCTGCTGACGAGCGGCGCGAGCCTCGGGCCCCCGTCCGCGCCGCCCGCGCCAGGGCCGCGGCATCGGTGACGTCGAGCTTGATCTCGAGCTTCGCCAGGCGCTTCTCCAG
>DAORJJ010000910.1:0-1900 GCA_035439005.1 Polyangiaceae bacterium | reverse complement strand
TTGTGTTTGACGCGCGCACGGGGGAGGTCGTGGGCGTCGTGTCCCGCGGCGGGAGCTGTCTCGCCTCGGGCAACCACGTCTACACGCGGGTGGACGCGTACGCGCGCCTCGCGGCCCACGCCTTCGTCACCGCGCAGCGCGTCGCGGCGGCGAACCTCGCGAGGCGCGAGGTCGAGGGCGAGGAGCGGTGAGTCAGCCGCGGGCGCCCTCGAGCTGCGCGTTCAGCTCGGCGCCAACGAGCAGCGCGAGGCTCGTCAGCCAGAACCACACGAGGAGCACGGCGACGGCCGCGAGGCTGCCGTAATACAGCGTGTACTGGCCGAGAGAGCTCACGTAGAGGCTGAACGCCCAGGAGATCACGAGCCAGAGCACGATGGCGAGCACGGCTCCCGGCCAGATGCGGCGACGGACCCCCTTCGGGTACGCCACGGCCACGCGGTAGAAGATGGCGACGCCGCACACGCTGAACCCGAAGAACGCGCCGAGCCCTAACGCGTGGTCGACGTGAGCCCGCACGCGGATCGCCGACTCGGGGATGTGGAGCCCCGAAGCGGCCAGCGGCGCGTCGTGCGAGGCCGTCGCGATCGCCTCCCAGCCCACGGCGAGGAAGGACACCGCGCACACCGCCACGAGCCCGCCCGCGACGAACGCGAGCGACAGGAGCCGCTTCTTCCAATAGGGGCGGCGCGTGGGCACGCTCAGGGCGCGCTCGAACGCGTCCATCATGCCGTGCACGCCCGACGAGGCGAGCCAGAAGAAGCCTCCGAGCGCGAGCGGGGCGAGCTTCAAGTCGGCGACGGCGAGGCGCTCGAGCTCTTGCCTCGAGATCGTGACGACCGCCGAGGGCGCCGACGAGAACACCGGCGCGAAGAAGGCCTCCACGCCGCGCGTGCGCGCGAACCGCCCGAGCAGCCACCCCGCCACGACCACCAGGGGCAGGAGGCTGAGGAAGAAGTGAAACGCCATGGCCGGGGCCGCGCTGAGCCCATCGTGAAAGTAGAGGCCCTCGGCGAGGCGCCGAACGGTGCGGCCGAGGCGCATGACCCAGTGTGCCGACTCGTGGAGCGGCGGAGACAGCCTCCCGGCGGGCGGCGGCTGGGCCACGCGCTCAGGCGACGCCGGCGCCGTCGGATCCGCCGGGGGTTCGGGCTGTTGCATGGCGCGAGCGCTTCGATGTGACGTGCGCGCTGCCCATGTGTCAAGCTCGAGGCGTGAAGCGACCGCTCCTGACCCTCGTGACGCTGCTCCTGCCGGCGTCGATCCTCGCCGCGAGCGGGTGCTCCACGGGCGCCACGAGCGCCGACGCGGCCGCCGACGCGGCGCCCGATCGCGTGCGCCTCGCGAAGCCGATCATCATCGACGCGAGGTGTCGCATCGAGATCGACACTCCGGCGCTGCTCGACAGCCCGCACGTCGCGATCGACACGCCCGTCACGTACAACTCGAACCCGCCCGCGAGCGGACCGCACTACCCCATTTGGGCCGCGTTCCAGGAGTATCAGGCGCCGGTCGACCGTCGGTATTACGTCCACGACCTCGAGCACGGCGCGGTCGTGCTGCTCCACAACTGCGCCGCGAAGGACGCCGGCGCCGACTGCGCGGCGAACGTCGCGGGCCTACGCGCGGCGGTCGCGTCGATCCCCAACGACCCGCTGTGCGCGGACACCGAGGTGCGAGTGCGGGCGATCATCACTCCCGATCCGCTCCTCGACGTGCCGCTCGCGGTCGCCGCCTGGGGGTGGACCTACAAGGCCGACTGCCTCGACCAGCCTTCGCTGAACGCGTTCGTGAACGCGCACTACGGCCAGGGCACCGAGGCGGTCTGCGCCAACGGACAGCCGCAGTTCTAGCAGCCTGTTGATTTACGGACCGAGGCCCGTCGTCGTCCGCGCCCGGCCCG
>DAORJJ010000909.1:0-1905 GCA_035439005.1 Polyangiaceae bacterium | reverse complement strand
AGGGGCTTTTTACTTCCGCCTCGTTGCGTCGTCAAGATTTTTTTCTTGGCGACCCTCGAAGGTTGCTCTCGCTTCCTTCGTTCCGGGCGGCGAACCTTAGCTCCGCCTTCCCGTCCCGTCAAGCGACTTTTTCGTCGTTCGGCGGGGGCCTCGAGGGCTGCGCGGTGCGCCGCTCGGGAGGCCGTGGAGGTCTGGACCTTCGCTCCATTCGGACCGCTTCGCAAGCGGCTCGGTGAAGTATTTTGTCCACACCTTCCACACAAGCCCGCGAAACCACAGGGTGAAATCGCGGGCCCTTCGGCGCTGGTGCGTGGCACCCTCGCGTCGGGGAGGCGCAACCTACTCGCGCAGCGTCCGGAGTCAAATCGAATCGACGGGGCTCGCAGCGCATTGTTTGCGGGGGCGAGTTCCTGCGTGATTACGCGGGGTTATCGCGTGCAGGGTGCACGAGTTCGCGGAGGGTCAGCCTCCGTTGTCGGCGTACCAGAGGTTCTTGGGCTCGCGGACGAGGCTGAACTCGTGCCCGTCGCTCGCGCGCACGCGGAAGCCGCGCGCGCCGAAGGTGCCGAGCACCTCGAGGGCGGTGGCGCGCTCGGCGCCGGCGGCGTCGACATCGAGGAGCTCGAGCGGGCGGCCGCGGCCGTCCCGACGAACGGAGACCTCGGCCCACCCCGAGGGCTCGACGCTCGCCCAGCCCGCCTCCGCGGCGAGCGCCTCCATCAGCACGCGCACGCTCGTCTCTTGCGGGGCGAAGCCGGCGCGGCGGCGCAGGACGACGACGACCGCGTAGCCGTCGGGCGCCCGGAGCGCGAGGACTGCCCGCTTTCGTCCGCGGACCATGAGGCGCGTGACCTCGGCGCCCGCCGTGAGCGCGCTGGCCTCGCCGAGCAGGATGCGGAAGTGCGCGGCGAAGACCTTGAGCTCGAAGATGTCGTGCTTGCCCGCGTAGTCGACGGTCTCGCCGCCGCTGTCGACGAGGGCGGCGGCGATCGCGCCGGGGACCCGCGCGAGGAACTCGCCCAGGATCGCCGAGAAGGGGGACGCCTCCATGTCGCGCGGCGCGACGGAGGCGCGGCGGAGGGCCGCGGCCGCTCTGTCGACGCGCGCGCTCACCGTTCCGGGCGCGGGGCGGCGCCCGGCGGGGGCGAGGCGAAGGTGAGGCCGTCGAGCAGAGACTGCGCGGCGGGCGAGATGACCACGGTGCGGGCCTTCTGGGCATCGGCGAGGGCCGCGTCGAGCCGCGCCTTCGCGCGGCGACTGAGGACCTCGGGGGTGAAGAGCGGCACCCGCTCGGCGAGCGGCATCGTGTAGGCCGGGACGCGCTCGACGAGGCGGATGACGTGGTAGCCGAACGGCGACTCGATGACCCCGGACTGGTCGCCCGGCTTGGGGAGCCCGAAGAGTGCCTTGACGAAGCGCTCGTCGAGCTTGCCGCTGCGGGTGCGACCGTCGGCGGCCACGGGAGGCAGCGCCTCCACGCGGACCTCCAGGCCGGGCGCCTTGGGTCCGTCCGCCAAGGTGAGGAACTCGTCGGGTGACTTTGCCGGCGCGACCGCCGCGAGGATGCGCTCGGCGAGGCGGCGCGCCTCGGTCGAGGGTTGGCCCTCCGCGACGAGCACGACCGCGTGCACCGCGACGCGGAGCTCGGGGTGATCGAGCTCGACCCAGGCCTCCTCCGTGAGGGTCGCCATCTCGGCGTCGGTGGGCGGCCCGGCCGCGGCCGCGTCGGCCTTGACCCGCTCGACGAGGCTCCGCGCGAGGGCCGCGCGCGCGCGCACGCGAACGGCGGGGCGCTCGTCGACGCCGGTCTCGAGCGCCTCGCGCGCGCCAACCGCGTCGGCGACGAGCTGCTCGAGCGCTTCGTCGCGCGAGACGTGCGATTCGGCGGCGGTGCGCCCGACCACC
>DAORJJ010000908.1:0-1906 GCA_035439005.1 Polyangiaceae bacterium | reverse complement strand
CTCCCGCCCCCCGTTTTCTTCCCCCGCTCCCTTGCTCCCCGGCCCTCTTGAAGTAGGGTCACATGGGCGAAATCGCTCGAAAGGCACCGCATGAAGTCATCGTCTGGATCCCTCTTCGCCTCCTCCCTGTTCGCGCTCCCCGCGCTGCTCGCGCTCGCGGCGGGGCTCCCCGGCTGCTCGGCCACGATCGACGAGGGCACGCCCACCGCGACCGACGAGGACGACCTCACGAGCCTCACGGCGCGCTCGCGTGAGCTCCGGTTCGAGGGGCTCGTCTACGTCGAGGTGGGCGCGAGCGACGCGACCATCCTCCGGGCCGCGCGGGCGCAGAGCCAGTCGGCCTTTGGCGCGCTGCTGGCCTTGGAGATCTCGGTCGAGAGCCGCGAGCTGAAGGACATCGACCCGGCCACCTTCAAGAAGCGCGAGGTCACGGTCTTCGACACGAACAACGCGGGCGACCGCGGCAAGGCGCGGCTCGAGGTGAAGTACCAGTACCGCGACAACGCCGTGGTCCCCACCAAGCTCTCGCGCCGCACGTCGCTGCCGCTCGCCGTGCTGAGTGGCGCGGGCGACACGAGCGCGAACCGCGGCGCGGTCGTCAAGGCGTGCACCAAGAACGACAAAGAGGCCCAGGAAGACGCGGCGAGCGGCCTCCTCTGGTACGACTTCAACCCGAGCCTCGCCTCCTGCAAGGCCGCCATCGCCGACGAGCAAGAGAAGGTCGACGCCGACCGGGCGAAGCTCGCCGACGGGCGCACGCAGGTGCCGCAGTCGCAGGTCGATCGCCTCTTCGTGCCCGCCACCATGAGCCTCGGCGCCGCCAAGACCGTGCGCGGCTCCACCTACCCCGAGTACGACAAGCTCTTCGCCGGGGGCGTCACGCCGGGCAAGCTCACCATCGGCGCGATGACAGGGCGCCTCGCGCACGACCACGTCGAGGCCTACAAAGACGACGGCTACTACGAGTGGATGGATCTGCTCGGCGTGGTGTTCGAGGCCCACCCGGGCTTCACGCTGACGAAGATCGAGCCCGCGGAGGACCTCACCACCGTCACCGTAGGCAGCAAGCGGCTCGAGGGGCTGAAGTTCTCCGACGTCATCCAGTGGACCGTCTACGACACGGGCTACCCCAGCGGCCTCACCTCCGCGGAGAAGACCGAGCTCCGCCTCAAGATGGGCCAGAAGCTCGACAACCACTGGCTCACCTTCGAGATGCCCATGAAGGTGTCGATCGGCGGCGGCGCGGCGAAGGACTTCGGCGTGGTGCTGAACACGAGCTTCGGCGCGGAGGAGAGCCAGACTCCGTACAAGCGCGCCATCAAGACCAGCGACGTGTTCGTGTTCAACGGCCACTCGTACATCGGCCGCGGCCCGCTCGACCCCGCGAATTTCCGCGCGAGCGACTTCCCGTCCACCTACCAGCTGTTCTTCATCGATAGCTGTGTATCCTACAACTATTACAACGAGGGCTTCTTCCTCCTGAAGCCCGGCGGCACGAAGGCGCTCGACACCATCACCAACGGCATCGAGGCGCCCGAATACGAGAGCGGCTTGGCCGAGGGCCAGCTCATCGCGAAGCTCATCGACGGCTCGATGCCGAGCTACCAGACCCTGCTCCGCGCGGCGAAGGCCACCGACCCCATGCGCGTCGTCGACGGCGAGGTCGACAACACCTACAGCCCGACCCGCACGCCCGTGAAGGTGGTGCGCCCGTGAGCGAGGGCGGCGACGCGAACGACCTCAACGAGTCGCCGGTCGCTCCCGAGCAGGCCGAGGCCGACCAGGACCGCGCGGCCATCTTGGCGCGTCGTAACCGCTTCGTGGCGGCGGCGCTCGCGGGCCTCGCGGGCGCATCGCTCGTGGCGGCGTGCGGCGGCGAGACGAGCGCGGGCGACGCGGGCACGGG
>DAORJJ010000907.1:0-1910 GCA_035439005.1 Polyangiaceae bacterium | reverse complement strand
CGTCGGCCGTCGCGTCCAGCGCGGCGCTCGGCACGGCGTCCGGGGTGAGGGCCGCGTCGGTCGCCGCGTCCGGCGCCGTGGCGTCCGCGTCGCCTCCGGTCGTTGCGCTCCCGCACGCGCTCGCCGCCCCGCTCGCGAGCGCCAACAGCGCGATCCCGACCCACCGCCCGCGCCAGCCGTGTCGACTACCAAGCATGCCTAAGCGTGGCCCAGAACGCGGCCGCCACCAACAAGATCCACCGCCCCCCAGGCGTTTCGTGCTCCGCGCTGCGGTGCGCTCCCGGCGCTCCCGCTCCTCACGCGTCGGAGGCGAAGGCGATCTTCCCGAGCTTCGCCTCGTCGTCCTTCGCCGCCAAGCGCTCGGCCTCGAGGGCCTCCGCCTCGGCCTCGAGGTCGACGAAGCGGTACCGCACCGGGCCCTCGCTCTCGGCCCCTGGCGCCACGCGCACGAGCTCGTTCGCCTCGTCGCGGAGGTCCACGTCGCCACCGAGGGCGACCACGGCGCGGGTGAGCTCGCGCTCGCTCGGCGGCGCGCCGGCCGCCGCGGTCCACGCGCGCTTGAGGGCGCCCTCGGTCACCTGCGCGCCCGCGCGCGTCCGCTCGAGCACCTCGCGCAGCACGCCGAGGCGCCCGTTCTCGCGGGCGACGGCCGCCGCCCGCCTCGAGCGCCCGAGCGCCCGCGCGAGCGGGAAGAGGAAGAGCGCCAGCGAGAACACGAGCGGGATCACGCCGAGCACGATCGGCACGCCGTCGTAGGGGATCGGGAGGATCTCGTCGCGCGAGCGCATCATCTCGAAAATATTGGCGAGCCGCCCGAACGTGAGGTTCGCCTGGAGCGCGAACGTGGCCATCCCCAGGTTGAAGCCGTTGAGCAGCCCGATGAGGATGTTGCTCCCCACCGTGTTGCCCGTGAGGCCGGGGAGCTGCTTCGGGGTCGCCCACGCCGGCGGCGGAGGCGGGGGTGGCGCGGCGTCCGCCGTGAGCCGCAGCGCCTCGAAGCGGTAGGTGATGCCGCCCCCCTCCGACACGTCGACGTCGCCGTCGTAGTCGAGCATCAGGCGCGCCATGAGCGGATCGGCGACGTCGCGGGGCAGGCCGGTGACGCGCATCACGTCGAAGAGCCCGATGCGCCCGCGCTGCGCGCGGATCTCCGCGAGCACGCGCTGCTCCATCGCGCGCGGATCCTCCGGGGGCGTGGCCGGCCCGAAGACGAAGCGGTTCACCTTCTCGTAGAACGGGGTCTGGTCGCGCTGCGCCCCTCGCGCGCCGCGCGCCCGCGGCTCGTAGGGAGCGTAGGGACCGATCGCCACGGGCGAGAAGGGGTGGAACGTCCAGAAGAGCGCGTCCGCGAGCACGCGGAAGAGGCCGCCCACGAGCGACGCGCCCGGCAGCCCGTCGCGGTCCCCCTGCTTGGCGAGCGTGAGGGCGATGAGCACGCCGATGAACATCGCCACGTACGCGAAGATGACCACCGTGAGCCAGGCGCGGACCACGAACCTCGCCGCGCCCGCGAGCGCCTTGCCGATCGTGGCGAGGCCGCGCTGGAGGGCGTCGCGCGTCTCCCAAGGCTTCGAGAAGCCGGTGGGGAAGAGGTAGACCAGCTCGCCCGCCTCGGTGACCCGCAGGTGCCCGCGGTACTCCTGCGTGAGCCAGGTGAGGCCGCTCGAGGCGTCGCGCAGCGCGAGGCCGCTCTTCGCGGCCGCGTCGGCCACCGTCATGGGCTCTTTGGGGGAGCGGAGCGCCGCCTCCAGCGCGCGCGCCGCCTCGCGGGGCTCCATGAACGTCGGCTTCGAGGTGGACACGGTGCCGGCAACATAAGCCCTCCGCCCGCGGCGTGCTCGCCGTACCAAACGAACGCGCGCGATGGCCTCGCGCGGTGAGTTCGCGTGCGTCGTGGTCATCGAGCCGTC
>DAORJJ010000906.1:0-1923 GCA_035439005.1 Polyangiaceae bacterium | reverse complement strand
GCTCGGCTGCCGGGCGCGGGCCACGAGGAGCGCGACGAGGGAGGCGGCGAGCACGCCCGCGGCCGCGAGCCCCGCGAAGGGCCCCGCGCCGTTGCCGCCGAGCAGGGTGGGGGTGCCGGCGAGCTCGAACACGCCTCCGCGGAGCACGCTGCGCGTCGTGAACAGCCACCCGGCGTGCGCCGCGCAGGCGAGGACCGCGCCGCGGTCCTGGAGCCACAGGGCCGCCATCAGCGCCCCGAAGAGGCCGGCCACGACCACCTCGAGCGTCGTCGCGCCGGGCATGGCCGCCGCCGCCGCGGCCTCGGCGAGGCCCGCCGCGAGGAGTCGAAAGTAAGGTTGCTTGATCTTCTCGGTGACGCGCAGCACGAGCCCGCGGTAGTAGAGTTCGTGCCACACGGCCGTGGCGCCGGCCGACAGCGCGCCGACCGCGAGCGTGGTCGGCACGAGGCCGCCCCGTTCGAAGTGGCCTGCGCCCGTGGCGAGGAGCGCTGCCGTGGTCAGCGCGGCGGCGCCCGCGCCGAGCGCCACGCCCCGCGCCCCGCGGGCCATGGGCGACGGGGTCGAGGGCGCGGCGCCCTCCGCGGTCCAGCGGACCCCGAGGCGCGACACGCCCCACTCGGCGATCACCGCCTGGGCGATCATGGCGGCGAGCCCGTAGCTCGCGAGCAGCGCCGCGGCGAGGAGGCCGCAGGCATGGAAGAACAGGCCCGCGGCCGCGACGCGCGCCGCGTTGCCTGGGGTCATCGGCGCGGCGTCGAGGTCGGGCTCCTTGCGCGGGCTGCCCGTCGCTCCCCGCGCCTCCGCGTGCTGCTCGCTCATGGTCGTCGGCCCCGCTACCCGAGCGTGAGCAGGCGCGCGTTGCTCTCGACGGTGGCGCCCTCGCTCACGTGGACGGTGAGCACGGTGCCGCTCGCCTTCGCCTTGACCTCGTTCTCCATCTTCATCGCCTCCAGCACGAGGAGGGGCTGACCCGCGGCCACGGCGTCGCCGGGCTTCACGAGCACGCGCACGACGCGGCCGGGCATGGGGGCCTTGAGCGTCTTGTCGCCGCCGCCGCCCGACGCCGACTTGGTGCGCGCCGCCGCCCGCTGGCGCTCGCTCTCCACGCGCACGTACGAGCGGTGGCCGCTGGCGATCGCGCCGAGCTCCGGCGGCGCCCCTTCGGTGGTGAGATCGACCATGCGGCCGTCGACCCGGACCGACAGAGAAGGGCCGACCTGCTCGGCGTCGACCTCGACGCGGCGCCCCTCGATCTCGACCTGGAGCGCGCCGCTCGGCAGCTCACGGATGTCGACGGTCGTGGCGGCCTCGGGGTTCGAGGGATCGAAGGAGACGTAGTAGCGCATGGTCGGCTCGGCGGGCGATGGGCGGTCAGGGAGAGCGGGGCTCCTTCTTAGTTCGCCGCGGCCTCGAGTTCCAGCGGCGTCGGTGAGCGCCTACTTGAAGAACGGGCAGCTCGAGTCCGCGAGGCACCCGTGGGAGGCGGGGTGGCTCACCACGTAGAGGTCGCGCCCCTCGGTGGCGAGGTAGCGGACGAGCAGGTTCGAGGCGTGGGCGGCGTGGTCGAACGCGCGGCACGCGTCGCCTGTGAGCCACACGTGGTAGCCCCGCGGGTTCCCGTAGATGGTGAAGACGCCGAGGAGCGGATCTGTGCCGGGCGCGCCCATGTCGGCCCCGGAGAGGGGCAGCGACGCGAGCCTGGGCGCCCACGCCCGATCGACGTCGGCGGCGCCCGCGACGGCCACGCTCGCGCTGCGGGCGAGGCGGAGCGGCTGCGCGTGGGGCGCGTCGTAGAGATCGCGCCCCTCGCTGAACCAGTCCGGGTCGGCGAGAGCGACCTTGCACGCGCTGTCGGCGCGGGGCGCGGGATCGCAGCGAGGGCCGGGGCGCGCGTTGGCCTGGCAGGCGGGGCCGCCGCTCGTG
>DAORJJ010000905.1:0-1933 GCA_035439005.1 Polyangiaceae bacterium | reverse complement strand
CCCATGCGCTGGGGCGCGCCGCGTCGCCGCCCGCGGCGTTCACCACGCTCGGCGACGTCGAGGTGCCAGACCTCGTCTCGCCCGAGCCGGGGCGCCTCGAGGCGCGCGTGGTCGACTCGGCGGGGCAGCCCGTCCGCGGTGAGCTCGTGCTCACGCCGACGCGCGCCGAAGACGTCGCCGCGGCGCGGGGCTCGCTCTACGGCGCGTTCGACGTCGCGCACTGCGCGCCCTACCTCGGGCCTCCGCACGGCGGGTCGCCCGCGTGCAACCGTGCGCTTCTGGGCACGGATGGGCGCGTGTCGCTCGCCGTGCCCGCCGGCCGGTACTGGGCGTACGCGACCGAGGGGCCGTTCTCGACGCTCGCGCGCGCCGAGATCACGATCGCCGACGGGGCGACCACCACGGCCTCGCTGGTCGTCGACAAGCTCCCTTCGCTGATGCCCGCAGGCGCGCTCTCGGCCGACTTCCACGTGCACGGCGGGGCGAGCTTCGACAGCAGCCTGCCGGAGATCGACCGCGCTCGTTCGTTCGTCGCGACGGGGGTCGACGTGCTCGCCGCCACCGACCACGACGTGGTCTCGACCTACGAGGCGGCGATCCGCGAGCTCGGCATCGGCGACCGCGTGCGCGTGATGCCCGGCGCGGAGACCACCGGACACATCCTCTTTTACCGGCCGCCGGGCTCCGACATCCCGAAGGTGGTGGGGCACTACAACTTCTGGCCGCTGCGGTACGACGCCGCGCTGCCGCGGAACGGCCTCCCGTGGGACGAGCTGCTCGAGCCGGGCCCGCTCTTCGACCGCGTGGCGGCGTCGTTCGACGGCGCCGGCGTCATCCAGTTCAACCACCCGCTCGCCGGCTCGAGCTTCGGACGCGACGAGGGCTTCCTCACGGCGATCGAGTTCGACGCGCGCAAGCCCGTCCCCGCGGAGCCGAGCGACGTCGGCCCCGGTCAGCTGCGCCGGAGCCGCGGCGGACGAACCGCGCTCGACTACCACGTGCAAGAGGTGATGAACGGCACGAGCACGCGGCAGTTCCAGCAGTACCGCCTCGCGTGGTTCTCGCTGCTAAACCAGGGCATTTTGCGCGGCGGCACGGCGAACAGCGACTCGCACACGCTCGCGGTCGAGGTGCTCGGGTATGCGCGGAACCTCGTGCTCGGCGGCCACACGCTCCGCGCCTTCGACGTCGAGCGCTTCAACGCGGACGTGCGCGCGGGCAAGATGATCGGCACCAACGGGCCGGTGATCGACGCGAGCATCGAAGGACGCGGGCCCTCCCTCGCGCCCCTCCGCGCGGCGGCCGACGCGGCGCTGTCGCTCGAGGTCCGCGCGGCGCCGTGGATCCCCGTCGAGGAGATCCGCGTGCTCGTGAACGGGAAGGTGCGGCGCGTGCTGCGCGGGCCAGAGCTGGCGCGGCCCACCGATCCGTTCGGCCGCGGCGGCCTCGTGCGCTTCTCCGGCAAGCTCCCGGTAGCCGAGCTGCTCGCCGGGCTCCCGGCCGACTCCGACGCGTGGATCGTCGTGGAGGCTGGGCTCCCGCTCTTCCCCTCGGCCGACCTCGACCACGACGGCTACCCGGACACGACCGACAACAACGGCGACGGCGTGATCGATCTCGACGACCGGCGCGGCTACGGCGAGGACGACGCGTACGTGGAGCCCGGTCGACCGTCGGAGACCGATCCGCGCTTCCACGCGAACGTCGTCGCGCCGGGCCACTGGGCCACCGCGTTCACCAACCCGTGGCTCATCGACCGAGGGAGGGACGGATGGACCGCGCCCGGCCTGTGACGCGCGCGGCGCTCGCCTGCGCGGCGGCGCTTGCGTGCAGTCTACACGCGTATGACGCGACGGCGGGCGGCCCCTGCGATCGCGGGCGACCCGGGCTCGGCACGCCGGTCCGCGTCCCGGTGTTCGGCCCCGCCGACCTC
>DAORJJ010000904.1:0-1933 GCA_035439005.1 Polyangiaceae bacterium | reverse complement strand
CGCGGGGACCTACCTTGGCAAGTACGGCGTCACCGCCGGGCGCATGCGCGTGTTCCTCGATCGCATCGGCGGCAACGTGCGCGGCTTCATCCAGAGCGCCCGCGCGGCCGGGAAGATCCCCGCGAACGCGCCCATGGCCGCGGCGTGGGACCCCTACCTCCCGGTGAGCTTCGGCGGGAACACGCTGGCCCCGCCAGCCGAGCTCGCCGAGGGCTCGCAGAACGACGCGGCGCCGATCCCGGGCGTGTACACGAGCGTGTACCGCCACCTCGGCGGCTTCATCTTCCGGGCCAACACGCAGAGCCAGACCGGCTGCTACAACTACTCGCCCGGCACGCACACGTACTGGATGCCCGCGGCCATCGAGACCCAGTACATGAACGACAACGCGCGGGCCTACGGTCAGGACATCCTCGACACGAAGGGCCTGAACTGCGTGAACTACCTGATGGCGCAGGCGTTCTGCATCTGGGACGGCGGGCGCCTCCAGACCACGGCCGACTACAACGCCGCGTGGGGCGCGAGCAGCTACCCGTGGGGCGCCACGCCGCAGGCCAAGGGCCAAGGCTCGGCCACCTACGCGGGCAACCGCTTCCCCACCGCCACCGACGCGAGCCTCCGCGCCGCGGGGAGCCCGTTCGCGCCGGCCGCGAACCAGAGCATCGAGTACGCGAACTTTCTCTACAGCTACGAGTACCCGAACCTCATCGGCACCGACTACGCCGTGTTCATCGGCGCGCCGGGCCGGCTCCGCGGGCGCAGCGCGAACGGCCACTCGCTGAACGACGGCCTCATGGAGATCACCGGCACCATCTCGTCGCCGACGGCCTCGACCCCGTTCGGCTCCACCATGACCTGGGCGAAGAACGGCTCGTTCGAAGGGCACGGCATCGGCGGCACCCACTCGTCGCACCTGCTGAACAAGTACGGCAAGCTCGGCTTCCGCTGCGCCTACTCGACGCCGTGACCTCGCGTCCGCCCTCCGCGTGAAGCCCACCTCGGCCAGCGCGCACGCCCCGGCGCCAAGCTGCTCCCGGGCGCGTGCCCTCGTGGCGCTGCTCGTGGGCCTCGTCGTCGCGCTGCTGTCGGCGCCCGCCGGCGCCGCGGACGGCCTCGCCCGGGTGAAGAAGGCCGGCGTCCTCCGCTGGGGCGGCGACGTGCAGGGCGGTGAGCCGTTCGTCCACGAGGACGCGAAGGGCCACCGGGTCGGCTTCGAGGTGGAGCTCGCCGAGGGCCTCGCGAGGCGCCTCGGGGCGCGCGCCGAGTTCGTGCAGAACGACTGGTCGGCGCTCATCCCCTCCCTCGAGCGGGGCACGTTCGACGTCATCCTCAACGGCTTCGAGCTCACTCGGTCGCGAGCGTCGCGTGTACTCTACACGCGTCCCTACAAGATGTTCGCCTCCAGGCTCACCGTGCGGGCGGCGAGGCCGCTCGAGGGCACTCGCGCGGCGCTGAAGGGCAAGCGCATCGGCTCGCTCGCGGGCACGCGCTCGTTCGAGATCGTCCGTGAGGCGCGCGGCGAGCCCGTGTCGTACGAGGGGTGCCTCGAGCCGTACATCGACCTCGAGCAGGGGCGCATCGACGGAGTGCTGCTCGACGACCTCATCGCCGATCGCTACGCGCGCGGCCGCCAGGGCCTCGTGGTGGCGGGCGATCTCGAGACCGGCGCCTACGCGGTCGCGACGCGGCGCGACGAGGCCACGCTGCGCGACGCGGTGGACGCCGCGCTCGCCGACATGATCCGCGACGGCGAGCTGCGCGCGATCCTGTCGAGGGCGAAGCTCCTCGACGCGCGCGACGAGGTCATCTTCACGTGGAGCGCGGACGACCAGGCCCGCGCCCTGACCGGCGTCTTCCCGCGCCCCGCGCCCGTCGCCGGCGGCGGAGACGCAGGGGACGCGGGCGCGGGAGACGCGGGCGGCCCCGACGCCGG
>DAORJJ010000903.1:0-1934 GCA_035439005.1 Polyangiaceae bacterium | reverse complement strand
GGGCGCGATGGGCCCCGCGGGGGGCGCGCCGCCGCCTGGGGCCTATGGCGCGCCGCCTGCCCCTGCGGCCTACGGCGCCCCGCCGGCCGCGCCTGCCGGCTACGGGCCCCCCGCGGCGGCCTACGGCGCGCCGCCCGCCGCCGTGCCGCAGTCTCCCGGCCGCCACGAGCCCCCCGCGAAGGGCAACACGGGGCTCATCCTCGGCATCGCCGGGGCCCTGGCGGTGGTGGTCGTGATCGTGCTGGTGGTCGCGTTGAAGGGCAACGGAGGCAACAAGACCACCGTGCTCGCAGCGACGGCGACCGTGACGGCCTCGGCCAGCGCCCCTCCCACGGCCGACCCCACGACCGACCCCACGGCCCCGACCACGACGCCTCCGCTCGGGGGCGGGGGAGACACACCCCCGCTTGGCGGCGGGACCCCCACGCCTCCACCCGGCGGCGGAGGCGGGACGGTCGTCAAGCCCAAGGCGTCGACCGCGCCGACGGTCAAGCCCCCCACGCCGGGCCTCAACGAGAGCCCGATGTGCAAGAACGCGAAGGCGAGCGGGAACGCCTCGATGATCAAGAAATTCTGCGGAAAGTGAGCCCGCTCCGGTCTGAAGTTTCGTAAACCCCCGGGCCGGGAGAGACCGAAACGCCGCGGTCTCTCGTCTACCCTTACGGAAAGGGAAAAACAGGAAGCGCGCGCTCGCGCTCCTCGCGCCCGAAATGAACTGCCCTCACTGCCAAGCCCCGGTCGTCGCGTCCCAGCCGTTCTGCGGCAAGTGTGGCGGTGCGCTCGGCAAGACCCCCGGGCAAGACCCGCTGCTCGGCCAGATGATCGCCGGGCGCTACCGCATCGTGAAGCTCCTGGGCGAGGGCGGGATGGGCTCGGTGTACCTCGCCGAGCAGAACCTCGGCGCGACGGTGCGCAAGGTCGCCGTCAAGACGCTCCACAGCCACCTCTCGCAAGACGACGCCATTCGGGCGCGATTTCAGCGGGAGGTGGGCACGGTCGCGGCGCTCGAGCACCCGAACACCATCCGCGTCTTCGACTTCGGCACGAGCGACGCCGGCCAGCTCTTCATCGTCATGGAGCTCGTGCAGGGTCAGAGCCTCGGCGACGCGCTGCTCGCCGCCAAGCGGTTCTCGCCCGAGCGCACGAAGAAGATCCTCGCCCAGGTGTGCGGGGCGCTCGGCGAAGCCCACGAGCTCGGCATCGTGCACCGCGACCTGAAGCCCGACAACATCATCCTCACGAGCCGCGCGGGGCAGGAAGACTTCGTCAAGCTGCTCGATTTCGGCATCGCGAAGCGCGAGTCGGCCACGACCGCGGACCAGAAGCTGACGCAGCAGGGGACGGTCCTCGGCACGCCGCCTTACATGAGCCCCGAGCAGTTCACGGGCACGTCGGTCGACGCGCGCAGCGACATCTACGCCCTCGGTGTGATGGCCTACGAGATGCTCACCGGCGAGCTCCCGTTCACGGCCAACACGGCGTGGGAGTGGGCGACGCAGCACATGCGGGTGGCGCCGAAGCCGTTCGAAGGCGAGGCCGTGCCGAGGCCCATGCGCAAGGCCATCGAGCGCGCCCTCTCGAAGGACCCGGCCGCGCGCTTCTCGACCGTCGCGGAGTTCATCGAGGCGTTCTCGGCCGAGCGGAGCACGGAGCCCGGCGCCCCGCTCCCGTCGGCCGCGGTGCTCTCTGGCGGCTCCACGCCCGCGCCATCGCCTGGTTCTCCTGGCTCGCCCCGCTCGACCGAGATCGGCGAGGCCTACGTCCCGGCCGCCGCGTCGGCTCTCCCGGCCGCCTCCTTCTCGCCCGCCGCGAGCTACGGCCCCGTCTCGCCCACGCCGGCCGCCGGCGGCACGGTGCCGGGCGCTCCCATGGTCCCCTACGCGGCCTCCGCGGCGCCCCCGTACGGCCCGACCCAGCCGGCCGCGAACGGGTAT
>DAORJJ010000902.1:0-1947 GCA_035439005.1 Polyangiaceae bacterium | reverse complement strand
AGGCGCTCCTTCCACACGAGCGCCTCCTGCACGTACTCCTCGATGCCCTTGCCCGGGCCCTCGACGGGCGGCGGCGGCGGATCCTTCACGATGGGAGAGGGGCGAGGCCGCTCGCGCAGGGCCACCGTGATGCGCGAGAAGGAGGCGCGCGTCTTCAGGAACGTGACCTTGCCTTCGATCGTGTCGATCTCGCGCGCCACGCGCTCGAGCTCGCGCTCCACCGTCAGGGCGTCGTTCACGTTCGCCGCCCGCGCGAGGAACTCCTGCAGCCGACGCTGCGTCGCCTTCAGGTTCGAGAGCCGCACCTCGAGATCGTGCACCTGCTCGGTCACGTCCTCCGCGCTCACCGAGCGCGTGGTGACCGTCGCGACGCCCTCGAGCTCCTTCAGCGCCGAGCGAAAATGAAGAGAAGGTACACGTATCTCGACGCCGTCGTCGCGACGCCCCATGAGGCTGCCGCCGTGGGACTCGGCGACGTCGATCACCTTGTCGATCGTCTCGGGGATCTTGTCGGGATCGGTGAGCATCGAGAGCGCGCCGGTGTAGACGACGAGCTGCGCGCGGGTCTCGGCCGAAGACTTCGCGCTCGCGCTCGCCGGCTGCCCGGCGGGGGCACCCGGCGGGCGGACTGGGCTCGCGCCATGTGTCGTGCCCCCGCTCGGGCTCGCGGGCGTGGGCGCCGGCGAGGGTGCCGCCGCCTCGACGGCCGCGGGCGCCGAGTCCTGAGCGCCCTTGGCCGCGGGCGCCATGGACGGCGGTGGGTACGCGACCCGCGCGGCCGGCGCGCGGGACTCGGCGGCGCAGGCGGCGGTGCTCGACAGGAGGAGGAGGGCGGCGGCCGACGCGAGCAGGCGTCGGCAGGCAGGCAGGTGGGGTGCGCGGTTCGCCTCGGCTCGGGCTCGCCATCGTCGTTCGTTCGCGCCTTCGGGGCTCGCTTCGCGGTTCATGGCGACACCTCGCCTTCGGCTCGGGCTCGCCATCGACCTTCGTTCGCCCCGTTGGGGCTCGCTTCGCGGTTCATGGCTCCTGAACGGCGCGCGTCCAGAGGCCTTACACCCGGCCCCGAGAATTCGGGCATCATGGCCCCATGCCCGGGCCGGCGGCGGAGTACCTCGTGATCTACGGCGGCCTCGCCGTGCTCGGTCCGCTCTTCGGCCTGCTCGAGCGTCGCGCGCACGCCGCGCCGCGCCCCGCCCGCGAGGTGCGGGTCGACCTCGCGTACTGGCTCCTCACGCCGCTCTTCACGGGCGTGCTCGCGCGCCTGCTCGTGTTCGGAGTGCTCGCCGTGCTCGTGCTCGCGTGCGGGCTCGAGCGCGAGCCGTACGCCCTCTTTGACCGCATCCAGGCGGCCATGCCGTTCGCGCGCCTGCCGCTGATCGCCCAGGCGCCGCTCGCGCTCGTGGTGCTCGAGTTCTTCGCGTATGGCAGCCACCGGCTGCGCCACACGCGGGGCCTGTGGACCCTGCACGCCATCCACCACGCGCCCGCCGAGCTCCGCGCGCTCTCGGCGGCGCGCCTCCACCCGCTCGACGAGATCATGGACACGCTCCTCTCGCAGCTGCCCGTGGTGCTGCTCGGCTTCTCGTTCGAGGTGTTCGAGGTGCTCGGGCCGCTCATCCTGCTCCACACGCTCCTCCTCCACGCCGCGGTGCCTTGGTCGTTCGGGCCGCTCGGGTACCTCCTCGCGTCGCCGCGCTTTCACCGGCGCCACCACGCGAGGGACGAGCCGCCCGCGAACTTTGGCGGCGTGCTCTCGGTGTTCGACCTCGCGTTCGGCACCTTCTCGCTCCCGGCGGTCCCGCCCACCACCTTCGGCGTTCCCGAAGGCGACGTGCCCGAGGGCCTCGCGGGGCAGCTCGCCTACCCGCTCCGGCGGGCGCTGCGCGCCGCCCGGGGCGGCTGAGCGCCGTCGCGCAGGCGGGCGCGGGGCTCGGCAACTCGCTGACC
>DAORJJ010000901.1:0-1953 GCA_035439005.1 Polyangiaceae bacterium | reverse complement strand
CCCCATCTCGGTCTTGACCGGGGTGCGCTGCGAGGGCACCACGGGCGCGGCGGTGGGCACGGTCGAGGCCCCGCCGGCGAACGACTCGATGAACTCCTTCGCCGACGTGGGCCGATCTTCCGGGCGCTTCTCGAGCGCGCGCATGATGGTCGCGCGCGCCCGCTCTGGCAGGAGCGCGCCGTTCGCCTGCGCCTCGATGGGCTTGGGCTGCGCGGTCATGTGCTTCGTGGCCCACTCCCACGCGGTGTTCGCCTCGAACGGGAGCTGCCCGGTGAGCATCTCGTAAGACATGACGCCGAGCGCGTAGATGTCGCTGCGCGCGTCGATGGGGAGGCCCGTGAACTGCTCCGGGCTCATGTACGGGGGGGTGCCGAGCACCATGCCCTGCTGGGTGAGCTTGGCCTCGTTGGGGTCGTTCTCGGAGCTGCGCTTCGCGATGCCGAAGTCGAGCACCTCGACCCAGTCGGTCTGGCCGGCGCGATCGCAGAGGACCACGTTCTCGGGCTTGAGATCGCGGTGGACGATGCCGGCCTCGTGCGCCTCCTGGAGCGAGCCGCACACCTGCGTGAGGATCTTCTCGACCCGCACGGGGTCCATCGGGCCCTCTTTCTCGATCACCGCGGCGACGCTCTGCCCCTTGACGAACTCCATCACGATGTAGAGCAGGCCCTCGGGCGTGGTGCCGAAGTCGAAGACCTGGATGGTGTTGGGGTGGTGCAGCTGCGAGACGGTGCCGCACTCGCGCGCGAACCGCTCCTTGATCTTCTGGTCGGTCGACAGGTGCTTGTGCAGCGTCTTGACGGCCACCTTGCGGACGGCCGTGCCCATCTGCTGCTCGCCCACGTACACGCAGCCCATGCCGCCCTCGCCGAGCAGCTCGGTGATCTTGTACTTACCGGCGATCGTCGTGCCGATGAGCTGCGCTGCGTCTCCGCCTTCTGCTTCCATCGGCCGAAGCGTCGCACAAATCGACGAAAGCCTCCACGCTCTCGTCAACGGGCGTCAGCGAGGTTCCGGGTCGCCGGTGCCGAGCAGTCGGGCGAGGGACGCGACCTCCACGTCGCGCGCGGGGATGTCCGAGACCGGGGTGAACGACTGGTCGGCCTCGAGGCGAAACGACCCCGCGTAGCCGGGCGGCGCGCCCGTGCGCCACTCGTCGGGCCCGAAGAGGGAGAACCAGCGCGTGCCGCTCGGCTCGGTGTAGAGGTGGTAGATGCCGCCCGGCTTCTTTTCGAAGGCGCAGCGCGCGCGGTGCAGCTCCGCGTCCGTGCGGGCCTTCTCGAGCAGCGCGCGCGCCTTGTCTTGCAGCGCGCGGATCTGCTCGGCGAGCACCACGAGCTTGCCGGAGGTCATCGTGGCGATGGTCTCGTCGGCGAGCTGGATCTCGCGCGCCACGTCGACGAGCGCGAACGACGGCGCGAGGCGGCTCAGCGGGTACGGCGCCGCCGCCGAAGGACCGCGGTAGCGACCCTCGACGAGCTTCACGGGGTTGTCGTTCGGCTCGTCTTCGGGGCGCGCTTGGTCGTCGGTCATGCCGGGGATCCTCCGTTCCGGAACGTCATTTCGCGTTGGCGCCGGCCTCGGCGCCCGCGTCGGCGGGCCCGAGCGTGGCGGGGGGCCAGGGGACCGGCCAGCGGGTGTCCGTGGCGCGGTCCCAGAGCTCGAGGTGAGTGCCGCGCGAGGTCGCAGGGAACATCACGCCCACCCGCGTCGAGAGCTTGGGCGCGAGCTTCGCGCCGCGCTCGGCCTCGACCGCCCCGAGCAGGGGGAAGTCGAAGCGCACGCGCTCGAGCAGGGTCCCCCCCTCGTAGAGCTCGAGCGCGAACCGGCCCATCACGCGCGGGCTCTCGCGCGGCGCTGGCAGCGTGACGAGGGTCATCGACACGAGGTACACGTCTCCCCGCACCCACCGCAGGTCGACCACGTACTGCGCGCGCTCGCGGAGGGGCCGCG
>DAORJJ010000900.1:0-1957 GCA_035439005.1 Polyangiaceae bacterium | reverse complement strand
AGAGGCCGGCGAGGCGAGCGCCGCCAGCGTCACGAGCGCGAGCGCCGCCGCGGCGGTGGGCTTGCGCGCCCTCACGCGGGCGCTCCCGCGAGGCGCGTGGCGAGCACGCGCGCGACCTCGCCACGCGCGACGCGCTCCTGCGAGTGTGCCCCGAGGTCCTTCACCTCGACCTGCCCGGCTTCGAGCTCCGCGTCACCGAGCAGCAGCGCGAAGGGCGCGCCGAGGCCGTTCGCTCGGCGGAGCATGCTCTTCATGGAGCCGCCGCGCGTGTCGACCTCCACCGCGAGCCCCGCGGCTCGGAGCTCACGCGCGAGCACGAGCGCGGGGCCGACGGCCTTCTCGCCGAGCGGCGCGATGAGCGCCTGGACGTGCGGCGTCGCGGGGGGCGCCTCGGTCGCGATGAGGAGCCGCTCGAGCCCGCCGGCGAAGCCGAGCGCGGGCACGCTGGGCCCGCCGAGCTCCTCGACCATGCGGTCGTAGCGGCCGCCGCCGATGAGGGTGTCGCCCGCGCCGAGCTTCTCGCGCGACCCTTTGATCTCGAAGAGCGTGCGCGTGTAGTAGTCGAGCCCGCGCACGAGGAGGGGGTCCACCTCGTAGGTGACGCCGAGCGCGTCCAAATGCTCGATAAGCCTCGAGAAATGGGCGCGATCTTCGTCGGTGAGGACGTCGGCGAGGGAGGGCGCGCCCACGAGCGCTTCGCGGTCCTTCGGGTTCTTCGAGTCGAGGATGCGCAGCGGGTTCTTGCCGAGGCGCCGCTGCGAGTCGTCCGAGAGGGCGTCACGTTTCGGCTCGAGGAACGCGACGAGCGCGGTCGCGTAAGCCGCCCGGGTGCCCGGCCCGCCGATGGAGTTGACCAGCACCCGCGGCGCGGTGACGCCGGCGGCCGTGAGGAAGGCGACGAGCTCCGAGATCAGCTCGGCGTCGCTGGCCGGACCCGCGTCGCCGAAGCACTCGGCGCCGTACTGCCAGAACTGCCGGTAGCGGCCGAGCTGCGGGCGCTCGGCGCGAAACATCGGGCCAAGGTAGTACCAGCGGCTCACGGGCTCGGACTTGGCGACGTTGTGCTCGACGTAGGCGCGCACTGCGCTCGCCGTGCCCTCCGGCCGGAGCGAGAGGCGGTCGTCGTGGTGGGCGAAGGAGTACATCTCCTTCTCGACCACGTCGGTCTCCTCGCCGATGGCCCTCGTGAACAGCGCGGCGGGCTCGACGAGCGGCGTGCGGAGCTCGCGGTAGCCGCCGAGCGCCATCGAGCGACGAAACAGCGCCTCCAGCGCGTGCCAGCGGCCCACGTCGCCGGGCAGCACGTCGTTCATGCCTTTGACGGCGCGGATGGAAGGCGAGGCCATGGAAGAGGTGCCCGAGACGGTGGCCACATGGCCGTCGGACGCGGGGCGGGCCGACTTTTGCCTTTTCGCCGGAGCGGGGTCAAGCGGAAGCTTTCGCGGTGCGGGGTCGCATGCTAGCTCCACGCCACCGTGGGACGAATGCACAAGTCGCGGGCCGCGCGCGCGTGCGCGCTCGATTTGGGCGGGGCGCGCGTGGGCGTGGCGCTCGCCGACGAGCTCGGCCTCTACGCCCACCCGCGCGGCGTGCTCGCCGCGCGTCCCCGGCCCGCGCTCCTCGCGAGCATCGCCGCGTTCGCCCGGGAAGAGGGGGTGACCCACATCGTCTGCGGGCTGCCCCTCGACATGCGCGGCGGAGAGGGGGACGCGGCCGCCAAAGCCCGTGATCTCGCACAAGAAATCGCCGACGTGACGGGGCTCTCGGTCGAGCTGTGGGACGAGCGCCTCACGACCGTGGAGGCCCGGCGCAACCTCGCCGCGAGCGAGGTCCACGGCGCGAAGGCGAAGGCGCGCATCGACGAGGCCTCCGCCGTGACGATCCTGCAGGCGTGGCTCGACCAGCGCCCGTCGGGCCGGCGGGGATGGCGGCCACGCCGTAATTGAGGTTCGGCGCT
>DAORJJ010000899.1:0-1959 GCA_035439005.1 Polyangiaceae bacterium | reverse complement strand
GTTCCCTGGACGATGAAGTCGGCGCTGGTCAGTGCGTTGCAGTTTCCGTTGCGCTTGCATTCGTCGAGGATGCGCTCGAGCTGCTCGCGCTCGGGGCGCCGCCCGCGCTCGTCGACGCGACGCACGTCGCCGCGCGCGACGAGATCCGCCACGCGCGCTTCGCCTTCGGGATCGCGTCCCGCCTCGCGGGCGCGCCGCGTGGCCCGGGCCCCCTGGCGATCTCCACCGCCCCCGCGGCGACGACGCTCGTCGCGCTCGCGCGCGAGACGTTCGTCGACGGCTGCGTGGGCGAGACACTGGCGACGCTCGAGGCCTTCGCGGGGCGCGACGGCGCGACGGAGGGAGAGCTCCGCGAGGGGCTCGCACGGATCGGCGAAGAGGAGGCCGCGCACGCCGAGCTCGCGTGGCGGATCGTCGCGTGGTGCCTCGCGGAGGGAGGCGCCCCGGTGCGCGCGGCGCTCGCGGAGCTCGCGCGCGCCCTCGACGCGGAGGCCCGCGCCGAGCTCCCCGCGGGCTCGAGCGAGGACACCGCCGCCACCGAGGCCCTCACGCGCTTCGGGGTCCTCTCCGACGACGAGCGGCGCCGGCTCCGCCGACGCGCCCTGCGCGAGGTCGTGGGGCCGTGCGTCGCCGCCCTCCTCGTCGAAGGCGAGACGGACCGCGATCGCAGTTGACCGCGGACATCGAAGAACGCGAGCCTGGAAGGCACGGGGCTGCGAGGGCGGCCGCCGCGAGCTCGAGCGCGCGACGCCGCCGATGATTGGAGGCGGCGCGGCGCGACAGGCCAGAAACACCCTCAGGAGATTCCGATGAGCGAGCACAAAGGCAGCTGTTTCTGCGGGGCGGTGGAGTTCACGGTGGCCGGTGAGCCTGCCGCGATGGGGTATTGCCACTGCGACTCGTGCCGACACTGGTCGGCGGGGCCGATCAACGCGTTCACCCTCTGGAAGCCCGAGGCGGTGAAGGTCACGAAGGGCGCGGACAACCTCGGCACCTACAACAAGACCGACCGGAGCTTCCGAAAGTGGTGCAAGACCTGCGGCGGCCACGTGTTCACCGAGCACCCCGGGATGGGGCTCACGGACGTGTACGCGGCCGTCATCAAGGGCCTCCGCTTCGATCCGCACCTCCACGTCCACTACGGCGAGTCGGTCGTGCGCGTCCCCGACGGGCTGCCGAAGCAGAAGGACATGCCGAAGGAGATGGGCGGCTCGGGCGAGTTCCTGCCCGAGTAGCTCCCCGACTAGGCGACTTCGCGTGAAGCGCGCCGCCCAGCGAGCGATCCCCGTGGAAAGGCGCATGATGTGGGCGGAGGTCACTTATCATGCTTCGTCCCGCTCTCTTCTCCGGCGCGCCGCTCGCCCTGCTCGCCCTCTTCGCCGCGTGCTCCGACCCGCCGGCCGGGGGGAGCGACGGAGGCGTCGTCACGCTCCCCGACGGGGCGCTCGCCGAGGCCGGGCGCGACGCGGGCGACGCCGGCGCGTGCCCGCCCGCGCCGACCAAGGTGCTCGAGGCCAACGCCGGCTCGCTCGACGTCTCGGGCGACGAGGTCGTGTTCCTCGATCACGACGGCGGGGTCGAGTTCTTGGGCCCGGCGGACAAGACCAAATCGGTGCGCAAGGTGAAGCTCGACGGCACCGGCGACACCGTCCTCTACACGGCCTCCGCCAAGCACCAGCTCAACGACGTGAAGACCGTCGGGGCGACGGTGTATTTACTCGAGAGCGAGCGCGACACGTTCGGGAACGAGGCGACGAGCCTCTTCTCGATGCCGCTCACGGGCGGCGCGCCCACGCTCGTCGGCAAGCACGTCGACCCGACCGTGGGCCTCGACTTCGACCGGCTCGACGCGATCGTCCACGCCGACGCGACGAGCGTCCACGTGGTCCGCGGCGCCGCCACCGGGGAGGGCTCGCTGTGGCGCTTCGCGCTGGCGGGGGGCACGGAGACGCTCGTCTA
>DAORJJ010000898.1:0-1971 GCA_035439005.1 Polyangiaceae bacterium | reverse complement strand
AACTCTCGGGCTACGCCAAGGCCGCGTCAGGATACCGACGCCCGGACGAATACTGACGTACGGTGAGCTTCTCGCCATGGCGCGGACAAACAAGGACAAGCTTGGCGCCAAGGCGGAGGCCGAGATTCACAACGCGATGGCCGAGCTCACGCTGATCGACATCGACGACCGTGACGTCCTCGACGCGTACGCCCAGATTTACGAGCACCTCCGCCACCACCCGAAGGGATCAACACTGCTCACCCTGGACCGAGACTTCGACCCGCTCGACGGTGCGATGATCACGCGGCTCTATATCGACTCGACGGTCAAATGACCGTGCGGATCGACGTACTTCCCGTTGGCGCCCAGACCGCGCACGCTGCCGCGAGCCCAAGCCCCGAACCCCAGCCCCGACGCGCTTCGTGATCCCCGAAGCGGGACTCGCTGCCGCCACGAGCACGCGCAGCGACCGCCGACAGCTCACATCGCGGCATCTCAACTCCTCCCATCTCGAGAGGTCCCGAGGGTCGCGAGTCGAGGCCTGAGCCTTGCGCGTGCGCGGCTGCGAGTGCGGCTGCGGCCGGGGCGAGCGGCACGCGGCCAGCGGGCACGTGCGGCCCAGCGTCCCGCGGTCGTCCCCGGCCGCGCACGCAGCCGCACACGCACACGCGAACCCCATCCGCGAGCCCCCAGACCGCACACGCAGCCGCGCACGCTGCCGCGAGCCCAAGCCCCGAACCCCAGCGGCGACGCGCTTTGTGATCCCGGACACGCTGCCGCACACGCGCACGAACACGCGCCGCGCGGCTTGCCGTCCTTCCCTCGCGGACCGCCGGGACGCCGCGCCACGCCCCCTCAGCGCGCCGCCAACGCGTAGACCCGCCCATCCTCCGAGGGGACCACCAGGGTGCCGTCGCGCAGCAGCGTGAGGGGCGCGTCCACGTCGCCCCCGGTGTGGAACGCGAAGACGCGCTCGCCCTCGGGGGACACGCCGTAGACCTCGTCGTCTTGCGCGCCGAAGTAGAGCGTGCCGCGCGCGTCTTCGAGGGCGCCCCCGTGGACGCCGAACTCGCGCGAGCCCGTGCCCTGCACCGCGAAGGCGCCCGCGACCGCGTCGCCGCGCACGCGCACGAGCCTCGGCGCCGGGCCGTAGGTGCCCACCACGACGTCGCCGTTGCGCGCGATGGCGAGCGGGCCGCGCACGTAGCCGCCGACCTGGACGCGCCCGAGCACCGCGCCGGTCGCGCCGAGGTGCACGACCTCGCCCGCGTCGGTGCCGAAGAACACGGTCCCGTCGTCGGCCACCGCCGGCGAGCCGTCCACGTCGGCGCCGAGGCGCGCGCGGAACACGACGGCGCCCGTGGCGGCGCGCACGCCGTACGCGTGGTCGTCTTGCGCGCCGAACACCACGAGATCACCCGCGAGGGCCGGCGCCGTGAACACCTTGCGCTTGGCCTCGAGGCGGCGCACCACGTTGCCGCGGCGATCGATCCACGCGAGCGTGCGCCCCGCGGCCACGACGATCTCGCCGCTCGGCAGGAGCAGCGGCGCCACGTCGACCTCGTCGCCCAGCTCGACCTGGAAGGTCACCTGGCCGGCGGGGCTCACAGCGAAGAGCTTGCCCGCGTCGCTCCCCACGTACACCGTGCCGTCCGCCGCCACGGCCGGCGCGGTGTAGCTGCGCTCGCCGAGCGCCACGCGGAAGCGCTCGCGGCCGTCGCGGCCGAGCGCCACGAGCGCGCCGGTGAGCGTGGCGACGTAGAGGGTCTGCTCGTCGGGCGAGGTGGTCACCTGCGCGGCGACGGCGCCGCCCACGTCGGCGGCGAACACGAGGCGCGCGGACCGAGGGCCCACGGCGGCCGAGCGGTGGGTGCGCGCGGCGTCGCCGTGCTGCACGCGAGGGCTCCCCTCGGGGACGCGCGCGGGCGGCGGCGGCGAGGGGCCCGTGAGCGCGGGGCCGCGGGCCGAGCTTGGCGCCGGCGCGACGGG
>DAORJJ010000897.1:0-1976 GCA_035439005.1 Polyangiaceae bacterium | reverse complement strand
CCCCGGGGCAGCGGCCCACCCCGCGGCGCGGGCCCCGCGCAACCAAGCGCGGGCGACGACGACGACGCGGCCCCGCGCGCGCCGGGTCGCGCCGAGCCGCAGGCGCAGGCGCCGCAGGACCCCACGGCCATCCCCGAGGAGCTGAAGGACCGCATCGGCACCGACCACGACGGCGGCGAGCCGTCGCCCACCGGGTCGCTCAAGCGCTCGTTCTTCCCCGTGTACGAGGAGTCGAAGGGCGACTACCGCTTCCGCTTTCTGCCGCCCTTCTACCTCGAGCACACACGCGGCCTCCGCCCGGCGGGAACCACGGCGGTCCTCCCCGTTCCCAAGCTCTCGCTGAAGTCGGCCGAGGACACCGAGTCTCTGCTGGGCCTCGTGTACTACCGGCGGCGCTCGCCGCGGCACGACGCCGACGTGGTCTTTCCGCTCGCGTGGCACGTCCGCGACGACGAGTCGCGCACGTTCGTGCTCGGCCCCCTCGCCCACCGCGAGGCCCCCGGCGAGCACGACAACTGGCTCGCTCCGCTCGCCTTCACCGGCGCGCGCGCCGACGGCGGCTACTTCCATTTTCCGCTGCTGCTCACGTCGTCGCACTGGAACGCGAAGAGCGCCTTTACGCTCATCGGCCCGTACTTCCGCGATCGCACCGGCTCCGACGTCGACCTCGGCGTCGCGCCGCTCTTCTTCCGCGGCGACAACGGCGACGTCGAGGGCGGCCGCAAGACCTACACGCTCATCCCGCCGCTGCTCTACTACCACCGCGAGCGCGAGGCCGAGGAGAGCTCGTTCACCGTCGTCGGCCCCGTCATCACGCACGAGAACCCGAAGCGCTTCGTGTTCGACGTGGCGCCGTTCTTTTTTTCCATCCGCGGAAAGCCCGAGTCGGGCGGCGTGAAGGAGTCGCACACGACGCTCTTCCCGTTCTTCCACTCCGGCACCTCGCCCACGGGCACGCTGTTCGCCGTGCCTGGGTACCTGCACCGCACGACCCCCACGGTCGACACCACGGTCACGCCGCTGTTCGTTCACTCGACCACGCGGAGCGGCGCCACGTCGCTCACCACCGCGGGCCCGATCGTGCCGCTCTATTACGCGTACGACGATCGCGACACGGGGTTCACCGCGCGCGGGTTCTTCCCGTTTTACTACGGCGACCACGGCAACGAGGGGCGCAGCCTGTGGACGCCCCTCTTCGCGCGCTTCGAGCGCTACGGCGAGTCGCGCACGTTCTGGGCGTTCCCGAACCTCACCGTGCAGCGCGGCTACAAGGGCTGGGAGACCGATCTCCACCCGATCGTCTACCTCGGTCGCGAGGGCAAGTCGTCGCACACCGTGCTCGCGCCCATTCTGTGGGACTTCGCGAGCCCCGAGTCGCGCGCGACCGTCGCCTTCCCGCTCTTCTGGCGCTTCGCCGAGACCAAAAACGCCGAGGTCACCCAGGTGGCCGGCAACACCGTGTATTTGCAGCACAAAGTGAGCGGCGGCCTCGACTGGCAGTTCCACTTCGCGCCGCTGTTCTCGTACGGCGAGAACCCCGCGGGCTACTTCTGGAACGTGATGTTCGGCCTCGCCGGCTACAAGCGCCAGGGCGCTGCCACGCAGATGAAGGCGTTCTGGATCCCCATCCCGCTCTCCGGCGGTCCCCCCGCGGCGCCCGGCGCCGCCAAGTAGCCCGTCACGCGCGCCGCGCGAGGACGGCTCGCAGCGCGCGCACGGGGTGCTCGACGTCCGCGGCGGTCGTGGTCTCTCCGAGCGAGAAGCGCACCGCCCCGCGCGCCGCCGCCCCCACGAGCTCCGCGAGCACCGGGGACGGCTCGCTGGTGCCCGCGCTGCACGCGCTGCCGCTGGAGGCCGAGACCCCCTCGAGGTCGAGCGCGGCGACGAGCTCTGGGCCCTCGAAGCCCGGGAAGAGCAGGTTCGTCACGTGCGGCGCCCGGGCCGCCGGGCGGAGCGCCGCGGGCCTGTCCGCCGAG
>DAORJJ010000896.1:0-1985 GCA_035439005.1 Polyangiaceae bacterium | reverse complement strand
CGGGAGCGGGAGGCGCGGGAAGCGCGGGAGCGGCGGTCGCGGGAGGCGGCGCGATCTCGACCTCCTCCGCGCGCGCCGCGCTGGCCGCGGTGAGCGCGGTGAGCGCGACGAGAGACATGAGAGCGACGAGGGGGCGACGGCGCATCCGGTTCAGCATACCCGCACTACAGCAACGGCCGTTCCAAGCAAGTTCATGAACAATTTCAGGAAACAGCAGCGCATGTGGCGCAGAATGGCACGCGTTCGCTGCGGCCGCGTGCGCTCCCCCCGCGACGGGCTGCCGCGGCTCTGCTAGGCATCGAGCGTGGCGGACTGGCTGCAGACCCTCGGTGCGTTCTGGGCGTCCGGCGGCGCGCTCCTCCCGGTAGCGGTGTTGCTGCTCGGCGTGCTGGTCGCGACGCTGCCTCCCGGCGCGCGCCGCAAGCTCCTCGTCCCGCTCGCGTTCTTCGCGCTGCACCTCGTGGTGGCGCTGGCCGGGGCGCTCGCTGGCGGCGCGCTCCGGGCGCGGCTCGATCTGCTCGCGGTGTTCCTGCTGTCGATGACGACCGCGCGCGGGGCCGGCCTCCTCGTCTCGGAGTCGCGCCTCACGAAGCGCGTCATCCCGCCGATGCCGAAGATCTTCGAGGACCTGCTCCAGGCCTTCCTGTACGTCCTCGCGGTGCTCGCCACGCTGCGGTTTGGTGGGCTCGAGATGAGCTCGCTCTTCGCGACGAGCGCCGTGCTCTCGGCCGTCGTCGGCTTCGCCCTCCAGGACACGCTCGGCAACGTCTTCGCTGGGCTGTCGGTGCAGGCGCAGAAGGCCTTCGACGTAGGCGACTGGGTGGAGGTCGACGGCAGCCTCGGGCGCGTCCTCGAGATCGGCTGGCGCGCGACCAAGCTCCGCACGCTCGACGAGGTGGACATCCTCGTGCCGAACGGCTCGCTCGCGCGCCACACCATCCGGAATTTCACGAAGCCGACCGACGTGTCTCGGCGGTCCATCCAGCTCTCGGCGGCCTACGACGCGCCGCCGGAGCGCGTCAAGGCTGTGGCGCTCTCGGCGCTCGAGGGCATCCCCGACGCGCTCGCTCACCCGGCGCCCAGCGTGGTCCTCGCGGGGTTCGGGGACAGCGCCGTGGTCTACACGCTTTACTACTTTACGCGCGCGTTCGCCCTCGCCACCTGGACCGACTCCGCCGTGCGCGAGCACGTGTGGTACGCGTTCCGGCGCGCGGGCATCACCATCCCCTTTCCGCAGCGCGACGTCCACGTCGTGGACACGTCGACCGAGGCGCGCGCGGCGCTCGCCACGGCCCGCGCGGGCGAGCGCGAGGCCGCCCTCGCCAAGGTGGCCTTCTTCGCGCTCATCCCGAGCGACGCGCTCCGCGCGCTCGCCGACCGCTGCACGAGCCGCCTTTACGCGGCCGGCGAGACCATCCTGCGCCAGGGCGATCCCGGCGATGATCTCTTCGTCGTCCTCCGAGGCGAGGTCGTCGTGCTCCTCGAGGCGTCGCTCGCGGGCTCGAGGCCCGTCGAGATCGCCCGGCTCGGGAAGGACCAGTTCTTCGGCGAGATGTCGCTCATGACCGGCGCGCGTCGCGCGGCCACGGTCCGCGCGACGCAGGAGTGCGAGCTGCTCGTGGTGGGGCACGACGCGCTGCAGCCGCTCCTCGTGGCGCACCCGGAGCTGGTCGAGCGCCTCAGCGTCATGCTGGCCAAGCGCCAGCTCGAGCTCGACGAGCGCCAGCTCGAGCTGCCGGTCGAGGCGCACGCCGACCTCGACGCCCGCTCCAGCGAAATCCTGGGGAAGATCCGCGCGTTCTTCGGGCCGTCGGAGTGACCGCGGCCCACCGGCTGCGCCTCTCCGCGCGCGCCGAGCCGACCGGAGAGGTGCTACGACGTCGGCCATGAACCGGCGAGTGAGGCCCGCAGGGGCGAACGAAGGTCGATGGGCAGGCGAGGTGTCGCATGAACCGGCAGTGAGCCCCGGAGGGGCGAACGAAGGT
>DAORJJ010000895.1:0-1991 GCA_035439005.1 Polyangiaceae bacterium | reverse complement strand
CCGTGGCCACGACTCGCCCGCGGCGACGTGGGCCTCCGCGCCGCCGGCGCGCACGACGACGAGCCCCTCTTCGACGTCGACCCGGGTGGCGCCGGCGCCCGCGCAGGTGGCCCCGCCGACCGAGACACGGAAGCGCGTGCCACGGACCTCGACCTCGGCGTCCGGCGTGCGCACGAGGAAGCGGTGCCCCGCGGAGAGCTTCGCCACGTGCGCGTCGAGCGCGCCCCGCGTGAGGCGGAACGACTGGGTGCTCCCGGTCTCGGCGACCTCGACCGCGCCCGCCTCGTGGAGATCGAGCTCGGTGCCGCTCGGGAACGCGAGGTGCACGCTGCCGTCGATCGGCGTCTCGACGCGCGAGCCCACCGCGAGCGGGATGTCTCCCGTGCCGTTCACCCTGGAGCCGTCCGCGAGGCGGATCGCCGCGCCCGCGCCGTGGCCGACCGCGACGGGGCCTTCGCCCGCGCCTGCGCCTGCGCGACGAGAGACCGCGAAGCCCATCACGAGCACCACGGTCGCCGCCATCGCGACGAGCGCGGCGAGCCGACGGCCGCGGCGGGCGCGACGACGCGCCTCGAGCGCCGAGGCCACCGCGGCGATCGCCGCCTCGCGCGCCTCCGGCGACGGCCCGGGGTCGGACTCGGCGGGGATCGCGCGCTGGAGCAGCCCCGCGGCTCGTCGTGCACCCTTCGGCGACGTCATGACACACCCCCCTCGTTTCCTTCGTGAAAGAGCTCCGCCAGCTCGCGATCGGCCTCGATCTTGGCGTGGACCTCGGCGCGGCCGCGGACGAGCCGGGTCTGCGCCGCGGACACCGACACCTCGGTGATCTGCGCGACCTCTTTGAGATCGTACCCGTGAACGTCGTGCAAGACGAACGCCCAGAGCTTCGCCTCGTCGATCGTCCCGAAGTGCGTCTGCAAGCGGCGCAGCGCGTCGCGCGCGTCGAGGGTGCGCGGGAGGCTCGAGGCGGACGCGACCTCGGGCGCGCCCGGGTGGTCGCCGACGAAGAACCGCCGCTCGGTCTGGCGGCGCCGGATGTGCTTGTAGACGAGGTGCGCCGTGAGCGTGGAGGTCCACGCGTCGAGCGAGCACTCGCCGCGGTAGCGATCGATGGTGGTCACGAGCTCGATGAGAGCCTGCTGGGCGAGGTCGTCGCGATCGGGATCCGCGGCGCCGAGGAGCCGGCGCAGGGTTCGGTCGATCGTGGGCCGCGTGCGGTCGTGGAGCGAGGCCGCGGCGCTCGGATCGCCCGCACGGAGCGCGGCCATGAGCTCGTTGTCGTCGAGCGTCGGCACGGGACGCCGGGCGGGCGCCGTCGCGGCGGGAGCGCGCGGCGAGGGGACGAGGCGGAGCAGGGCGTGGCGGAGGGGGCGCGACAAGGAGACTCGTGGGTTCTCGTGTTTGTACCGCCGGCCGCCCGAGAGCAGGCAGGACGCGCTCAGAATCGTACGGCGAGGCCTGGCTCGAGCACGATCCGCAGCGGCACGACGGTCGCGACCTGCTGGCCCTCGAGGAACACCGCGGTGCGGCCGAGCGCTCCCTCGAGCCCGGCCGAGAGCACCAGCGCCGCGCTCTGCGTCAGCCAGAAGCCCGCGCGCACATCGACCCACACGCCAGGGAGGGTGCGCGACTGGGTCACCGGCGCGACCTCGTCGCCGTCGATGGAGAAGTGCCGGACCGCGTCGCGCACGACGAGCACGTCGACCGCGGCGCCGAGCTCGACTCGGGGCGACGCCCTCCAGCGGGCGACCAGGCCCGCCCCCACGCGGAGGTGGCTCGCGCTGCCCTCGGCCTCGGTCGCCTCGGCGCCACGCAGGCCGAAGGTCGCGTGGACGCCGAGCGCGCGGCTCAGGAAGACCTGCCCCTCGGCGGCGCCTCCCACGCCCCCTCCGTAGCCGCCGGGCGCGACCCCGAGCTGCGCGCGGGCCTGGAGCTCGCCCCGAGGCCGAGCCTCGACGAGGAGCGGAGGGCTACGCGGCGGCGCGGGCCCC
>DAORJJ010000894.1:0-1993 GCA_035439005.1 Polyangiaceae bacterium | reverse complement strand
CTCGGGGGCCTGCTGGGAGCGCTCGCGTCGAGCGGCGGCCACGGCGGCGCGCGGGCGCTGAACGGCGCGGGCATCCTGGGGCACATCCTCGGGGGCAACCAGGGCGCGGTGACCGAGAACGTGAGCCGCGCGTCCGGCGTCGACGCGGCGACGGCGCTGAGGCTCCTCGTCGCGCTCGCCCCGGTGGTCATGAGCGCCCTCGGGACGGTCAAGCAGCAGCAGGGGCTCGACGCCGCGGGGGTCGCGCAGCTCGTCCAGCAGGAGCACCACCAGCTCACCGGCGGCCAGCCCGCGGAGGCCCACGGCCTCGACCTCGCCGAGGTCGCCGGGGCGGTGCTCCGCTCGGGCCTGCTGAGCAAGCTTTTCTAAGCTCGACCGCGGCGCCTTGCGATGCAGCGCCCGACGCGTCCGGGGTATTGTCCGCGCATGACCGCCTCCCCTGACAACGCAGGCCGCGCACCGCTTGCACCGCTTGCACCGCTTGCACCGCCGGAGGCGCTCGCCACGCTGGCGCGCGGGTTTCGCTCCGACTACCTCGACTACGACGCGCTCACCGCCCAGGTGAAGGGCTGGGCCCACGCGTTCCCCGACGTCGTGCGGCTCGCGTCGATCGGCCAGACCCCCGAGGGGCGCGAGCTGTGGCTCCTCACCATCGGCCGCGATCCGGACCGCGTGCGGCCCGCGGTGTGGGTCGACGGGAACATGCACGCGAGCGAGCTCGCCGGCTCGAGCATGGCGCTCGCGATGGCCGAAGACGCGATCGCGTTCCAGCTCGACCCGGGCGGCGGCTTCCGAGACCTGCCCGCGCCGGCGGCTCGCGCGCTCGAGGACGTGCTCTGGATGGTGCTCCCGCGCATGTCGCCCGACGGCGCCGAGGCGGTGCTGAAGACCGGCCGCTACGTGCGCTCGGCCCCGCGCGACGACCGCCCCGGCCTGCCTGCGCGGTGGCTCTCCGAGGACGTCGACGGCGACGGGCTCGCGTTGCTCATGCGTGTGCGCGATCCGGGCGGCGAGTACGTCGAGAGCGCCGAGGTGCCCGGCCTCATGCTGCCGCGGCTCATCGAAGACGAGGGCCCGTTCTACAAGCTCTACCCCGAGGGTCGCATCGAAGGCTTCGACGGCCACACCATCCCGAGCCCGCACTTTCTCTCGGACAACCACTCGGATCTCAACAGAAATTTCCCCTGGTCGTGGGCGCCCCCGCACGAGCAGGCGGGCGCGGGCGCCTTCGCGCTCTCCGAGCCCGAGGCGCGCGCGGTGGTCGAGTTCACCTCGAAGCACCCCGAGATCTTCGCCTGGCTGAACGGGCACACCTTCGGCGGCGTGTTCATTCGCCCGCTCGGGCACCTGCCCGACACGAAGCTGAACGAGCAGGACCTCGCGCTCTTCCGCCAGATCGGCGCGTGGAGCGAGGCGCTCACCGGGTACCCGATGGTCTCGGGCTTCGAGGAGTTCACCTACGAGCCTGACAAGCCCCTGCACGGCGATCTCACCGACTACGCGTTCCACCAGCGCGGCGCCATCGCGTACGTGGTCGAGCTCTGGGACCTCTTCACGCGCATCGGCATGCCGCGCAAGAAGCGCTTCGTGCTCGCGTACTCCGAGCTCGGGCGCCCGGAGATGATCGCGCTCGGCAAGTGGGACGCGGCCCACAACGCGGGCCGCGTCGTGCGCCCGTGGCGGCCGTTCGAGCACCCGCAGCTCGGGCACGTCGAGGTCGGCGGCGTCGACCCGCGCGTGGGGCTCTGGAACCCGCCGTACGACCTCTTGCCCGAGGTGTGCGAGCGGCAGAGCGCCGCGTTCGCCCGCGTCGCCTCGCTCGCGCCGCGGCTCGAGCTCGACGCGCCGCTCGTCGAGCAGCTCGGCGACGGGCTCGCGCGCGTGACGCTCACGGTGCGCAACGTGGGCTACTTGCCCACGAACGTGCTCGCGTCGGCGACCGCGCTCGAGCACGCCGAGCGCGTGCGACTTGCTCACCTCGCGCGTGAAGCGC
>DAORJJ010000893.1:0-2007 GCA_035439005.1 Polyangiaceae bacterium | reverse complement strand
CTGGCGGGGGGCTGCGCGGGCGACCCGGCGCTCGAGGAGCTCGCGACGCGCCTCGCGACCACGTACTGCACGGCGCTCGCCGCGTGCTGCGATCAGGCCGCGTACGCCTACGACGATCGCTCGTGCCAGGCGCAAATGACCGCCGAGGCGCAGCGCTTCGCCGACATCGCCAAGCGCGGCAAGGTGCTCTACGACGCGAAGGCCGTGCAGGGCTGCCTGGACACTTACCGCGCGCGCGCCGCGCGGTGCACGAGCGACGCGGGCTCCCGCAGCAACCTCCCCGACGCCGCCGAGCCGTACGCCGACGCGTGCGCCAAGATCTTCCGCGGCACCGTGGCCCCGGGCGACCCGTGCACCGAGGCGGCGGAGTGCCAGGCCGAGGCCCCCAAGGAGACCGCGACGTGCGTGCTCGACACGCGCCCCGGCTTCGATCGGCGCCGAAAGATCTGCACGAAGCAGGTGAAGCGCGCGCCGGGAGAATCATGCAAACTGCAACGATCGTCGCGAGAGCTCGACCTCGAGCTGCCCGTGTGCGACGAGCGCGGCTTCTGCGAGATCACGCTCGCGGGCACGGTGTGCCGGGCCTACGCGGCGAGCGGCGAGGCGTGCATCGTCGCGGGCTCCTCCGCGGTGCGCTGCGATCCCCGCGCGGGGCTCTACTGCGACGGCGCGTCGCGCCGGTGCGCCGACCTGCCGCGGCCGGGCCAGTCGTGCGCGCTGCCCGGCGCGTGCGTGCGCGGCGCGTTCTGCGACGGCGCGACGCGCGTGTGCGGCGAGCTGCGCGAGGACGGCGCCGAGTGCGAGCAGCCGGCGCAGTGCGCCTCGGGCTCGTGCGTGCCCATGACGGCCGCGGACGGGGGCCGCGCGCCGAGCCGCTGCGCCGACGACGAGACCGCGAGGCCGTTCGAGGTCACGCCGCGCTCGTGCGGGTTCGGCCCGCTCGCGCGAGGCCTCGTGGACGCGGGCGCGGCGCCGGTGCTCACCACCTCCGTGTTCGGGCCCGGGGTCGCGCCGTCGCTCAGCGAGAGATGAAGGGCGCGCTCGCCTGGACCACGCCCGGATCGAGGTTCCCGGGGGGCCCGTCGTACGCGGGCGACGGCTTGAACAAGAAGTAGCCGGCTGTGGCGAGCCCGCCCGCGACCGCGACGCCGCCGGCGACCCACACCCAGCCCGGGAGGCCCTTGCTCGGCTCGGCCTCGAGCGTGACGCCGACCTCGCGGGTCTGCTTGTCGAGCACGACGACCTCGGACTGGTAGAGCCGCATCTTCGGGGCGGTGACCCGCAACGTGTGCCCGCCGCTCGCCACGGTGCCCGACCAGGTGCCGCTGCCGACGACCCTGCCGTCGAGCGTGAGCGTGGCGTCCTTCGGCGCGCGGATCGTGAGCCGACCTTGGTGAACGATCTTGACGAGGCTCACCTCCGCGGCGAGCTCCGCGGCGCCGCCGACGGGGATCTCGCGGGTGAGCTCCTCGAAGCCCGCCTTCCGCACCACGAGCTTGCGCACGCCCATGTCGACCACGACGGGCGCCACGGGCGACAGGCCGAGCGACTCGCCGTCGAGGGTGAGCTCCGCGCCCGGCTCGCTCACGGTGATGCGCAGCTTCGCGGTGAAGGGCTCCATCACCTTCACGAGCTCCGCCGCGTCGGCCTTGTCCTCCGCCGGGAGCGTCGCGTCGCCCTCTCTCAGGTAGCGCCGCACGAGGCCCACGGCCTTCGCGTAGTGGCGGAGGTTCTTCTCGCACGCGGCCATGTTCCAGAGCAGCCGCGCGTCCTTCGAGGCGTCGTAGGCGCTCGTGAACTTCGCGAGGGCGCCGGCGTGATCGCCGTCCCGGAAGAGCAGCTTGCCGGACTCGTAGTCTTGCTTGGCCGGCCCGGTGAGCGACTCGCCGAGCGCGGACGCGGTCGCCGCCGGCGCGGACGCGGACGCCGCCGGCGCGGACGCGGACGCCACCGGCGCGGACGCCACCGAGGCCGCGGGGGCGGGCGGAGCCTTGGCGGGCGCCTGCG
>DAORJJ010000892.1:0-2013 GCA_035439005.1 Polyangiaceae bacterium | reverse complement strand
CGCGAACCGCGCGACGTCGACCCCGTTCGGGAGGACGCGGACATCGCTCGGGCCGCTCGCGCCGCGCGCGCCCCGCGACCGCGCGAGCGCGGCGGAGAACTCCGAGACCGCGAAGACGCCGGCGGCCGCGCGAAGACCCTCTACCTGTTTGATTTCATAGGACTCTTCGCTCTCTCCGTGGTGCACCCACGGCGCGAGGAGATCGTTGCCGTGCACGCTGACCGTGACCACCGCGGGGAGGCTCGCCTGGAGCGAGGGGACCCACGGGGCGAGGCCCGCGTGGCAGAGGTGCACCACGTCGGGCTCGTCGCGGAGCGCCTGGTCGACGGTGGCGAGAAGATCGGCCTCGAGGTCGATGCGCCCGGGGCGCGGGCGCGGGCGGAAGAGCGGGAGCACCACGCCCTCGGGGAGGCCGGAAGCGGCGGGATCCCCCGCGCCGAGGCGCCGCGTGGTGTAGACGCGGACCTCGAGGCCGCGCGCGAGCAGCTCCTTCGCGAGGGCGCGCGCGACGGTCTCCATCCCGCCGAGGCGCGGCGCGAGATCGTGGGCGATCAGCGCGACGCGACGCACGGGGCCACCGGGGCGCAGGACCGGCGAGAGCACCGCCTCGGCCGCCGCGCGGTTGCCCGGAACGAGCGGGGCGCGGGCGTGCGCGGCCCGCATGGCGTCGAGGGCCCCCGGCGTCGTGAGCAGCGCCTCGACCGCGGACGCGATCGACCGCGCCTCGGGGCGCGCGAGGGCGGCGGCGCCGACGCGCGCGAGGCGGCGCGCGCGGGCGGACTGGTCCTCCGACTTGCGGTACGCGGGCACGAGCACGGCCGGCTTGCGGAGCGCGCGCAGCTCGGCGACCGCGTTGTAGCCGCACTGCGACACGACGAGCGTGGCCGACGCGAGCAGCGGGCCGAGCTCGGGCAGCGCGCCGACCACGGTGAGGCCGGGGAGGCCCTCCACGCCCTCGGGGCGCGCGCCGTACGGGCCCGTGACGAGCACGGTCTCGAGGGTCGGCACGCGAGCGCGGGCGAGCAGGTGCGCGTCCGCCACGGCGCGCACGTACCGGCGCGCGTCCACGGGCTGCCCGCCGCCACCGGCGAGCGCGACCACGCGCGGCGCCGAGGGGACCACGCGCTTCGATCGCTTCGCGGGCGGCTGCGGGGCGACGGGGCGCACCACGGGCCCGACGCGCCGCACGGAGAGGCCCGCCGCCTCGAGGGGGCCGAGGTCGACCTCGCCCGCCTCGTGCGGCACCACGACGCGGTCGAACGCGGCCACCGCGCCGCTCGCGAGGAGGGCCGAGAGCGCCTCGGCGCGGAGCTCGCGGAGCACGAGCACGGTACGAGCCCCGAGCGACGACGCGTGCGCGACGAGGCGCGGCGGCGCGTGGGTGTCGAACACGACGACGTCGGGTGCGAACGCGCCGAGCGCCGCCTCGAAGGCCGCGTGCTCCTCGTCGTCGGGGAGGGCGGTCTCGACGCGCGTCGGGTCGGCGTGGGGCTCGGCTAGCCGGGCGGGAAAGCGAATGAAGTCCAGCCCTTCCCGCTCCAGCACCGCTGTCTCGCGCGCGTTGGTGAGCACGAGCACCTGGGCGCCGGGCGCGACGACGCGCACCTCCCGCGCGATGCACGTGGCGCGGACGAGGTGGCCGAGCCCGACCCCGTTGATCGCGTGGAACGCGACGCGCACTGGGCGCCTCACGCCGCGCCCCTCGAGGCCGCGAGATCGAGGAGCGCGTCCGCCGCCTGGGCAGCGCCGTCGGCCTGGAGGGCGCGCGCAGGCGCCGAGCGGAGCCACGCGAGCGCCGAGGGCAGCGCGGCGTCGTCCTCGAGGGCAAACGCGAGCCCCTGCTCCGCGAAGCGCCGCGCGCGCGCCGCTTGGTCGTCGAACGGGCGCGGGCAGGCGTACAACACGGAGGGGACGCCGGCGTGCGCGAGCTCGTGCGCCGTGTTGTAGCCCGCGGCGGCGATCGCGCCGTCGAACGCGGCCATCCACCGCCCCCCTGACCCAGGACGGCACCAC
>DAORJJ010000891.1:0-2038 GCA_035439005.1 Polyangiaceae bacterium | reverse complement strand
GCTCCCTCGGTTCCCGGAGGAGGCCCGCCGCGCCGGCGTCTTGGCCACCGTCACTGTGCGCTACGTCGTGCGCGAGGACGGCAGCGTCACCGACGTCGTCATCGTGCGCGGCCACCCCCTGCTCGACGCCGAGGTGGTGCGCGCCGTGTCGGCGTGGCGCTTCTCGCCGGCCACGCTCGACGGCCGCCCCGTGCGCGTCGTCCGCTTCGCGAAGTTGCCATTCCGGCCTCGCCTCTGATTGGCACTCTCTCCTTCGCTATCCGCATCGCATCCCGTCACTGTCGACCACGCCCAGAGGAGTATCCGCATGAACCTCAACCCCTTCCACATTTGGGCCTCGATGGGCCCCCTGAGCAAGCTCATCGCGGCGGTGCTCCTCGCGATGGCGGCCACCACGATCGCCATCGCGGTCGAGCGCTGGCTGTCCCTCGCCCGCGGCTCGCGCGCCACGCGCACCTTCATGAAGACCGCCCTGCCCATCCTGGAGCGCGGGCGCTTCGAGGACCTCGCCGACCTCGCGCCCGCGCACGGCCAGTCGCCCTTCGCGCGCCTCATCGGCCCCACGCTGCGCAAGCTCACCTCAAAGCGAGGCACCGTGGACGCGGTGGAGCTCGTCCGGCGCGAGTCCGAGCGCCAGAAGGAGGCCGTGAGCGGTGAGCTCCGCCGGGGCCTCTCGGTGCTCGCGAGCATCGGCTCGGTCGCCCCGTTCGTGGGGCTGCTCGGCACCGTCGTGGGCATCATCTCCGCGTTCCAGGGCATCGCCGCCACGGGCTCCGGCGGCCTCGGCGCCGTGTCCGCCGGCATCGCGGAGGCGCTCGTCGAGACCGCGCTCGGGCTCCTCGTCGCCATCCCCTCCGTGCTGCTCTTCAACCAGCTGAACGCGTCGATCACGACGCTCGAGGGCACGCTCGCGCGGGCGACCGGGGAGCTCATCGACGACCTCGAGAACCGGCGCGTCGAGGGCTCCCTCGAGGCGGCCGAGTGAGCGCCCCCACGCGCAGGCCTGGCGCGGGCGGCGCGAAGCCACGGCCGTCGCTCGTGCCGACGACGCGCCCAGCCGCCAGGGCCACCGTGCTGCCAGAGATCAACGTCACTCCCCTGGTCGACGTCGTGCTCGTCCTGCTCATCGTGTTCATGGTCATCGCGCCCCAGCTCGAGCACGGCGAGCGCGTCGAGCTGCCGAGCGTGACCCGCCCCGACGACGCCCAGAAGAAGGCCTCGGTCGACCCCGTGGTCGTCACGCTCACCTCGAGCGGCGCCACCTATTACGAGAAGGAGCCTGTCACTCCGGAGGCGCTCGCCGACCGGCTCGCGGAGATCCGCGCGACCGCCCCCGAGCGCAAGGTCGTGCTGAAGGCGGACGCGACCGTGCCCTACGGCAAGGTCCGCGCGCTGTTCGCGCGCGTGCAGCGCCTCGGCTTCCCGGGCTGCGCGCTGCTCGTCGACAAACAGGAGAAGAGCTGATGGCCATCAGCCTCGAGGCGAGCCCGCGCAAGGCGCGCGGCGCCACGCCGCAGATGAACGTGACGCCGCTCGTGGACGTCGTCCTCGTGCTGCTCATCGTGTTCATGGTGATAGCGCCGCTCCTGTCGAAGAAGTTCAGCCTCGCCCTCCCGAAACAGGCCGACGCGAAGAGCGCGCAGGCCGCCGACGTGCCCGTGGTGCTGACGGTCGCGGCCGACGGCGCGGTGCGCATCAACCGCGAGCCCGTGCCGGCCGCCGAGCTGGGCGCGCGGGTCGAGCGCGTGCTCGCGGCGCGCGCGGACAAGACCGTGTGCTTCGACGCGGACGACGGCGCGCCGTTCGGGCTCGCGGTGCACACGATGGACGTGGCGCGCGCCCACGGGGCGAGCACCGTCTCGATCCTCACGGCGAAGGCGGAAGAGTAAGCGGCCTCACGGCCAGGAGCCCTCATGCAACCCCCCGGATTCCAGCAGCGACGCCGCGCGCGTCGACAGGTGACGTGTGCCCTCTTCACGGCCGTGGCGGCCCTCGGCGCCGCCGCGCCCAGGCCGGCAGCCGCGCAAGGCGCGCCGCT
>DAORJJ010000890.1:0-2040 GCA_035439005.1 Polyangiaceae bacterium | reverse complement strand
GGCGCCGCAGGCCGGCGCACTGCCCTTGGCCAAGGCCGAGGGGCCGGGGCGGGCTGAGGCGCGACGTAGACGGGCTGGGGAGCGGGCGGAGCGCCCTGGTGCGCAGCGGGAGCCGATGCGAGCGGCGGGAGGGGCTGCCCGCAGTCCATGCAGTACCGGTCACCGACCGGGTTGACGGTGCCGCAGACCCCGCAGCGCGGCGGGGATGGGCTCGCCTCGACCAGGGGCGTCGGCGGCGCCACCTTCGCCAGGCGGTTGCCGCACTCTTCGCAAAATACGAGGTGCGCGGCGTTGTTACGACTGCAGAGGGAGCAGATCACGCGACACGATGGGACAATACGCAGCGCCCCAACGTCAAGCGCGGTCGACGCGAGCGGCGCGTCTTTTTTTGTCTGCGCCCCTCGCCAGCGCAGCGCGAGTGCAACAAAAGCGCGGCGCGCGCCCTGCGTGCTCGTCACGCTCGCGCTCGCGTGGTGCGGTCCTGTTGACATGCGAGGCGCGCATTGCGTAAAGCAGCGCCCAGCCCACCGAGGCGGCGGAGAAAAGCGGCATGGAGATCGTTCTCGACAAGCGTGCGGTACGGCAAATTCGGCTCTCGGCGCAGGATGCGATCGAGGAGGGCGACACCGAGACCCTGCGCGAAGACATACTCGAGGCCTTCACGGAGGAGCAGGTCGAGGAGATCGAGCGCCGGCTCGACAGCGGGGACTTCTTCGAGTTCCTGACGGACATGCTCGACGAGTGGTCGGGCGACGACGTGGACGAGCTCTTCGAACTCGTCGACGCCCAGCTCGGCGACGTCGGCATCGACATCAAGTTCGACAAGAAGGCGTCGGCGGCCGTCGATCCGGACGACAAAGACGAGGACGAGGACGACGACGAGTTCGACGACGAGGACGAGGACGAGGACGACGACGACGACGACCTCGACGCGGAAGAGTCCGAGGACGAAGAAGAGAAGTGAGCGCGCGCGGCGAGGCGTGAGCCCATCGGGGCGTCCGGTCCTCCGGGCGCCCCTCGTTTTTCCTGCGGCGTCGCGCGGCTACTCGGTGGCGTCGCGCGGGGTCGCCGCGGCCGACTCGCCGCGCAGCAGGTAGGCGTGGCACGTCTTCGGCGCGCGGCTCTCCTTCGGGCGCGCGATCTCTGGGCACACGGCGATCGCGCAGGGCACGAAGCGCGAGTCGTGCAGCTCGGAAACGAGGGTCCTGAGGCGGTCGCAGGCCTCCGCCGGCTGGTGGTCCTCGCGGAAGAGGCGGGCCTCGTTCCAGAGGGCGTCGTCGCGGAGGTCGGAGCTGCGAAACGTGCCGTAGAGCTCGTGCAAGGTGCGGCGCGCGCCTTCGCGGTCGCCGAGCTTCTCCTGGAGCTTGGCGACCCGCAGCTTCGCGGGCGTATACCGCGGGCGCTGGTAGGAGCCGATGACGTCGGAGGTCTCGCGCTCGGCCAGCAGCCGCGTGAGCAGCGCGATCGCCTCTCGCGGTCGCCCGAGCTCTTCCTCGATCTCGCTCGCGCGGAAGAGCGCGTCGTCCCAGTACGAGCCGCGCGGGTATGGGAAGCGGTCCGCGAGTGCGATCAGCGCGTCGCGGCGGGCGGGGAGCCCCTCGGTGCGGAGCGCGCGCTCGTAGGCGACGCGCTGCCCGAGCGGAGTGCCCTCGGGCACCTTCGAGGCGAGCCCGACGACGAGGGCGCGCGCCCCAGCCTCACCCGACGATTCTTCTTTGGTTCTGAGTACTTGTGCGAGTGCCGGCAGCGCGAGCGGGCTCTCGGGGTGGCGGGTGAGGAACGCCTCGAGCTCGGCTCGGCCGCGGGCCTCGGCGCCGGTGCGGAGGCGAAGGCGCGCGGCCTTGTACTCGGCCTCGGCCGAGACGCTGGTGGGCGGCGAGGCCTTGGCGAGCGCGTCGAGCTCGGCGAGGGCGCGCGCCACGTCGCTCGCGCGCGCGCGCTCGAGCGCGGCGAGGAGCGCCGCGTGCTCCTTCCCGCGCGGGGCCGACGTCGCGCCGCTCGCCCGGCCGTAGGCCTCGGCGGCTTCCGCGAAGCGCCCCG
>DAORJJ010000889.1:0-2041 GCA_035439005.1 Polyangiaceae bacterium | reverse complement strand
ACGTGAGCTCCATCGGCTCGCGGGACGAGCGCCGGTCCTCCTGGCTGCGCCGCTTCAGGCCGCTCGCCACGCGCGGCGACTGGTCCGCGTCGAGGTGGCTCGGCAGGTCGGTCGTGCGCCGCAGGCGGTCGTCCTGGTTCGCCAGGTGCTCGGCGCGCTCTCCGGCCTTCTCTCCGCCGGCGCCGACCCGTCCGTCGTCGACGTGCGCGACGGCGACGCCACCTCGCGGGGTGGGCGTCGCCCCGCGCGGATCGACCCGCTCGTCGGAGAGCTTCGTCCCCTCCGGCGCGGGCGTGAGCTCGAGCACCCCGACCTCGATCTGCCGGCCGTGCGCCTCGCGGCGGTCGACCTCCCGCCGCGACAGGCTGAGGATCGCCACCCAAGAGAGCAGCGCGACCGCCCCGGCGTGCGCCGCCAGCGACAGGAGGACGCTCACGCTCTGTATCCCAGGTGCGCGGCGCGGCGTGGTCACTCTCTGAACGCTAACCGACTTTTGGTGGCACGCCACCTTCGGCGGGAAAGGCCCGCCGGAGGCGGCGCTCCGCGTTCTCCGTGGTGAGCCGAGCGAGCGCCTCGATGCTGAGCCCCCGCAGCTCCGCGACGCGGCGAGCGGTATGCACCAAGTGCGCAGGTTCACACGGTTTTCCTCGAAATGGAACCGGCGCCAGGTACGGGCTGTCGGTCTCGACGAGCACCCGGTCGGCGGGGGCCCACGCGGCCACGTCGTGCACGCTCGCGGCCGACTTGAAGGTGACGATGCCCGAGAACGAGAGATCGAACCCGAGGTCGAGCGCACGGGCGGCGAACGCGCGGTCCTCGCTGAAGCAGTGGATGATGCCGCCGACGTCGCGCGCGCCCTCGGCCTCCAGCAGGTCGAGGGTGTCGGCCGGCGCCGACCGCGTGTGCACCACGATGGGCTTGGCCACGGCGCGCGCGAGCGCGATGAGCCGCGCGAACGTCGCGCGCTGGGCGTCACGAGGCGAGCGGTCGTAGTGGTAGTCGAGGCCGATCTCGCCGACCGCCACGACGGACGGGCGCCTCGCGAGCTGCTCGAGCTCGGCGCACAACGCGTCGTCGAGCGACGTCGCGTCGTGCGGGTGAACGCCGACCGTCGCGGCGACGTCCGGGCGCGACTCCGCCAGCGACACGGCCTCCCGCGCGGCCGACGCGTCGCTCCCGACGCCGATCGTCACGAAGCCGCGCACTCCGGCGGCCCGCGCGCGCGCGAGCACGTCGTCGGAGCCCCCCGGGAGGTACTGCGGGTCGAGGTGGCAGTGCGTGTCGACGAGGCCGAGCTCCATGCCGCCTCTCTACGCCAGCGAGCCTGGCCCCGCCCGACTTTCGGCGGCGCGCGCGGGCGCGTAGGCTCGCCCCGTGCCGCTCCCCGATCCGTCGCTCCTCGATCCCGCCGGGTGCCTCGCGGCGGGCGTGACGCTCGCCGCGCCCATCGCCGGCTACCTCGTGTTCGGCCAAGAGACCCCGTCGCCGTTCTCCCTCGCCGCGCTGCGCCCCTACGCCGCGCGCTTCCTCGACGCCAAGGTGGGGCTCTCCGCCGAGAAGCGGGGGCCCCCGCCGGAGCACGATCTGGCGTTCGTCCTCGTCCATCACGCCGACGTCACGGGCACGGTCGCGGTCGAGGCGCGTCGTGTCACCGCCAGCGACGGGGCGCTCGTCGCGCGCGCCGAGTCCTTGCGCCCCTCGGGCGGCCTCGCCGCGCTGGCGCAGCGGTGCACGCGGGTGTTCCTCGTGCACGCCGGCTCGCCCGACGACCCGGCGGCGCTCCTCGTCGCGTGCCTGCTCGCCGGCACCTCGCTCGGCCCGGTCGTCGACCTCGCGGAGCCGCGCCTGTTCGGCGTGAAGTCGGGCCGCGAGCGCCTCGCGCGCGGTGTCCTTGATCACGCTCAGGAACGCGTCGTACACCTTTTGGCGGAAGGGCCCGTTGCCGAGGGGCTCCCGGCAGAGGGGATCGTTTTGCAGCGGGCGGAGCCGGCCGAAGGTGAGATACGGCGCCAGGTTCAGCGCCGGCAGGAACAGCATCGCG
>DAORJJ010000888.1:0-2048 GCA_035439005.1 Polyangiaceae bacterium | reverse complement strand
AGGTCGATGGCGGGCCCGAGCCGAAGGCGAGGTCTCGCCATGAACCTCGAAGTGAGCCCCGGAGGGGCGAACGCAGGTCGATGGCGGGCCCGAGCCGAAGGCGAGGTCTCGCCATGAACCTCGAAGTGAGCCCCGGAGGGGCGAACGAAGGTCGACGGCGACCCCGCGCCTCGGGCGCAGCCCTAGGCGAGGTGGCGCCGTGAACCGGCTCTTTCGCGCCGACGCGGCCCACACCCTCGGCGCCGTGCCGGAGGGGGCGGCCGACCTCGTGTACCTCGATCCCCCGTTCGCGGTCGACAAGGCCTTCACCGCGCGACCCGAGGCGGCGCCCAGCGAGCGCGACGGGCGCGGGCGAGCGCCTCCGCGAGAGCGCGCCCGCGGGCCCCTCGCCTACGACGATCGCTGGCCGTCGCTCGAGGCCTACCTCGCGTGGCTCGTGCCACGGGTCGTGCTCGGCTACCGCGCGCTCTCCCCTCGCGGAACCCTGTGGCTCCACCTCGACCACCACGCGACCCACGCCGCGCACGCGGCCGTGCTCGGCGCCCTGGGCGCGCGCGCGTTCGCCGGCGAGATCATCTGGGTGCCCGGCAACGGCGCGAAGGCCCGCGCCGGCCTGCCACGCGCCCACCAGACGCTGCTCGTCTGGAAGAAGGGCGACGCGTACGTGTGGAACGCGAAGGCGCGCGAGCTCCGCGAGCCCTACGCGACCACGAGCCTGTCCATGCATTTTACACGCAAAGACGACGCGGGCCGGGCGTACCGCGACCGCACGGTCGGCGCGAAGACCTACCGCTACTACGCGGACGAGGGGCGCGCGGTGGGCAGCGTGTGGACCGACTGCCCCGCGATGGTCGCCAACACGCCGCTGCGCGCCGAGGGCACGGGCTACCCGACGCAGAAGCCAGAGAAGCTCCTGGCGCGCATCGTGTGCGGCGCGAGCGCGCCCGGCGGCCTCGTGGTGGATCCGTTCGTGGGGAGCGGCACGACCCTCGCGGTCGCCGCGAAGCACGGGCGTCGCTTCGTGGGCGGCGACGTGGGCGAGCTCGCGCTCCGGACCACGCGCGCACGCCTCGCGGAGCTAGATGTACACTACACGTACTCGCGCCCCGACGCGGCGGCTCAGAACGACGAGCCTGGCTGACTCAAGAACTCGAGCTCCTCGGGCGTCGACGCGCGGCCGAGGAGGGCGTTGCGGTGGGGGAAGCGGCCGAACCGCGCGACGATCGCGCGGTGCTTCTCGGCGTAGACCACGTGCTGCTCGCGCCGGGCGCGGAGGTGCTCCGGGGCGGCCTCGGTGAGCGCGGTGAAGAGGGCGACGCACGCCTCCTGGTCGGCCAGGGACTCCGAGTGCATGGTCGGCATCAGCAGGAACGACGCGGCCGCGTAGGGCAGCGAGAGGTGGAGCCCCCCGGCGATCCCCGCCTTGGCCGCGTCGAGCGCGCGGGCGTCGGAGGCGAACATGCGGGCCGTCCCCCGGAACATGTTTCGAGAGAGCTGGTCTTGCACGATGACGTACGCCACGAGCCCGCGGGGGTCGTCGCGCCACCCTTCGCGCTCGCCGCGATCGATCTCGGCGTGCAGCGCGCCGAAACGCTGGGCGAGCTCGGCGTCGAAGGCGGGGTCCTTCTTCCACCACCGCGCCGTGTGCTCGGCGTCGGCGTCGCCGTGCTCGTCGAGGGGTCCCAGCCAGTAGGTCCAGACGTCGTCGGGGGTCATCGCGCGATGCTCGCACGCCCGGGCGCGCAGGCCTACCCGCGGCTCGTTGGCGCGCCGCCCGACCCGCTCACGCCGCGCGCGCGCGGCGCTCCCACGCTGCAGCCGCTCCGAGGCCCAGCCGCTCGAGGCCGGGCACGATCGCGCACTCCACCGTCGCGTAGAAGAGCGCGCGCGCCTCGGCGCCGGAGCACAGGCCGAGCGCGTCGCCGCCGGGGCGCGTGGCCGCGAGGGGCAGGTGCGCGAGCTCGTGCCGCTCGAGGTGCGCGAGGGCGACCGCGAGGTAACGCTCGAGCCGCCCGCGCTCCGCGGGGGGGAGCGCCGGGACGAGGCGG
>DAORJJ010000887.1:0-2049 GCA_035439005.1 Polyangiaceae bacterium | reverse complement strand
CCGACAAGATCGTCGTCTTCGACCGCTACCGCGACTACCTCGACGCGTGCGGCTACGCGGCCGCGCTGCCGGCCGGCGTGCGCTTCGCGGCGGCCTCGCCGGCCTACGCGAACGACCAGACGGTCACCACGGGCTACGACACGAGCGTCTTCGTCGACCTGCCGCGCGTGTACCCGGGCGACGACCCGGCGAACCCGGTGAAGCGCCGCTCGCACCTCTGCGACATCGTGAGCCGCGAGGTCACGAAGGTGATCAACGTGCCCGCCCTGAAGGACCACGGGTCGGCGGGCATCACGTGCGCGCTGAAGAACATGACCTACGGCTGCGTGAACAACGTCGCGCGCACCCACTCGGCGCCCGACAACTGGACGAAGGACTTCGTGCCGGCGGTGGCGGCCATCCCCGCGCTCCGGTCGAAGGTGGTGCTCCACATCGCCGACGCGCTCATCGCGTGCTTCGATGGCGGCCCGGCGCCCGACGGCGTCACGTTCCGCACGTTCGTGGGCGCGTCGCTCTTCTTCGCGACCGATCCGGTCGCGCTCGACCGCGTGGGGTGGAAGCTGCTCGACGAGCAGCGCGCGAAGGCCGGGCTCCCGGCGCTGGCGAGCACCGGCATCGCGCTCACCAACCCCGGCGGCGCCGAGGCCTACAACGAGCGCCAGCCGCAGCACGTGCTCATGGCGGGCGCGGCGGGGCTCGGGGTCTCGGACCTCGCGCTCATCTCGCACCGCAAGGTCCTGCTCAGCGCGGGCCCCTGCGGGCCCACCTGAGTCAAGCCCTCCACTCGACCGCGCGCTGGAAGGGTCGACGGGTCACTCCTTCGACGGTGGCTTCTTCGGTCCCGCCCGCGGCGCGCGGCCGGCGGCGGCGAGGGCCCCGCGGAGGACGAACTCGATCTGCCCGTTGAGGCTGCGCAGATCGTCGTTCGCCCACCGCTGGAGCGCCTCGAGCACCGCCGGATCGATCCGGAGCAGGAACGCCTTTCGCTCGGCCACGTCAGGAGTAGATGGTGCCGGTGTTGACGACCGGCTGGGTGGCCCGCTCGCCGCAGAGCACCACGAGCAGGTTCGACACCATCTGGGCCTTGCGCTCCTCGTCGAGCGTCACGACCTGCTTCTCGGCGAGCTTGGCGAGCGCCATCTCCACCATGCCCACCGCGCCCTCCACGATGAGCGCGCGCGCCGCGATGATCGCGCCGGCCTGCTGCCGTTGGAGCATCGCCTGCGCGATCTCCGGGGCGTACGCGAGGTGGCTGATGCGCGCCTCGACGACCTCGACGCCCGCGGTCACCAGGCGCGCGTCGATCTCGCGCTTCAGCTCGTCGGCGATGGTCTCCGTGTGACTCCGGAGCGAGGGCTTCGCGTCATCGTGGGCGTCGTACGAGTAGCTGGTCGCGAGGTTCCGCACGGCCGACTCCGCCTGCACCGCGACGAACGCCTGGTAGTCGTCGACCTGGAAGCACGCCTCCGCGGTGTCGACGACCTTCCAGGCGATGATGGCGGCGATCTCGATGGGGTTGCCGTCGAGGTCGTTCACCTTGAGCTTCGCGCTCTCGAAGCTGCGCAGGCGCAGCGACACCGCGCGCTTCGTGAAGAACGGGCTCGCCCAGCGCAGGCCCGGCTCGCGCGCGGTGCCGACGTAGCGCCCGAAGAGCTGGAGCACGCGCCCCTCGTTCGGGTTCACGACGAAGAGACCGGACAGCGCGAGCATGCACGCGAGCTCGACGAACACGACCAGCGCGCCGACGGCCTCCTGCCCGCGGAGGGCGTCGAGCTTGGCGAGCGCCATCGGCAACCCCGCCATGGTGGCGAGCAGCGCGAGCAGGACGACCCCGCCAGGAGCGGTGTCATGGAGCTTCTCTTTGAGGGGCACGGTTTTCATGCTTTCAGAATGATATCACTCTGAAAGCTCGTCAAGCCCACCACGGCCGATTCTCCCGAGCGGTTCGGGTCCACCTGCGCCGCGCGTCGCGCCCCATTCGCCGCTTTTGTTCAACCCTGTCGGGCGACTCGCTAGACTGCCGCCGCCATGCCTGCCCCCTCCCGCCTT
>DAORJJ010000886.1:0-2050 GCA_035439005.1 Polyangiaceae bacterium | reverse complement strand
CCAGGCTCGATGGGCGGCGGCGGTGGCGGGCTGTCGAGCCGGCGCGTGGAGGGCGCGTCGGCGGCGGGCTCGTCGTGCTCGCGCGCCGCGAACGTCCGCGTGACCGCGGGCGCCTCACCCTCGTCGTCGAGCTTGCGGGTGGAGGGTGGCCCGCCCGACTCGGGAGGCGGAGCGCCCGCGCTGCGGGCCTCGCGCACGCGCTCGCCGAGGCGCCGGGTGAGTTCCTCGGTCTCGCGCTCTTTCAGGAACGCGCGGAGCGCGCGGCCGAGCTCGTCCACCTCCTGCGGTCGCTCGCGCGGGTCGAGCCGCAGGCACCTCGCGACGATCGCGTCCAGCGGCGCGAGCTCGGGGTGCGCGTCGCTGGGGCGCGGGTGCGGGGCGTGCATCGCGGCGACGGACGCCTCCGCGGTGGCGCGTCGGAAGGGGGCCGCGCCCGACCAGGTCTCCAAGAGCAGCGCCGCGAGCGCGAACACGTCGGTCGCGGGCCCGAGCTCGCCCCCCTCGAGCTGCTCGGGCGGCATGTGCCCGGGCGAGCCGAGCACCTCGTGCCCCGCCGCGCGCGCGGGCGCGGCGATCCCGAAGTCGATGAGCCGCACCTGACCCTCCTCGTCGAGCATCACGTTGCGCGGCGTGAGATCGCGGTGCACGACGCTCATGCGGCGGTGCGCGTAGTCGAGCGCGCGGCACAGCTCGACGCCGACGTGGGCGCCCTCGTCGGCGGAGAGCCCGACGGCGTGACCGGCGGCCACTCGATCGGCCTCGAGCAGCTCGGCGACGCTGACCCCGCTCACGAGCTCCATCGCGATGAAGTAGACGCCCTGCTCCACGCCGAGCTCGTACACCGGCACGATGTTCGGGTGGCTGAGGGCGACCGTGGTCTTCGCCTCCGCCACGAACCGCCGCACGAACTCGACGTCGTGCGCCCACTCGTCGCGGATCTGCTTGACCACGAGCCGCTTCTCGAACCCGCCGGCGCCGCGCAGCGTCGCGAGCAGCACGCGCGCCATTCCGCCGCGGGCAAGCTCCCGCTCGAGGATGTATTTTCCGAACGATTGCGGATACATAGAAGGTGAGCGGTGTGCGGGCGACGGCGCGCGCCCCCGAGCGTACCGCACCTCGCGCCCGGCCGCCGCGCCGCGCGGGCGACGTCGCGCGTCGGGAGTCGCGTGCGGCCCGGTGGGGTCGGGTAGGCTGTGCGCGATGGTGCGCCGCTCGACCACGCTGACCTCGATCGCGCTGGTCCTCGCCCTGAGCGGGCTCGCGTGTCGCCCGGAGCCCGTGGTCGACGAGCGGCCCGTGCGCTTCAACACGCTCGCGGCGTGTCCGGCGTCGGCCGAGCGGGCCTACTCGGTGGTGGTGGCGTGGGGCGACTTCGAGCCCGCGACGCCCCAGCTCGGCTCGTTCTTCCTGCGCGATCCCGCCGCCTCGCTCGACGCCATCTCCGCCGACGCGCGGGTGCTCGTCGCGGACGTCACGCAGCCTAGCCCCGCCGCGGCGTGGGTCGGCGTGGGCGCGGTGCCGCCGAGCGGCCCCGTCGACCTCCTCCTGCTGCCCCGCGGCGCCGCGTGCCCCTTCACGACCACGCTCGAGCGCCGCGTCGAGAGCGCGCTGGCCGCGCTCGACGAGACCCACGTGCTCGTCGCGGGGGGCATGACCACCCGCGGTCAGGTGCCGCGCACCTACGTGGCCGACCTCGCGCGGGGCACGCTCACGGCGCTCGCGGTAGGGCTCGGGGCGCGTCGCCTCTCGCCTACGGTCACGCCTTTCGACGCCGCCGCCGGCGTGGGCGCGTTCACCGGCGACGTCGGCGCGCTGGTCGCCGGCGGCGCCGAGCCCGGTTCGAAGGCGCCGCTCGCCACCGCGGAGGTGTACCTCGCCGGAGGCGACTTCGCCGCGGAGAAGATCCCGCTGAACGACGCGCGCGCCGAGCATGGCGCCGTGCGCCTCGCCTCGGGCGAGACCCTGCTCGTCGGCGGGCGGGGCGCCGCCGGGATCCTCGCGACCCTCGAGGCCGTCGACCCGCGCTCGCGCCGCGCCCGCACCGGCGGGC
>DAORJJ010000885.1:0-2050 GCA_035439005.1 Polyangiaceae bacterium | reverse complement strand
GATCGTGCCGACGTTCACGTGGGGCTTGCTGCGGTTGAATTTCTCTTTCGCCATGGAAAGCTCCTGAAAACTCGCGAAGGGCGCGGATGAAAGTGGAAGCGGTTTGCCGAACCTCGGCTCGAACCAGGGAGTTCGCCGAGCCCACCACGGGGCTTGAACCCGTGACCTCTTCCTTACCAAGGAAGTGCTCTACCACTGAGCTAGGTGGGCAGTGTTGGGGACACGAAAGGAAGCGGAAGCGAGGACCACGAAGGGAGCGCTGAGCGGGCGACCGGGTTCGAACCGGCGACAATCAGCTTGGAAGGCTGAAGCTCTACCAACTGAGCTACACCCGCGAGACGAGCGAGCGCCGGTTCGGACCGGCGAGGAAGCGAAGCAAAGTGAACGGAGTCGATGCGCTGTGGAGGGTGATGGATTCGAACCATCGAAGGTAAAACCGGCAGATTTACAGTCTGCTCCCTTTGGCCACTCGGGTAACCCTCCGGAATGCACGAACGAGATTTCAAAGAAACGAGATGCTCGACCGAGCTAGCGAGGGGAGTTGAACCCCTAACCGCCGGTTTACAAAACCGGTGCTCTGCCAATTGAGCTACGCCAGCGTTGAGGCGGCGTTGGTACCTCAGCTTCGGAGACGACGCAAGCCATCGGCGTGCGATCCCCCCCGCCGGCGCCGCTGCGGCCTCGGGCAGGCACCCTTGGGTCGGGTCACCTGCCTCGTGGACGCACCTTCGCCGTGAAGGGATGCGCGACATACCCCGGGTGTGGGGCTGTGTCAAGCCCCGGCGGGGCGAGCTACTTGCCGCGCGGGAGCTTGAGGGGTGGCACGGGCTTGCCCTGGGCCCGGGCGAGGGCGCGCTCGCGCATCATCTCGAGGGTGCGCTCGACCTCGGCCTCCGTGTAGGGCAGCTTGGCGAGCTGGGCCTTCTCCTCGTCGAGCGAGCGCTGCATCTGCTGCTTCGCCTCGCGGGCGCGGGTGACCCACACCGACTCGTCGTCCGACTTCTTCGCGAAGTCGATCGTGCGGGTCATCATCTCCATGCCCTTCTCGACGAGCGCGCGGTAGCGCACGTGCATGATCGCGTAGAAGAGGTTGCGGTCGCTCTCCGACTTCGCGCGATCGGGCGGCACGGCCATGAGCTCGCCGTGCAGCCTGCGGTACATCTCGCCGACGCGCACGCCGCTCATCTTGGCCCAGACGGGGTCGACGCTCCGGATGGCGTCCGCGTACGCGCTCTGGGCGTCGAGCAGCCCCTGGCACCGCAGCTCCATCTTCACGAGGAAGTCGTCGGTCACGGGCTGCAGCGCGATCTTCTCCGAGCGCACCCGCCGCACCTCCGCGAGCGCGAAGCGGAGCGCGGCGGCGGGCACCGGCAGCCTGCCCGAGGCGCCGTAGTGGAGCGACTCCATGAGCTCGAGCCCCTCGTTGACGTCGCGGAGCGCCGCGACGTCGTCGCCCGTCTGCACGGTGCGGAGCGCCCGGGCGCCGAGGCCGAGCATGCGGTCGATCGCGTCTTCGCCAGGCCTCGCGGACGCGAGGAGCGCGTCGCCGAGCTCGCCGAGCGCCTTCCAGTCGTCGAGGTAGGCGTCGAGCGACGCCTCGCGCATGTGTGCGCCGCGCACGTGGGTGTCGCCCGGGAAGGCCGCGACGAGGCGCCGGTAGGTGGCGCGCGCGCGCTCGAGCTCTCCGAGCCCCTCGTAGGCCGCGCCTAGCGAGGCGAGCCACGCCGGTGCGTCCTTGGCCGTGGGCTCGGCGCCCACGAGCGCCTCGTAGACATCGGCGGCCTCGCGCCAGCGCTGCGCGAGGAGCGCACGCTCGCCGCGCTCGGCGAGCTCGCGCACCGAGCCCTCCACCTTCGGGGAGAAGATCTGGTGCTGCGCCGCCTCCTTCCGTGGAGGCCCGAGCTCTGGCGGGCGAGGCGGGGGGGCGTCTGCGCAGCCGCTCGAGGCGGCGAGGACGGCGAGCAGACCGAGGGCGGCGCCGAGCCGGAGCCCGCGCGCGGGGCGGAGCGAGGGCGGGGCGCACGGGCGGGCGGGGGCGAGGGTCAAAGGG
>DAORJJ010000884.1:0-2051 GCA_035439005.1 Polyangiaceae bacterium | reverse complement strand
CGCCGCCCCGGGCGAGCGATCCGTCGGTGACCACCAGCAGGCGGCGAGGCCCGGGGAGCGGGCGAAGCCGGTCGGCGGCGAAGCGCACCGCGGAGGCGAGGTCCCCCTCGGAGGAGGTGGGGCGGAGCGCGTCGAGGGAGCGCGACGGCGGGGCCATCGGGCCGGACGCCGCGGGCGACCTCGCCGCGCCCGCCGGCGCCGCGCGCGACGCGAAGAGGCCGAGCTGCTCGATCCCGGGGTCCTCGGCGGCCTGCCCCGCGGGGAGGAGCTCGGCGCGCGACGCCGCGCCCGAACGCGCCGGCGAGCCCGCGGCCTTCGGCGCCTCGCCGCGAGTCTCGAGGCCGTCCAAGATGGCGCGCGCGCGCAGCAGCACGACCTCGGGCAGGCCGGCGAGCCGCGCGCAGGCGACGCCGTAGCTGCGCGACGCCGCGCCCTCGCCGACCTTGTGGAAGAAGACGATGTCTCCGTCGTGCTCGCGCGCCGACACCGACCGGTTCGCGCACCCGGGCTGGCCTTCGCCCAAGGCGGTGAGCTCGTGGTAGTGCGTCGCGAAGAGGGCGCGGCAACGCACGACCTCGGCGAGGTGCTCGGCCACGGCCCACGCGATGGAGAGCCCGTCGTAGGTGCTCGTGCCGCGCCCGATCTCGTCGAGGATGACGAGCGAGCGGCGGGTCGCGCGGAGCAGCACGTTCGCGGTCTCCTTCATCTCGACCATGAACGTGCTCTCGCCCTTCGAGAGGTTGTCGCTCGCGCCGACGCGGGTGAGGACGCGATCGACGAGGCCCACCCGCGCCGACGCCGCGGGCACGAACGACCCTAGCTGCGCGAGGATGACGGCGAGCGCTACCTGGCGCATGAAGGTCGATTTCCCCGCCATGTTGGGCCCGCTGACGAGCCACAGGCGCGCGTCGGTGGCGTCCTCGGCGGCGTCGAGCGACACGTCGTTCGGGACGAAGGCGCCCGCGGCGGCGAGGCGCTCGACCACCGGGTGCCGCCCATCGACGACCGCGAGCGCGAGGCCGTCGTCGACGATCGGGCGCACGTAGTCGCGCGCGTGGGCGACCTCGGCGAGGGCCGCCGAGACGTCCCACTCGGCGAGCGTTCGCGCGGCGTCGCGGAGCTCGGCGTCGTGGGCCGCGAGCGACGCGAGCAGCTCGGCGAAGAGCTCGGTCTCTCGCGAGGTGACGCGCGAGGTGGCGTGCGCGACCTTGTCGGAGAGCTCGTCGAGCTCGTCGCACGTGTAGCGCTCGCCGGTCGCGACGGTCTGCTTGCGCCGCCAGGACCGAGGCGCCTTCGCCACGTGGGTCTTCGTGAGCTCGATGTACCAGCCAAACACGCGCGTGTAGCGGAGCTTCAGGCTCCCAATCTGCGTCTCGGCGCGGAGGCGCCCCTCGAGCTCGACGAGGAGCCCCTGCCCGCCTTGGGCGAGCGCGCGCGCCTCGTCGAGCTCCGCGTCGTAGCCCTCGCGCAGCACGTCCCCGTCACCCGCCTTGGCGCCCGGCTCGTCAGCGAGCGCGCGCGCGAGCAGCTGCCTCGCGGCGTCGCACGCGCCCGGGGCTCGCGCCACACCGGTCGCGCCGCCGAGCGCGCGCACGGTGGCGACGCTCCGCTCCATTTCATGCAGAATACATGGAAGCTCCGCGAGGGAGCGGCGCAAGAGCACGAGGTCTCGCGGGAGGGCGCGGCCAGTGAGCACGCGCACGGCGAGGCGCTCGAGGTCGGCCACGCGCGCGAGCCGGGCGCGCACCTCGGCGCGCAGGCCGGGGTTCGTGACGAAGAGCTCCACGCCCTCGTGGCGCGCGCGGATGGTAGGCAGGTGCGCGCTCGGCGCGAGCACGCGGGCGCGCAGGAGGCGCGCGCCCATCGCGGTCTTGGTCTCGTCGAGCTCCGCGAGGAGGGAGCCGCGGGCCTCCCCGTCGGTCGAGCGCACGAGCTCGAGGTGCTCCTGCGTCGAGGCGTCGAGCACCAGCGTGTCGTCCGAGGCCCGCGACGCGAGGCGCTCCACCGGGAGCCGCCGGCCCGGCTCGCACGCCGCGGCGTAGCTCACGACG
>DAORJJ010000883.1:0-2061 GCA_035439005.1 Polyangiaceae bacterium | reverse complement strand
CGCGGTCGACGCGCTCGCGGCCGCGAGCACCGCCACGGGCTCCGGGCGCGCGCTCGGCTCCCCGCGCGGCTCCTCGTGGCGCTGGCTCCCCGCGCGGAACGCGACGATCACCGCGAGGACCGCGACCACGCCGAGCAGCGCGAGCGCGAGCGCCCACGGCAGCGGGCTGGTCCGCGCGGGCGGCGCGAGCGAAGGCGGGGCGGCGGGCGGCGCAGGTCCGGTCGGGAAGGTCCCGCCCCCGCCAGAGAACGCGAGCGCGCTCGACACCATCCCGCTGCCGCTCTCGTTGAGCCGCAGCAAGTGGCCGCTCACGTTCGCGCCGGACCTCTCCATGCGCCGGAGCGACTCGAGGGTGAGGGCCTGGACCTCTTGCGTGCTGCTCGCCGCGGTGAGCACGGCCATGTGCTTCTGCACCTGCCGCTGCGCCTCTTCGCGGACCCGCGCGAACATCGTGGCGACGCGACGCCCGACGTCTTCGTGGCGGTGAGGCGCGCGCGCGAGGAACGCCTCGAGGGCGTCGCGCATGTCGCCCGCGCTCGCCCAGCGGTCGTCCGGCTTTTTTTCGAGCGCGCGCGCCACGATGGCGTCGAGCTCCACGTCGACGCTGCGCCGCTCGGAGACGCGCGGGATGGGGACGTTCAGGAGCTTGTGGAGCGTGTTGGCCGCGCTGTCGCCGCTCATGAGGCGCTCGCCCGCGAGCATCTCCCAGAGGACGATGCCCATCGCGAAGACGTCCGCGCGCTGGTCAATCGCGCCGCCCATCGCGTGCTCGGGCGCCATGTAGGCCACCTTGCCCTTGAGGACGCCGACCTCGGTCTGGGTCGACGACAGCGCGGCCTTGGCGATGCCGAAATCGACCACCTTGGTGTGCCCGTCGTAGGTGACGAAGATGTTGTGCGGGCTGACGTCGCGGTGGATGATCGAGAGGGGAGAGCCGTCGTAGTCCTTCAGCTTGTGGGCGTGGTCGAGGCCGTTGAGGGCGTCCGCCACCACGCGCGCGCAGAAGCCCTCGGGGAGGGGATCCTTCCGCTTCAGGGACTCACGGATGACCTTGTTCAGGCTCTGGCCCTCGAGGTACTCCATCGCGATGAAGTACGCGCGGTTGTGCTCGCCTACCTCGTAAGTGTGCACGATGTTGGGGTGGTTCAGGCGCGCCGCGAGCCGCGCCTCGTCCAGGAACATGTCGAGGAAGGCGCGCTCCTCGGCGAGCGCGCTGCGCAGGCGCTTGACCACCGCGAGCTTGTTGAAGCCCATCGGCCCGCGCGCGACGGACAAGAAGACGTCGGCCATGCCTCCCCGGCCGAGGCTCGCGAAGAGCTGGTATTTCCCGAACGAAATCGAGGGCGAGGCCTCGGGGACGTCGCTCTTCTGTGCCGGCTCGCTCACGGCTCGGGCTCCCGCAGGGCGCGCGCCGGAGGCGGCGTCGCGACGCGAGGGAAGCGCCCGCCACCGGTCTGTTCACACCGCGCCGTGTCCGATGGGCAATTCACCGCGAAATAGAGTATCGACGGCATCGCCCGGGGGGTCAAGTCGCCGCCCCTTCGCGCCGCGCTTGACGGACCGGTGCGCTGGGAAGTACGGAGTGGCATGGCGGCGCGTCGCTCGTTTTGGGCCCTTCGGCGACTGGCGGCGCTCGGCGCCGGGCTCGCCCTCGTCGCCGCGGCGGGCGCCCACGCGCTCGCGATGGACGACGATCGCGCGCTGGCGCTCAGCGCGATGCGCGAGGTCGAGGGTTCGGCGGCCTCTGCCGAGCTCGCGAAGGAGCCGCTCGCCCGTGCCCATGAGGCCCTCGCCCGCGCCGACCGCCTCCGCGAGGTGCGCGACGAGGCGCGCGCGCGCCTGTGTGACGGCCTCGCGCGGCGGTGGGCCGAGACCGCGAGAGACGTGGTGAGCGCCGCGAAGGCCGAGGCGCGCGCGCGCGCGGCCCGCCTCGACGCCCTCGACGCCTCCGCCCAGGTGGACCGCGAGCGCGCGTCGCTCGAGGAGGGGCTCGGGCAGCGCAGCGGGGTTGATCGGCACCAGCTGGCGGATCGGCGCATCGCGATAACCGGCAGCGTCATC
>DAORJJ010000882.1:0-2072 GCA_035439005.1 Polyangiaceae bacterium | reverse complement strand
ATCTACGAGGAGCGCGCCGTGTTCTTCGCCCGCCCCGACGAGGTCGAGGAGATCGTCGTGAAGCGCGCGGCGGGGGAGCCGCTCGACCTCGCGCGGAAGGGAGGGGGCTTCCGCGAGCGGGCGCCGGGCTCGCGCGATCTCGACGCGTCCGAGTCCGAGTCGGTGAGCGGGTGGCTCACGGCCCTCCTCGCGCTGAAGGGGGCGCCCACGTCGACGCCCGCGGCGGGCGAGCCCGTCGCGGTCGTCACCTTGTACTATGCAGGCATCAGCGAAGAGGTCGGCTTCTCGCGGGCCGCGGGGCTCGAGGGCAAGGGGGTGGCGCTCCGCGGCGACGGCCGGGCCGTCGAGCTCGACCCCGCCGCGGGCGACCTCGCGTCGCCCCCGCGCTCGCTCACCCGAGGGCTCGCGCTCCTGCCCGCCTCCCGCGCGCGCGCGCTCCGCGGCTACGAGCTGTTCTGCGAGGGGCGCTCGCAGCGGGTGGTCCGCGACGGCGGGTACCGGTTCGTCCCGCCCGGCCCTCACCCCGTCGACACGGCGCTCGCGGTCGCGGCCGCCAACGCGCTGGTCGGCGCGCGCGCCGAGCGCTGGGTCGCCGACGCGCGGAGCCCCCGCCACCCGGTCTCCGCGACGTGCGGGGCGCGCCTCTCCTTCGAGGACGACGCGGGCCCGCCCGAGGTGATGATCGAGCTCGGCGCCGGCGCAACGTCGCCCGTGTTCGGCGCGCTCGGAGGGGAGGCCCCCGTGTTCGAGGCGCCGCCCGACCTGGTCGTGCTCGCGCGTCGGTCGCTCGGGTCGCGCGCGCTCTTCACGGTGGACCCTGCCCGCGTCTCCGCGGTCGTCCTGCGTCGCGGCGGCGCGCTCGTCGCGCCGCTCGGGCCAGCGGACGGCGGCCCCTCTCTCGTCGACCTCGTGGGGGGCTTGCGGCCGCTCTTCGTCGCGCGGCCCGGCGAGCTCGGCGCCGACGCGGGCGAAGACCCGATCGACATCGAGGTGACGCTCTCTCCCGCGCCGGGCGCCCACGGCGAGCGCGCGCGGCTTCGCCTCGGCCGCCAGGTGACCGCGCCCGAGGGCGAGGTCGTCCTGTGCGCTCGCGAGGGCGTGCCCTTCGTGTTCGCCGTGCGCGCCGAGCACGTGGCGGGGCTCCGCGGGGCGAGCGCGCCGCGCGCCGCTAAGGCAGCGCCGCGCCCGTGATGGCCTGGTAGAACATCCGGCGCACTTGATCGTGCCCGAGCGCGTTCGGGTGCGTGCAGTCGGCCGCGTACCAGCTCGGCGCGCCCGCGTAGCCGTGACCACGGAACCAGCCGTGGAGGTCCGCCGCGGTCTGCCCACGCGAGGTCACGGCGCGCGCGATGTCGCCGTTCCAGTTCGCGAAATAGGCGTCCGTGGGGAAGGCCGGGAGCCCCTGCCCGAAGGCGCAGCCGTGGCTGCCGAAATCGCCTCTCCCGTCGCTCGCGTCATAGACGTTGGCCTCGAACACGCGCACCTGCACGCCCGCCCCGAAGCGGCCAGGCGCGAGCAGTTTGTCGAGCGCCGCGCCCACGTTCGACGCGACCTGGGCTCGCGCCACGCCGTCCGCGCCGAGCACGATCTGCGGCAGGGTGGCCTTCATGTCGTTGCCCCCGCTCGTGACGCACACCGCGACGGGGCCGGGGAGGGCGCGCGGGAGCGAGTCGATCTGGCTGGCGAGCGCGGAGGTCTTGGAGCCGCTCTGCGCCGCGCTCCGGTAGGCGATCGCGCCGAACTTCGCGCCGAGGTCGGCGCGCAGCAGGTCGTAGTAGAAGGGGCTCTGGCCGCCGCGATCGCTGATCGAGTCCCCCAAGATCACGAGCGCGCCGAGGCTCGTCATGGGCGGCGGAGGGGGCGCGCCCGCGTCGGCCGCGTCCACCGCGCCAGGGCCGGCGTCGGAGGGCGCGCCGGCGTCGCGGGAGGGCTCGGGCGCGCCGCTCTCCGCGGGCGGGGCGCACGAGCTCTTCGTGCGCGACCTCGACGCGCGGCGAGTGCTCGATCGCCATCCGCACCACGTCGGCGGCGGTGAGCGCGTGGTCGCCTTCTTCGAGGCGGGCCGAGAGGTC
>DAORJJ010000881.1:0-2072 GCA_035439005.1 Polyangiaceae bacterium | reverse complement strand
GGGCCGGCGCCGGCGCTGGAGGGCCCACCGGCCGCATCGCGAGCCACGCCGCCGCGAAGAAGGCGAGCACGGCGAGGACCCCCGTCGCGATGACCAGCCCGTACCGCGGCGCCTCCGGCGGGCGGGCCGCGAGCTGCGCCGGGGGCGCGTGCGCCGGCGGCGCGCCGCTCGCGAGGCTCCCGTAGGAGGGCATAGGGGCGCGCGGCGGAGGGATGGCGGGGAGCTGCGCGCCGGCCACGCCGAGGGGCGTCGCGCTGTGCGGCGTCTGCGGCATCGCGCGGGGCGCGGAGGGCGCGTAGCTGAAGCCCGCGCCGAGGATCGCGGCCCGCTCGAGCGAGGGGACGTTCGCCTGCGGGGCGTACGGCGCGAGGGCGCGGGCGAGCTCGGGGACGTCGTTGAACCGCTTCAACCGATCGCGCGCGAGGCACTTGGCGACGACGTCGCTGAAGCCCGGCGGGCAGTCGGGGAGCAGCTCGCCCACGGTGGGGATACGCTCTTTCATCACCTGCTGCACGAGCTCGCCCAGCGACTCCGCGGTGAACGGCCCGCGGCCGCACACGAGCTTGAAGAGGATGACGCCGAGCGACCAGATGTCGCTGCGCGTGTCGGCCGCGCTCGCGTTCAGCACCTGCTCGGGCGCCATGTAGCTGGGCGAGCCGAGGAGATCGCTCGCCCGCGTGACGAGGCTGTCCTGGACGTGCGAGGGCGGCCGGGGACGATCGCCGCGCACGCGCCCGCCGGGGTTCGTCGCGTCGGACTGGGCGGCGACGTCGAGCAGCTTCGACACGCCGAAATCGAGCACCTTGATGGTCGGCGCCCCGCCAGGCCCCTGGGCGAGGAAGAGGTTCGCGGGCTTGATGTCGCGGTGCACGATGCCGTGGGAGTGCGCCTCGCCGATCGCCTCGCACGCCTGGAGGATGTACTCGACCGCCTCGCTCACGGGGAGCCGCCCGCGCTGCTTGAGCAGGTCGGCGAGGTCGGTGCCGTCGAGGTACTCCATGACGATGTACGGCGCGCCGTCGTCGAACGCGCCGACGTCGATCACGCGGGCCGCGTGCTGGCTCTTCAGCTTCACCGACGCGCGCGCCTCGCGCATGAAGCGCTTCGTGTACGAGGGGCTGATGACCTCCGGGCGCATGCACTTGAGCGCGACGGTCTGGCCGAGCTGCAGGTGCGTCGCGGCCACCACGATGCCCATGCCGCCCTCGCCGAGGACACGGTCCACGCGGAATTTGCCGCCGACGATGTCCCCGGGTCTCAGTGCCACGCGCGCTCCAGAACGTCGGTTCTACCACGACGACCGCGGCGGGGGCGACATTGCGCACCGTCCGGGACACCCGGGCGTCCTGTCCGGGACGGCGCGCGCGCGGGGGCGGGCGCGCGTTTTTCCGGCCGAGCGCGGCGGCACGGTTGGTGAAAGAGGGGCCGCATGCTCCAGCGCTGCGCTTCACACCGATTGGGCCCACCACGAGTCACCCGCGCGCGCCGCGTCGCGCAGCTTCTGGCGACCGTCACCTGCGTGGTGGCGGCGAGCGAGGCGCACGCGGAGCCGTGGCAGCGCCCCCCCGAGGACACGTTCGCGGACGGCGATCTCGACGCGTTCGATCCCGTGCCCGGGCGGCCGGGCGCGCTCGGGCGCCGCGGCGCCGGGCTCTACGTCGCCCTCGCGGGCTCGCTGCGACGCGCGCCCTCCTCCGAGGAGCAGGCGGCCTATGTGGTGCTCGGTCTGCCTCTCGACGCGCTCCTCGAGGGGCGGCCGCGCGCGCCCAGCCCACAGCGTGCACTCTACACGGATGTGGGGATCGCGCCCGGGAACCCGGCGCCCTCGCCAGGGGAGCTGCCGCCGCCCTCGCCGCTCCTCGCGCGCGCGGTGGCGCGCGCCGCCCTCCGCGCGGCCGGCGTCGAGGACGGCCACGCGCGCCTCGACGACCTCGCGTCGCGCGCGCGGAAGAGCGCCCTCTTGCCCGAGGCGAGGCTCCGCGCCACGCGCTACGTCGACGACCGCGCGAGCGTCGACGCGCTGCCCGAGCAGAGCCGCCTCGTCGACTCGAGCTCGCACACGGTAGGCCTCG
>DAORJJ010000880.1:0-2086 GCA_035439005.1 Polyangiaceae bacterium | reverse complement strand
CGAGCTCCCTCGGCTCCTGCCCCAATCGATCGACTCCACAGTGTCGAGGTACTAGTCGGACGCCGCGCCCTCGGCCTCGCCGCCCTCGGTCTCGAGGATCCCGTACTCCTTCAGCCGGCGATAGAAGGTGCGCCGCGGGATGCCGGCCAGCTTGGCGGCCTGCATGCGGTTCCAGCCCGCGCGGCCGAGGGCGTCGAGGATGCGCTCCTTCTCCGACAGCCGGAACTCGCCCGGCGTGCGCGGCCGAGCGGGCGCGCCGGGTGCCCGCGGCTCCGCCGCGGCCTGGGGCAGCGAGAAGTCGTCGGGGCCCATCTCGGTCTCGTCGCTCATCAGCCAAGCGTTCAGGAGCACGTGCTCGAGCTGGCGAACGTTGCCGGGCCAGTCGTACCCGCCGAGCTTCTTCATCGCCGCGCGGCTCACGATCTTCCGCTCACGTCGGTGCCGCGCCGCGAAGATCCCGAGGAAGTGGTCGACGAGGGCCGGCAGATCATCGAGCCTGCCTCGCAGCGGGGGGATCTCGATCGTGATGACGTGGAGGCGGTAGTAGAGGTCCTCGCGGAAGGTCCCCTCCCGCACCATCTGCTCGAGGTCCCGGTTGGTGGCCGCGATCACGCGGACGTTCACCGGCTCCTCGGTGGTGCCGCCGACCGGGCGGACGGTCTTCTCCTGAAGCACGCGCAAGAGCCCCGCCTGCATCTTGTGGGGCATCTCGCCGATCTCGTCGAGCAGGATGGTGCCTCCCTCCGCCTCGCGGAAGAGGCCCTTCCGCTCGCGATCGGCGCCCGTGAACGAGCCGCGCACGTGCCCGAAGAGCTCGCTCTCCAGGAGGTTGCCAGGGATGGCGCCGCAGTTCACGCCCGTGAACACGTTCTTCGCGCGAGCAGAGACCTGGTGGATGGCGCGCGCGACCACCTCCTTGCCCGTGCCGCTCTCGCCGGTGACGAGCACGGGCACGTCCGTGTCCTTCACGCGCTCGAGGATGGCGTAGAGCCTGCGCATCGGCGCGCTCGTCCCCACGATGCCGGCGTAGCCGAAGTGGCTCTTCAGCTCGGCGCGCACGAGCTTGAGATCACGCCTCGTCGCGGCGAGCTGCTCGGTGCGCCTGCCCAGCGACTCCTCGAGCCGCACACGCGCGCGCTGCAGCTCCTCGTTCGCGATCGCGAGCTCGTTCGCGCGCTGCCGGTTCTCGGCGATGAGCCGCGCGTTCTCGATCGCGATGGCCGCCTGATCGGCGAACGCCGACAGGGTCGGGAGCTCTTCTCGAAAGCGCAAGCCGGGCCGGAGGCGCGTCTCGAGGTAGAGCGCTCCGATCGCCGCCTTCGCGAGCTGCGGGCCACGAATGGGCACGCACGCGATCGACTGGATCATGAGCTGGTGGACGCTCACGGCCTGCGCGAGGCGCTCGTCGTCGCGGGCGCTCGCCGCGATCACGGGCTCGCCCTCCGCCAGGACCTTCTCGGCCACGCTCCGCGAGAACCTCGCGTGCCCCTCCTCGGCGCGCTGGCCGCGCACGGTCTGCGCGACCAACTTGCCGTCCTCGTCGACGAGGAGCACGAACCCGCGCTCGGCGCCCACGAGCGCGATCGCGTGATCGACCACGCGCTCGAGCAGCGGGCCGAGCTCCTTCTCGCGCGCCAGGTCGCGGGTGATCTCGAAGATGCGGGAGAGCCTGTCGGAGTCGGGCAGCCCGCCGATCCCCGCGGCGCGCGTGGTGCGCCCGAGGGACGGGGGCGACGAGTGCGACGAGCGACCCGCGGCGGTCGTCAGAGTGGTGGCCACGGCCGCGCGGAGCGCCCGCCTCCCAGGGGCGTCCCAGAACACCTCGCGGAGGTCCCGCGGGAGCTTCGCGGCGACCTCCTCGAGCATGGCGAGCGCCGCCTCGGTGTCGCGCCTCGCGGTGGCCGTGCTGCCCTGCGACGCGGCGAGCTCGCCGCGCGCCTCGAGCGCCCGGCACGCGAACTCGCGCTTCCCGTCGGCGCGCGCGCGCTCGTAGGCGTCGTCGAGCGCGGCCTTCGCGGCCACCTCATCGCCTGCGGCCGTGAGGCAGGTCGCCCTCACGATCGAGGCGAGCGCCTCGTGCTCGCCG
>DAORJJ010000879.1:0-2092 GCA_035439005.1 Polyangiaceae bacterium | reverse complement strand
GAATTCGGCCACCGGCGCCGCCTCGACGCGATCGCTGGTCGGCGTTGCGTCCGCGATTTCGAAAGTCAGCCGCGACGCGACGCCGGCGCGGGTGGCGAGAGCCCCGGCGCCGGGGCTGCCGTCGGCTTCGTGCTCGCGGCGATTCACGAGGCGGCGCTCGCGCTCGGGGCCACGCGGTTCCAGGTCATCGCGCGGGTCGTGCTGCCGAGCGCGGCGCGGGGCGTCGCCACGGGCGCCTTGGTCGCCGGCGGGCGGGCCGCGGGGGAGACCGCGCCGCTGCTGCTGCTCGGGACGACCGCGCCTGTCCGCGCGCTCTCCGTGTCGGTGTACACCGCCTCCGGCGAGGCCGCCGGCGGCGACCGCGCGTGGAGCGCCGCGCTGGCGCTCGTCGCCGTCGTCCTCTCGTTCCACGTCGTCGCGCGCCTCGTCTCCCAGCCTCGTCTCAGGCGCGACGAGCCGGGGTCTCCATGAGCCACTCGAGCGCACCTCCCCCGAAGCGGCCGGCCAAGATGCAGGCGGTGGCGCTCGGCGCGGCGTTCCGCGAGGCGGTCGCGCTGAAGCGCGTGACCATGCCGATCGTCGAGCACCGCGTCACCGCCGTGATCGGGCCCTCGGGCTGCGGCAAGTCCACGTTCATCCGGTGCTTGAACCGCATGCACGAGGTCGTGCCAGGCGCCACGCGGACGGGCGAGGTGCTGCTCGACGGCGTGAGCATCTACGGGCCCGACGTCGACCCGGTGAGCGTGCGCCGGCGGGTGGGCATGGTCTTCCAAAAACCCAATCCTTTCCCGGACATGTCCGTGCGCGACAACGTGCTCTCGGGGCTCCGCTTGAACGGCATCCGGCCGGCCAACGCCGACTCGGTGGTCGAGGCTGCGCTCAGCCAAGCGGCGCTGTGGGCGGAGGTGAAGGACGGGCTCGGGAGGACCGCGGGCAGCCTCTCGGGTGGGCAGCAGCAGCGGCTCTGCATCGCGCGGTGCCTCGCGCTCGAGCCCGAGGTCATCCTCATGGACGAGCCGTGCTCGTCGCTCGATCCGATCGCCACGGCGCGCATCGAGGAGCTCATCCACGAGCTCAGCGACCGCTACACGATCGTCATCGTGACCCACTCGATGCAGCAGGCCGCGCGCGTGTCCGACTACACGGCGTTCTTCTACCTGGGCGAGGTGGTCGAATACGGCCTGGCCGACGTCATCTTCACGCGGCCCGACGACCCGCGCACCGAGGAGTACATCACAGGCCGCTTCGGCTGAGGCGTCGCCGCGCTCACCGCGTCTCTGCGCGCCCCGGAGGCTCCGACTCCGCGACCTCGTCGTCGTCGGAGAGGCCGCTCGAGGGCGGCGGCTCCTCGGCGAGGGTCACGCGCGCGCCGCGCCGCGGGAGCTCGGCGTGGAGCGACGGCGCCACGCGCGCGAGGAAGCCACCGCGAGGCTCCTCGCCGACCTCGAGCTCCACGCGCTCGCGCTCTCCCTCGGGCAGGCGATCGCCGGCGTGCACGCGGAGCGCGTCGCAGAGGAGCTCCTCCTGCATCGTCAGGAAGAGGTCGACGGGGCGTGAGCGCGCGAGCGCGGCGGCCTCGTCCAGGCGCCCGGTGGCCGCGAGCCCCACGAGCTTCACGCGGAAGGTGTCGCGCGCGAGGAACGGGTAGTCGGCGTGGAGCGCGCGCACGCGGTCGAGCTCCTCCTCGGCGCGGGCGATGCGGCCCTCCGCCGCGAGGGCCATCGCGAGCTCGCCGTAGAGCTGGGGAAGCAGCACGGGCCTCGCGATCGCGCGCGAGGCCTCGCTGACATGGACGGCGCGAATGCCCGCCTCCGCCGACGCGGCGGCCCCGCGGAGGTCGCCGGCCGCGGTGGCGATCGCGGCGAGCTCACGGTGCGCCTGGGCCGCCACGAGGAGCCCCTTGTCGCGGAGCAGCGGCGCGAGCGCGGCGCGGGCCTCGTCGTGGAGGCCCCGGAGGCGCAGCTCGCTGGCCGCGCTGAGGTCGGCGACGCGGCGCTTCGCGCGCGCGTACCGGTACGCGACCACCGCCGCGACCGCGGCGAGGGCCGGGAGCGCCACGGCGAGCGGGGCGAGCGGGGCGAGCGGGTGGCCG
>DAORJJ010000878.1:0-2098 GCA_035439005.1 Polyangiaceae bacterium | reverse complement strand
GGGGGCCCCGGCGGCCGCGGCGCGGGTCGGCTGGCCGGCCGCGAGGGCTGGCAACCGGCGAGGAGCGCCCCCCCGCCGAGCAGCAGCGCGCGTCGCGGGAGGCGGCTCACGAGCGGCCCGCGGCCTTCTTGGCGTTGATGACCTCGATGTTGAGCGCGAGCACCCGGCCGAGGGTGGCCTGCCGGACCTCGCGGCTCGGCGCCACGCGCTGCCAGGCCGCGACCGACAGCGCGATCTCGCGCGCCTTGCGGTGGAGCTCTACGGCGGTCGGACCTCGCGGTAGCTCGAGGATGCGCTCCATGATGTCCTGGAGCGACTGCTCGACGATCGAGATCCGGGTTGAGCGCGCCACGCTGCTTTGCTCCTCGCCCCCCTCGCGCCCGAAACGGTAGCACGGGGGCCGCGTCTGCGCACTCGCGGCCTCGCGGCCTTGGCAACCGTCGCCCGACTCGGTAGGTGTCTATCCGATGAAGACGCTCCGATTGTCCGCTCGCGCCTGGACCTCGCTCTCCCGGCGGCCCCGCGGCTCGCTGGCTCGCGCTCTCCGGTGGTCGTCGCTCGTCGGGGCGCTCTGCGCCGGGGTGCTCGCGTCGGCGCCTTCGGCGCACGCGGACCGCCCACCGAGAGCGCCGGCGCCGCCGGGCACCGCGGTCACCCCGCTGTCCCCCATGATCCCGCGGGTGCCGAGCCCGACCGTGACCGCGAAGAAGGTCGTGCTCGAGAACGGCCTCACCGTCCTGCTCCATGAGGACCACCGCGTCTCGACCGTGAGCGTCAACGTCACCTACCACGTGGGCTCGAAGGACGAGGCGCCTGGAAAGAACGGGTTCGCGCACCTGTTCGAGCACGTGATGTTCCAGGGCTCGAAGCACGTCGCCGAGGACACGTTCTTTCGTCACCTCGAGGAGGTGGGCGGCACGGGCATCAACGGCACCACGAACAACGACCGCACGAACTACTACGAGACCGTGCCTTCCAATCGCCTCGAGCTCGCGCTCTGGCTCGAGAGCGATCGCATGGGCTTCCTGCTCGATCACGTGGACCAGGCCACCTTCGACAGCCAGCGCGAGGTCGTGAAGAACGAGCGTCGCCAGAACTACGAGAACGCGCCCTACGGCCTCGTGGGCCAGGCCGTACGCGCCGAAATTTTCCCCTCCGGGCACCCCTACCACCTGCTCACGATCGGCTCGCCGAAGGACCTCGACGCCGCCTCTCTCGACGACGTGCGCACGTTCTTCCGGACCTGGTACGTGCCGGCCAACGCCACGCTCGCGCTCGCGGGCGACTTCGATGAGGCTGGCGCCCTCGCCCTCGTCCGCAAGTACTTCGGCCCCATCGTGTCGCGCCCGCTGCCCGTGCGCGCGCCGCCCGCGCCCGTGAAGCTCGCGGAGACGGTCACCATCGACGTCGACGCCGACGTGGAGCTCGCGCGCGCCTACGTCACGTGGCCGAGCCCGGCGTTCTTCGCGCCTGGCGACGCCGACCTCGACCTCGCCGCCCGCTCGTTGACGGCGGGGAAGACGAGCCGCCTCTACAAGCGCCTCGTGTACGACCTGCAGATCGCGCAGGGCGTCTTCGCCTCGCAGGCGTCCATGCAGCTCGCGAGCTCCTTCGAGATCGTCGCGACCGCCAAGCCGGGGCACACCGCCGCCGAGCTGGTAAAGGTCATTGACGAAGAGCTCGTGGCGCTCCGGGAGCGCGGCGTCGCGCCAGACGAGCTCGCGCGCGCGAAGGTGTCGACCCGCGCAGACGCGATCTTCGGGATGGAGCGCGTCGGGGCGCGGGCCAACCTGCTCAACATGTATTTTCAGTACACCGGCGACGCCGACTACTTCGCGAAGGATCTCGAGCGCTACGAGGCGGCCACCGCCGACTCCGTGCGCGACGCCGCGAGGACTCACCTCGTCGAGCGCGGCCGCGTGGTGACGCTCGTCACGCCGAAGAAGGGGGCCCCCGTCGCCGGGGTCGTCGTCCGCGTGCAGCGAGGGGGTGCGTCGTGAGCGCCCGCGCGACTCGCGTGCTCGCGCTCGGGCTCGTGGCCGCCGCCGCGAAGGCGCCGCTGCCGGGTGTGCTCGCGCACCAGTACTTCGGGCACGCC
>DAORJJ010000877.1:0-2128 GCA_035439005.1 Polyangiaceae bacterium | reverse complement strand
CCGCCACCCCCAGCGAGCGCCGCCCGCGTCGAGCCTTCGACCGGCGCGGGCCCCGGCTCCGTGCGACCGCCGCTGCCGCCGCTCTCGCCGCTGCCGCCGCGTCGCGCGATCCCGCCCGCCCCGCCGACCCCCGAGCCGCCCACGCGTCGAAAGACGCTCATCGTGGGTCCGCCGCCGCCCGGCGCGCCGGCCTCGAGCGCCGAGGCGCTCGCGCCGGCCAGCCTGCGCCTGCCTTCGTCCCAGCGCCTGCCCACGATCGACGAGCCGGCGCTCTCGTGGTCGGCGGGTCGCCTCGTGTCGACGCCGCCGGGCGCCCTCCCCGCGCCGAGCGTCTTCCCGCCGCCGTCCGCCGCCCACTTCGCCAAGGCCGCGGCGCTGGTGGCGCCCGGCGACGGCGCGGTGAGCCAGCACGCGAGCGGCGTGATCGTCGCCCGCCCCACGGTCGCGGTGCCCTTCGCCACCCGCCTCGAGAGCATCCGCGCGATGTCCGGCGCGCTCGACTCCAAAATCCTCGAGCGCAAGCAGCGCGGCGCCTCGCTCGGCGAGACCTTCGGGGGACTCGGCAGCCCGCTCGTGGAGCTCGTCGGCGAAGGGCACCTCGTCGTGGGTCCGAAGCCCGGCCACACGCTCTGGACGTTCACGCTCGACGGCGCCCCGTGCAGCGCGCGCGAAGACCGCGTCCTCGGCTTCCAGCTGTCGCTCTCGTACGAGAACGAGCGGGTCGCCCTCGGCCCCACGGAGCTGCGCGTCGTGCGGTTCGCGGGGGCGGGCGCGGTGGTCCTCGAGACCTCGAGCGCCCTCGTCACCCTCGGGGTCACGCCCGCGAGCGGGATCGTCGTGCGCCGCGAGGTGGTCGTCGGCTGGCTCGGGATCCTCGACATCACGCCGGTCCTCCCCGCGGACGCGCCCGGCGCGCACCACGGCCTCGTGCGCTTCCAAGGCGAAGGCAGCGTGCTCGTCTCCGGCCTCTAGCAGCCCGGCGGGGCCCGAAGAACGGGCCGCCTAGCGGCGCGCAAAAGGCCCACACCGCCGGGAATCGGTCTATCGTCACGCCGTGGCCACCGAGAATCAGAGCGAGCCGAGCGCGCCCCCGCTCGATCCGACGGCCAAGCGCGCGAGGCGCCGGTCGCTCGCCGAAGACGCCCTCAACCTGCCGAACATGATCACGTTCGCGCGCATCTTGATGATCCCGGCGTGCCTCGCCTTGCTGCAGTCGAACACGCCGCGCGGCTGCTTCTTCGCGGCGCTCGTGTTCACGTTCGCGGCGCTCACCGACGCGCTCGACGGGTACCTGGCGCGCAAGATGGGCATCGTGAGCGTCCTCGGCAAGTTCATGGACCCGCTCGCCGACAAGCTCATCGTGATGGCGTCGCTCATCTACCTCGTGCCCCTCGGCCGCGTGCCAGCGTGGGTGGTGGTCGTGATCCTCGGGCGCGACATCACGATCACCGGCCTGCGCAGCGTCGCCGCGAGCGAGGGCGTGGTCATCTCCGCCGGCCAGGAGGGAAAGACCAAGACCGCCCTGCAGATGGTCGGGGTCATCGCCATCCTCGTCGGCTTCCCGTACCCCATGAAGTACCTCGGCTTCATCGACCTCGGCATCGTCGACCTCGCGCGCGTCGGGCGCGCGCTCGTCTACCTGTCGCTCTTCTTCTCGCTCGCGAGCGCGATCGACTACGTGCGCATCTTCGGCGCGGCGGTCGAGGCGAAGGACAAGAAGCTCGCCAAGGAGCGCGCGTCCACGTCCGATCTGTCGCCCGAGTCCGACAGCCGCCCCTCCTGAGCGGCCCACGTTCGCGGACCGCGCGCGCCCGCTTGCCCCCGCTTGCCAAGCCGCGCTCACCTATGCGAAGTTCCGCGCCATGAAGCGGAACCTCGCACCCGTGCGCCTCGGCGCCGCCATGGCGGCGCTCGCCCTCGGGCTGGCGGTCCTCGTCGGACAGGCCTCTTGTTCGAACCAGAGCGAGGGACAGCGCTGCAACACCCTCGGCGACAACGGCGGCAACGACGACTGCCAAGACGGCCTCGTGTGCAAGCCGAAGGCCCAGCTGAACGGCGCCCAAGACGACCTCTGCTGCCCCCTCAACGGCACCCCCCCGGTCGCCGCGTGCCAGGCCCCGGGCGGCTG
>DAORJJ010000876.1:0-2135 GCA_035439005.1 Polyangiaceae bacterium | reverse complement strand
CGCACGCCCCACGCCTCGTCGGCCCACGGGAGGTCGCGCGGGTGCGTCTCGGCCACGAGGCCCGCGCGCTCGTAGAGCTCGGCGTCGTCGACCTCGCCCTCGTCGTCCGCGTCGAGCTCCGGGAGCGCGTCCGCGGTGAGCTCCTCGTCGTCCTCGGTCGGCCCCTCTTCGCCCTGGTCGGTGGAGGCCTCGGCCGGGAGCGCGTCGAGCCCGTCGGCGTCGTCGTCGCCGGCGGCGCCCTCCTCGAGATCCGCGCCGAGCGCGAGCTCCGGGAGCTCCGTGCCGAGGTCCTCGTCCGGCGCGAGGCCCCCGTCGCCCTCTTCCTCGAGCGGGAGCCGGTCCGCAGCGAGCTCGCTCAGATCGAGCTCGAGGCCGTCGTCTCCGAGGCTCGCGACCGCGTCCTCGAGGGGATCGTCGTCGGCGAGCTCGTCGTACTCGACGGGCGCCGTGGAATCGTCGGCCTCGCCGTCGGCCTCCTCCGCCGGCGGCAGCTCCGGCAGAGGCTCTTCGTCTTCGGTTCGCGGCAAGCTCATGTCGCTCGGATGCGCGGAGCTTACGCCGTGTTGCCGACGCGCGCCCGTATTTCGCGGGGCGCGCGCGAGCCGGGACGGCGCGGCCACGACGCGCCAATTACCAAAACCATTTCCAACACTTAGCAGCACGCTTCCCACGCCCGTGCGACCCAGATAGCGTTGCGTTCCCCCCGATGCGCCTGCTCGTTCTGTCTCGAAACGCCGCCCTCTACTCGACCAGCCGCCTCGTGCTCGCCGCCCGGGCGCGAGGGCACGAGGTGAGCGTCATCGACCCGCTCGATCTCCAGATCGCCATCTCGCGAGGCCGCCCGGAGATGTACCTCGGCGCGGGGCCCATCCCGCACGCCGATCTCGTCGTCCCGCGCATCGGCGCCTCCATCACGAACTACGGGCTCGCGGTCGTGCGGCAGTTCGACATGATGGGCATCCCGGTGCTGAACACGGCGGTCGCGATCGCCCGGTCGCGCGACAAGCTGCGCAGCCTCCAGCTCCTCACACGCAAGGACATCGACGTCCCGAAGACCGTCTGCGCCCGCTCGCCCGACTCGGTCGGGACCGCGCTCCAGTTCATCGGCGGACCACCGGCGATCGTGAAGCTCCAGCAGGGCGCGCAGGGCATCGGCACCATGATCGCCGAGACGCCCGCGGCCGTGACGTCGCTGCTCGAGACACTTTGGGCGATGGGCCAGGACATCATCCTCCAGGAGTACATCGCCGAGTCGAAGGGGCGCGACTACCGCGCGATCGTGGTCGGCGGCCGCCTCGTGGCGGCGATGCGGCGTCAGGCGAAGAAGGGGGAGTTCCGCTCGAACCTCCACCGCGGTGGCGCGGGCGTCGCGGTCGATCTCCCCGACGTCTACCGGCGCGCGGCCGTCGACGCGGCGCGCGTGATGGGCCTCGAGGTGGCGGGCGTCGACCTGCTCGAGGGGCGCGACGGCCCGAAGATCCTCGAGATCAACAGCTCTCCGGGGCTCGAGGGCATCGAGCGCACGAGCGGCGTGGACGTCGCCGGCGCGATCATCGCCCACGCAGAGCGCATCCACCAGAAACGCGCGAAGCGCGGGCACGACTCCGGGCTCGATGGCGAGCGACGAAAGCGGCGGCTCATGCCGGCGAAGACGGGCGCGGTCCGGCGCAGAAAGGCAGCCCCGGCGTGATCACCGCGACGCGACGGGGCCCTACGCTCGTCGTCACCGTCGATCGGCCGCGCTCGAGGAACGCGCTCACGCGCGCCACCATCGCCGAGCTCACGCGCGTGTTCTCGCCCCTGCCGGCCGACGTGCGGGCGGTGGTCCTCACGGGCGCCGGCGGCACGTTCGTGTCCGGGGGCGATCTGCGCGAGCTCCGGGGCGTGAACGACCGCCCGACGACGCTCGCCTTCTGCGACGAGGGGCGCGCGATGTGCGACGCCATCGAGGACGCGTCGGCGCCGGTGCTCTGCGCGATCGAGGGCTACGCGCTGGGTGGGGGCGCCGAGCTCGCGTGCGCGGCCGACCTCCGCGTGATGGCCGAGGACGCGGTGCTCGGCTTCCGGCAGACGCGCATGGGGGTCACGACGGCGTGGGGCACGTGGTCCCGCCTCGCGGCGGAGCTCGGCTTCGA
>DAORJJ010000875.1:0-2139 GCA_035439005.1 Polyangiaceae bacterium | reverse complement strand
GCCTGCCTCGCCCGCGGCCTCCGCGCCGGCGCCTGCCGCGCCCCCGCGCGAGCCCGGGACGGCCATCATGGCCGTGTCGGCGCCGCCCCCGCCGCTGCCCGCGTCCGCGCTCGCCCCGCTCGAGACCGACCCCGAGCGGAGGAAGGTGAAGCACCGGTACCGCAAGGGCTTCATGCTCACGCTGGCCTTCGGGCAGTCCGTCGGCACCGCGTCGGGCTACCCGAACGACGTCCAGAAGATTGGCGTCCCCGCCTACTTCGCCAGCTCGGGCGCGCTGCTGGGCGGCGGCTTCCAAATGGTCATCGGCGGAGCCCTCACCGACTACTTCAACTTCGGCGTGCTCTTCGGCGGTGGCGGCTTCAAGAGCGACGACTGGGAGGTCGCCGCGGGCGGCACGGGCTTCCGGGTCGAGGCGTTCCCCGCGGTGGTCGCGTTCCCGAAGATCCAGGGCCTCGCGCACCTCGGGATCGCCGCCGACCTCGGCGTCGGCAACGTGAAGATCCAGGCGAAGGCCAACCCCGACAACCCCGCCGAGGTCGCGAGCGCTACGCGCGGCTACACGACCATCGAAGGGTTCCAGTCGGCGCTCGGCATCGGCCTCTTCTACGAGACGAGCCTCTTCTCGCTCCTCGGCGGGCACGTGTCGCTCGCGCCCGAGCTCAGCTACCGCACGGCCTACACGGCGTCCTCCCAGGTCAACTACGGCACCCTCGCCGCGCGCCTCACGTACTACGGCGGTCCTTGAGCGCCCGCATGTGACCGGGGCCCCCGGCGAACGAAGCTGATACGCTCACGCCCCGTGACGCCCCCCGACCCGCTCGGACTCCTCGGCCAGATCCTCGACGGTCAGTACCGCGTCGAGCGCTTCGTCGGTGAAGGCGGGTTCGGCGTCGTGTACGCCGGGCAGCACCTCGGCCTGTCCGAGCCCATCGCGATCAAGTGCATGAAGCTGCCCGCGCAGCTCAGCCCGGCGCTCGTCGAGTCGTTCGTGCAGCGCTTTCGCGACGAGAGCCGCCTGCACTACAAGCTCTCGCAGGGAAACCTGCACATTGCACGCACCATCGCCGCGGGCACCACCGTGGCGCCGGCCACGAGGGAGCTCGTGCCGTACATGATCCTCGAGTGGCTGGACGGCCGCTCGCTCGCGGCGGAGTTCGAGGCCCGCCAGACGCGCACGCTCGCGGAGGTGCTCGAGCTGTTCGCGACGGCGGCCGACGCCCTCAGCTACGCCCAGGCCCAGGGCGTGATCCACCGCGACCTGAACCCCGGGAACTTCTTCCTCACGAACACCATCGCCGGGCCACGCCTCAAGGTGCTCGACTTCGGGGTCGCGAAGGTGCTCGACGAGTCGCGCCTGGCGGTGGGGCCGCGCGCGCAGACCCTCGGGCAGATCCGCATCTTCGCGCCGGCCTACGGCGCCCCCGAGCAGTTCGACGACCGGCTCGGACCCGTGGGCGCGTACACCGACGTGTATGCGCTCGCGCTCGTGCTCCTCGAGGCGATGGCGGGGCGCACCGTCATGACCGGGGAGCACCTGGGCGACTTCGCGAACGGGGCGCTCGACCCGGCGACGCGGCCCTCGCCGTCGCGCGTGGGCCTCTCGCTCCCGGCGGAGGTCGAGGGCGTCTTCGCGCGCGCGCTGTCCCTGCGCCCGGCGGAGCGCTGGCCCGGCGTCAAGGAGTTCTGGGCGGCGCTGCGCGCGGCCGCGCGGCTGCCGAGCGACGACGGGGCGAAGGCGACGCAGCTGCTGGCCTCGATGGAGCTCGGGGGCGCCCCGCCCGAGTCCGGGCCGCCCTCCGACAGCACCCTCGTCGACTCGATCGCCGAGGAGAGCGAGCGCACGGCGCTCGGCCTCGGGCCCGCGTTCGGTGGCCCCGCGCCCCGCGCCGCGGCGCTCGAGCCGGCCCCCATGACGGCGAGGATCGGCCCGACGACGGGCGCCGAGCGCGCCTCGTCGGTCCCCACGGGCGTGCCGACCTTCCTTGGGCAGGGCCCCGCCGCGCCGGTCGCGGCGCAGGTCGTGCCCGGGTCGGGCCCGCACGATCCGGCGCGGCCCTCGCACGCCTCGCACGCTGCGATCTCGGCGCCCGCGCCGTGGGCCCAAGGAGAGGGCCGGCCGAGCGCGGCGCCCACCGCGGG
>DAORJJ010000874.1:0-2142 GCA_035439005.1 Polyangiaceae bacterium | reverse complement strand
CTCGAGGCCCTCGCCGCGCGCCCGCGCCTCTTCGCCACGGCGCTGTTTCACGACGCCTACGACGCCGCGGCGCGGGGCAACCTGCGGCGCGCGATCGCCGCCCTGCGCGCCGCGCCCGAGGGGCCAGGCGCGCCGGCGCCGCCGCTGACGTGACGTCGCACGCGAGGGTTCAGTACGTCACCACGGTGCGGATCGACTCGCCTCGCTTCATGAGGTCGAAGCCCTCATTGATTCGTTCGAGCGGCAGGGTGTGCGTGATCATGGAGTCGATGTCGATCTTGCCCTCCATGTACCAGTCGACGATCTTCGGCACGTCGGTGCGGCCCCGCGCGCCGCCGAACGCCGAGCCCTTCCACACGCGCCCGGTGACGAGCTGGAAGGGGCGGGTCTTGATCTCTTGCCCCGCGCCGGCCACGCCGATGACGATCGACTCGCCCCAGCCGCGGTGGCAGCACTCGAGCGCCTGCCGCATGAGGTCCACGTTGCCCACGCACTCGAAGCTGTAGTCGGCGCCGCCGCCGGTGAGCTCGATGAGGTGCGCGACGAGATCGCCCGAGAGCTCCTTCGGGTTCACGAAGTGCGTCATGCCGTATTTCTTGCCGAGGGCCTCGCGCGCGGGGTTGATGTCGACGCCGATGATCTTGTCGGCCCCCACGAGGCGCAGCCCCTGCACCACGTTGAGCCCGATGCCGCCGAGGCCGAACACCACCGCGTTCGCGCCCGGCTCGACCTTGGCGGTGTGGATGACGGCGCCGATGCCCGTGGTCACGCCGCAGCCGATATAACAGACCTTATCGAAGGGGGCGTCTTTTCGGATCTTGGCGAGGGCGATTTCGGGGAGCACTGTGTAGTTCGCGAAGGTGGAGCACCCCATGTAGTGGTGAATGGGCTTGCCCTTGATCGAGAATCGGCTCGTGCCGTCGGGCATCATGCCTTTCCCCTGCGTGGCGCGGATGGCGGTGCACAGGTTGGTCTTGCGGCTGAGGCACGACTTGCAGCCCCGGCACTCGGGTGTGTAGAGGGGTATCACGTGGTCGCCCTCGGCGAGGCTCGTGACGCCCGGGCCCACCCCCACCACTCCCTCACTGGTGTCCCCCCACGTACACCTGCCTCGCCGCGTCATGAAGAACGAAGATAAACGGGAGCTCCGCGCGTCCGTGGTGCTCGCGACGTACGACCGCCAAGAGCCGCTCGCGCGCGTGCTCGAGGCGCTCGCGCGCCAGGCTCTTCCCACGGAGGAGTGGGAGGTCGTCGTCGTGGACGACGGCTCGGTCGAACCTGCGGCTCCCGTGGTCGCGCGCTACGCGGACCGGCTGCAGATCTCGGTGCTCCGACAGGAGAACGCGGGCGTCGCGGTCGCGCGGCAGAGCGGCGTGACGCGCGCCCGTGGCAAGATCGTCATCTTCATCGACGACGACATCCTCGTCGCCAGCGACTTCGTCGCCCAGCACCTGGCCGCGCACGACGGCGATGACGAGCCGGCCACGCGGGTCGTGATGGGCGAGCTGCTCCCCGACGAGCGCATCCGCGCGATGCCGCTCTTTGAGCGCTTCTACGCTCGACTGCTGGCTCGCACGGCCCGCGACCTGTCGTCCACGAGGACCTTCTCCGGCCACGACGTGTACACGGGGAACCTGTCGCTCGCCCGCGAGCTCTTCCTCCGCGTCGGAGGCTTCGACCCAAGCTTCTGGATTGAGGACGTGGAGCTCGGCGTGCGTCTCGGGCAGGCCGGCGCCTCGTTCGTCTTCTCTCGCGCGGCGGCGGCCGTCCACGCGTCCGACCACACGTCGCTCGAGAGGTGGCTCGCGCGCAACGTGAGGGACGGCCGCGACTGGGTGAGGCTCTTGCGCAAGCACCCGGAGGCGATCGAGGCCAGCCCGTGGCGTCACCTCACGAACCTCCATCCGGCCGCTCGCCCGTTCCTCGTGGCGGCGTTGACCTACCCCCGCGGTGCCCGCGGCCTCTCGCGGATCGTCTTCGAGGGCGCGAGAGGGGCCGACGCGCTGGGGCTCGAGCGAGCGGCGCTCGCGGCCACGACGGTGGTCTACGGGATCCAGTACTTCGTGGGGGTCCGAGAGGAGACAGGGAGCCTAGCCCTACTTTCGCACGGTGGCACGCCGGAGGCCCCAGCGCCGTAGCTGA
>DAORJJ010000873.1:0-2146 GCA_035439005.1 Polyangiaceae bacterium | reverse complement strand
ATCCGCCTCCACGATCGCCTCCGGCTCGTGCTCGGCCGAGAGGCCGCCGCCCTCGAGGCCGGGGCGGTCCGGTACGCCCGGGCGCTCGACGAGCTCTACGGCCAGGGGCACGGCGAGGGCTCGCGCGGCGGCGCCGGCCCCTCGTATCCCACGGCGCGCGAGTGGGGCGACGAGCTCGGGGAGCTCTTCGGGGAGGGCGTGCGCGAGGAGGTGCTCGGCGCGGCCGCGCGGGCCGGAAACGGCGCCGCGCTCGCGCTCCTCGACCCGGAGCAGGTCACGCCCTCGATCGAGCTGCTCGAGCAGATCCTCTCGCTGAAGGGCGGCCTCTCGGAGCGGGACTTCGTGAGGCTCAAGCTCCTCGCGCGGCGCGTGGTCGAGGCGCTCGTGAAGGAGCTCGCGACGCAGGCGCGCCCGGCCCTCGCGGGGCTCGCCACGCCGCGAAGATCGCGGCGACGCTCCGGTCCGCTGGACCTGCGGAGGACCATCCACGAGAACCTGGCGACCGCGACGATGGAGGCGGGCGCGATCCGCCTCGCGCCGAGGCGGTTCTCGTTCCGCGCGCGGGCCAAGAAGAGCCTCGACTGGCGCGTGGTCCTCGTGGTCGACGTGTCGGGCTCGATGGAGCCCTCGGTGCTCCACAGCGCGATGATGGCGGGCATCCTCGGGAACCTGCCGGCGGTGTCGACCCACTTCCTCGCGGTCAGCGACCGGGTCGTCGATCTGTCGAGCCACGCGGCCGATCCGCTCGAGCTCTTGCTGTCGGTCCGCATCGGCGGCGGGACCCTGCTCGCCAAGGGCCTCCGCCACGCCAGGAGCCTCCTCACGGTGCCCACGCGGAGCATCGTCGTGCTCGTGTCCGACTTCGAGGAGGGCGGCTCGGTGGGAGACCTGGTCGCGGAGGTGCGCGCGCTGAGGGACGCCGGCGCGACGCTGCTCGGGCTCGCCGCGCTCGGCGAGAAGAGCGCCCCGCGCTACCACCGCGCGATCGCCGAGCAGCTCGTCGCGGCCGGGATGCCGATCGCCGCGCTGAGCCCCACCGAGCTCGCGCGCTGGGTGGGCGAGCGGCTCCGAGGCGCGCCGTGACGCGCCCCCGCCTGGCGCCCGAGGTGCTGGCAGACCTCGTGCGCGCCGTACCGGCCCGCGTGGCGAAGAGGCTCGACGCGAGCCCGCTCGCCGCGGAGGCGTGGGTGTGGACCGCCGCAGAGACCGTCACGATCGCCGCTGGCGACGAGACCGTGTCGCTCACGGGCGACGTGATCCGGACCCTCGCGGACGTCTCCTGCACGTGCCTCTTGCAGCCCAGGTGCTTTCACCTGCTCGCGGTGCTCTCGGTGCTGCCCGTCGAGGCTCCCTCGGCGAGCGGCGAGGCGCGCGGCGAGGCCCCGCCCGCCGCGGTCGACGAAGGCGCCCCCGCCGCGCTGTCGCGTGAGGCGCGCGCGTCCGCGGCGCTGGCCTTCGACGTCGGCGCGCGGCTGCTCTCGGCCGGGCTCTCGCGCGCCTCGACCCTGCGCATGGGCGAGCTCCTTCGGGTCGTGCACGCGTGCCGGCGGGACGCGCTCCCCCGGCTCGAGTCCGCCGCGCTCGCGGTCTACGAGTCCGCGCGGGACCTCCGCGAGCGCGACCCGGATTTTCGCCTCGAAGAGGCCGCGGCGCGGCTCGCGGAGCTCTTGCTCGTGTCGAGTCGCCTCGTCGAGGGCGACGTGAGCCGAGAGTGGCGCGGCATCGGACGCAGGACCTACGCCGAGCGCCGCTCGCTGCGGCTCGCGGGCCTCGGCTCGGAGCCCGTGCTCTCGAAGGGCTACGCGGGGGTGGTCACGTATTTCACCGACGGCGAGTCGGTCTTCTCGGCCCAGGAGCTCATGCCGGGAGACGACGACCGGGCGGTGCACGCCTACGACGCGCAGCTCCGCTTCGGCGAGACGTCCCTCTCCCACCGCGAGGCCGCGCGCGGCGGGCTGCTCTTCGCGAGCGCGCAGGTCTCGGCCGAGGGGCGGCTCGGGGCCGGCAAGAGCGTGGTGTGTGTCGCGACGACGCACGACGCGCGGCTCGTCGCGCGCCTCTTCGACGCGCCCCTGGCCTCGCAGCTCGCCCGCGCCGACCGCGGCGAGCTCCGGCGTGCACAGCGGCAGGCCCAGCTGCCCGGCCT
>DAORJJ010000872.1:0-2155 GCA_035439005.1 Polyangiaceae bacterium | reverse complement strand
CGCCTCGGCGCGTCGCCATCCCCGAGACCGACGTGCTCGTGGGCCCCTCCGACTGGGAGGCCGAGGGCCGGGTGGCGCCGAGACGGGTGCACACTGCACGCTTTTGGCTGGACGCCTTCGAGGCGCAGGTGGACGAGCTCGCCTGCCCGACCTGCCTCTCGCCGCGGCCCGCGCTCTACGGCGCCGGCGATCCCGGGCGGGCGATGGGCGGGCTCGACCTCGCCACGGCGCGGGCCTACTGCGCGGCGAAGGGCGGGCGCCTCCCCACCGACGACGAGTGGCTCGTGGCGGCCGGCGGCGCGCGGCCGCGGCGGTACCCGTGGGGCGACACGGGGGCCGTGTGCCGGCGGGGCGCGTGGGGCACCGCGCGCGGCCCCTGCGTGACGGGCGCCGACGGCCCGGACACCGTGGGCGCGCACGTCGACGGCGACACCGAGCTCGGCGTGCACGACCTCGCGGGGAACGTGGCCGAGTGGGTCGCGACCCCGAGCGGCCAGCCGCGCCTCCGCGGCGGCTCGTTCGCCACGTCCCTCGCCACCGAGCTGCGGACGTGGGCGGCGCGCGACGTCGGCCCCGAGGCGCGCGACGACGCGGGGGTCCGCTGCGCGTACGACGCCGCCCTCGCGCCGTGACCCGCGACGACCAGAGATCACGACGGGGCTTGCCGCCGCGGCCGACGGAAGGCAAACCTTCGGGTTCACCGAGAGGAGCCCCATGACCTGCGCCATCCTGACCATCGGCACCGAGCTCACCCGCGGAGAGCTCGTGAACGGCAACGCCGCCTGGCTCTCCGAGCGGCTGACCGAGCTCGGCTTCGAGGTGAGCGAGCACCTCGTCGTCCCCGACGACCGGGCGCGCGTGGTCGGGGCGCTGAAGCGTATGGCGGCGGCGTTCGAGCTGGTGCTCGTGACCGGAGGCCTCGGCCCGACCACCGACGACCTCACCACCGAGTGCGCCGCCGCGGCCCTCGGGGTGGGCCTCGTGCGCGACGAGGCGTCGATGGCGCACATGCGCGCGCGCTTCACCCGGCTCGGGCGCGAGATGAGCCAAACCAATGAAAAGCAAGCGGATTTCCCCGAGGGGGCCGACGTCCTCCCGAACCCCGTGGGCACGGCCGCGGGCTTCGGCGTCGTGCTCGACGGGTGCCGGTTCTTCTTCATGCCCGGCGTGCCCCGCGAGATGGAGCGCATGTTCGAGGCGGAGATCACGCCGCGCATCCGCGCGCTCGCCGCGGCGGACACGCACCAGATCAGCCTGCGCACGTTCGGCATGGGGGAGAGCGCCATCGGCGAGCGGCTCGACGGGATCGAGGCGAGCCACCCCGGCGTCACGCTGGGCTACCGGGCGCACTTCCCGGAGGTCGAGGTGAAGGTCCACGCCCGCGCGGAGGGGACCGCCGAGGCCCGCCTGCGCGCCGAGGCCGCCGCGGCCGAGGTCCGCGAGCGCCTGGGCGACGCCGTGTGGGGCGAGGGCCGCGAGCCGTTCGCCGCGGTGGTCGCGCGAGCGTTCGTCGATCGCCGCCTGACGCTCGCGCTCGCGGAGAGCTGCACGGGCGGGCTCGTGTCGCACCTGCTCACGCGCGCGGCGGGCGCGAGCGAGTATTTCCTCGCCGGGGCCGTCACGTACGCCAACTCGGCGAAGACGACGTTCGCGGGCGTCTCGCCGGGCACACTGGCGACGCACGGCGCGGTGAGCCCGGAGGTCGCGCACGAGATGGCCGAGGGGGTGCGGCTCCGCGCGGGGGCGGACGTGGGCCTCGCGATCACGGGCGTCGCCGGGCCGGGCGGCGGGTCGGTCGAGAAGCCGGTCGGCACGGTCTACTTGGCGGTGTCGACGGCCCGGGAGACCCGGGTGGTGCACCGGTTCTTCGCGCACGATCGCGAGCACGTCCAGGCGTACGCGGCGCACTGCGGGCTCGAGCTCTTGCGCCGGGCCGCGGCCGAGCTCACTTGACCCTCACTTGACCCTCACTTGACGGAGACGCCGAGGGCGAGCACCTCGGCGGCCCATTTTCGGCTCGTGGCGCACGTGGATTTCGGCGCCCACGTGGCGCTGGCGCTGCGCTCGGCGGGCCCGGCGAGGAGGGCGAGGGCGCGCCCGCGCCGCGCGAGCGCCAGCGGCCCGAGGGACGGCCGCTCGACGCACACGAAGGTCG
>DAORJJ010000871.1:0-2156 GCA_035439005.1 Polyangiaceae bacterium | reverse complement strand
GATCCCAGTTTTTGACGGGTTCGAGTTGGAGACCGTGGCCTGGGGCGAGGCCGGCGCCGGCGTGCCGTCGCACCCCGCGAGCGCGGCGAGCACCGACGAGGCCGCGCACGCGGCTCGCACACCCGCTCGCCCTGCGCCCCGTCCCCTCACGCCGTCACTCGCTGGCGCGCGCTGGCGCGGCGACCGCGACGCGCGGCGCCACGCGTTCGAAAGCGAGGACGCTGGCGACGAACGCCTCGGGCCACGGCGTCGCCGAGCGGGTGGCGAGATCGGTGTTCACGTACACGAGCTCGCCCGAGGTGAGGTGCTCGTCTTCGCGCCACACCCCGAGCGAAAACACGAGGGAAGACGCGCCGATACGCGTCACGCGGCAGCCGAGCTCGAGCAGCTCGTCGTACCGGGCCGAGGCGTGAAACTGGGCGGTGGCCTTCACCGCGAACGTGTCGCACCCGTACACGTCCACGTAACCCTTCGGGTACGCGATGCGCGCGGCGCGCCAGTACTCGCACACGGCCAGATCGAAGTACGTGAAGTAGTGGGGGTTGAACACGACGTCTTGGCGATCGACCTCCGCCCAGCGGACGCGGTTCGGGAAGAGGAGCGTGAACTCGTCGCGGCTCATGCGCCGAGTGTCGCCCACAAAAGGCCAAAGGCGGCGACCGAAGTCACCGCCTGGCACGTGAAGCACGGGAGGAGAGCCGTTACTTCTTGGGAGCCGGCTTCGGCGGCGCGGGCTTCGCGGTGGGCTTCGGCGCGGGCTTGAGCGCGGGCTTGGTGCCGGGCTTCGCGAGCACCGGCTTGGCGGCGCTGGCGCTTGCGCTCGGCGCGGGCTCGGCGCTGTCGGCCGCGGAGGCGCTCGGCAGGGCCTCGGCCACCTTGGTCTGCTTCACGTCGAGCTCGAAGCTGAAGCCACCCTTGAAGTGGGAGGGATCGCCCTTGAACGCGTCCGTGATGTTGATCTTGTAGTCGCCGGGCTCGAGCTCGACCTCGGCGTCGGTGTGCTCGTCCTTCGCGAACACCTTGCCCGTGGCGTCGGTCACGTTGAGGACCGGCGCGAGGGGGATCTTGATGTGCGACGGAGCCTGCGCGTGGATGTGGTACGTGCCGGCCTTCGTGACCTTGAGCGTCACGGTCTCGCCGCTGTCGTTGTAGATCTTGCCGGTGCACTTCTTGCCGGCCTCGGTCTGGTCGGTGATCTGGCAGTAGTTGACGCCGGGCGCCGGGGGGTCGGCGAAGATCGACACGGGCAGGCCGATGAGCATCGACACGCCGGCGCCGATGAAGCCGATGAGCGAGTTGCGCTTGGTGGCGCCGACGAGCTTGTCGCGACCCTTCGTGGAAGCGAGGAGCTTGCCGAGCATGCCGTCCTCCTTCGTGATGGAGCCCGCGTTGAACTTGCCCATGACGAAGAGGTTGCCCTGCGGCGCGACGAGCTTCTCGATGCACTCGACGCCGTCACCGGTCTTGTCGCCGCCGGGGACGCTCACGCTCACGCGGTAGCCCTGGCCGAACATCACGTCACCCCAGGAGACGCCCTGCTTCTGGGTGAACGACTTCTCGAGCTCGACGTCCATGCCCTTCGTCGCGTCGACCGCCACGGGACCCGAGCCGTCGTTCACGTAGAAGACCGAGCCGACCTTCTGCGTGTTGACCGTGGTCTTGCCGGTCTCCTTCTTGGTGCCGTTCTCGGTCTGCACGTACTTGTGCCAGTGCTGGATGACCTCGATCTCGTAGTAGAGGCAGGGCTTGCCCGAGCACGGCGCGACGAGCTGCTGCTGGCCCGGCTGGACGGCGCCTTCGGTGCTGATGCGACCCTGCGCGTCCGCGCCCTGGCCGCTCGCGGCCTCGCCCGTCTTCTTGAACGGGGCGGCGAGGATCTTCTTCATCTTCAGGTGCTGCATCAAGCCGACGACGCCCGCGATCAGGGCGACGAAAATCAGAAAAAAGCCGAGGTATTGCACGTGTCGCGTTCTCCTTCTGGCGCAGTTCTACGCAAGTTCGGGGAACATCTCCCCCCCCAAAATCGGGAATTTCCGCGGGCGAACCCGAGGTGTGCGAAACCATTGAAATATGTGGGGCTCAGGGCCGCCGGACGCGCCGCCTGAGCGCGAGCGCGAGCGCCCCGGCGACGGCGAGCGCGCCGACGGCGCCGAGCC
>DAORJJ010000870.1:0-2157 GCA_035439005.1 Polyangiaceae bacterium | reverse complement strand
CAAGCCCAAGGCAGCCGATCTCGGGTCGGGGCAGGGCCGGGCGGAAGAGGCGCGGAAGAGCGCCGAGTGGCGACCCGCTCCCTCGACGCCACGTGGGCGTGGGGAGTGGATGAAGCGCGTCTGGCGCAGGGCCGCGGTCGTGTCGGAGGGGCGCGGCGCGGCCGCGCCGGGTGACAAGCTCGCGCAGGCTCGGGCGGCGCTCGCGTCGGCGCCGGACGAGCGCAACAAGCACCGCGACCTCGCGCGGCTCCTCGCGGTGCAGGGCGACCTCTCCGAGCTCGACGAGGTGCTGACGAAGTGGAACGAGCGCGATCCTCTCGACGCCGACGCGATCGCGTGGCGCGCCGATCTGGCCGCGCGGAAGGGGGACCGCGACGGCGCGCTCCGCATTCTGACGGGCGCGCTCGCCTCGACGACGGCGACGCCGCGCGAGGCGTCGCGCGTAGCGGTCGCGGCGGCCGAGGCCTACGAGCGAGCGCACGATCCTGCGGCCTGCGCGCTCCGGGTCGCGGTGAGCGAGCTGCGACCCGGCGACGTCGACGCCGCGGCGCGGGCGGTCCGGTGCGAGGAGGGCCTCGGGCACGGCCGCTCGGCCGAGCGCTTGCGGAAGGCGTTCGAGGGGGCGAAGCGGGCCGCGCTCGACGCGGCGATCGGGAGGCTCGCGTCCGAGAAGCCGGAGACCGCGCGCGGAGACATCGTCGTCAACGCGACCTGGGAGGGAGGGGAAGACCTCGACCTCGCCCTGCTGGACCCGACCGGCGTCCGAGCGTCGTTCGTCTCGCGGCTCCCGGGGGTTCGCGTGGTCGATCCGACGGGGCTCGGACACGAAGAGCTGGGCGTGTCCAACGCGAAGGCGGGCACGTTCCTCGTCGAGGTGACCCGCTCCAGGCGGGGCGCAGTGCGCCCGATTTCGGGCACCGTGAAGATCTCCTCGGGCGGGAGCGTCAAGCAGATCCCCTTCGTGCTGACCGGCGACACCGCCGTGGTGGGGCGGGTCGACGCGCGCTACGAGGAGACCTTGGTGTCCGAGTCCGGGGATCGCGCGGTGCCGCCGCCTACCTGGGGCATCTCTGGGCGCCCGTTCGACCGCGCGGGCGCCTCCGCCGCGCTCGCCCGCGTGAACCTGCAGCCTTGCGCGCGGCCCAACGGTCCGAGCGGGGTGGGGCACGTCACCGTCGTCTTCTCGCCGGCCGGCTTCGTCAGCTCGGCGGTCGTGGATGGGGGGCCGTACCCGGTCACGGCCGTCGGGGCGTGCATCGGGGCGCGCTTTCGCGGGGTCCGGATCACGCCGTTCGACGGGGGGCCGGTGTCGGCGGGCAGGACGTTCAACCTTCACTCCGCGGCGCCCGCGTGGGAAGAGTGAGCCGTCAGTAGTCGCAGCGCGACAGGCTGATCACCGCAGCGACGCGGGCCTTCACGACATCGAACTCACGCAGGGCCAGGGTGATCTCGGACTGCCGCAGGGTGGTCGCCGCGGCGACGAGCTCGAGGCTCGTCCCGCGCCCCTCGTGGTACCCCACGCGGACCAGCCGATCGGTCTCGGCGGCCAGATCGCGTGAGCGCAGCGCCACCGACCGCGAGGCCTCCGCGACCTCCACCGCGCGTCGCGCCTGGGTGATCTCGATGGTGGCTTGCCGCCGCACGGCCTCGAGGCGCTGCTCGGCGCGGCCGATGTCGACGTTGGCGGTTCGCATCGTCGCGTAGCGTGCGCCGCCGTCCCAAATGGGAATGGAGAGCACGCCTTGGATATTCCAGGTCGTGCGCGGGGTCGCGCCCGTGTCGATGCTCGTGGTGGAGAGCGTGCTCTGGAGGTTGACGACCGGCAGGAACTGGCGCTTCACGTCGCCGAGCGCGCGCCCCGCGAGCCCGATGCTCGCGCCGGCCGAGGCCACGTCGGGGCGATCTTCGAGTCGTGACGAGGGCTTGCACGTAGCCGTGGCCGCCGCCTCGAGCCCGTCGATCCTCACGTCGGCGGCGACGCCGATGGCCTCGGGCACGCCCAGGGCGAGCCCGAGCGCCTCGCGGCTCTGGCGCAGCGACTCGTCGCCGCTGACGAGCGAGGTCCGCGCGGCCTCGGCGTCCTGCTGCGCGCGCACGACGTCGAGGCCCGTCGCCGAGCCGAGCTCCGCGCGCCTCTGGGTGAGCGCGAGCCGCTCG
>DAORJJ010000869.1:0-2163 GCA_035439005.1 Polyangiaceae bacterium | reverse complement strand
CGTCCGAAGGCGACGTGCACACGTAGCGGTCATCGAGCCCGGAAGCCCACGGCTCCGTCAGGCCCCCGGTGCGCGGGAGAGCGCCACGTGTGCGAGCCCGCGCTGCGCCGACGGGCGGCGCGCTCGTCACCAAAGTGATGGGCACGCCGTCATTTTGACGGCACGCGCCCTCTAGGGCGGCGCGTCGAGCAGCCGCGTGACGCGGTCCATCACCTTGCGCGCGGAGGGGACGCCCTTGAAGACGTAGAGCGACGCGCGGTCGTCGTCGAGGACGCCCTCGCGGACGCGGAGGCGCGCGCTCGCGCAGAAGACGACGCGCTCTCCGAGGCCGCGCTCGACGATCTCGACCCGGCGCCAGACGGCGTCGCGGCTCCAGAACCCGAGGAGCTCCACGAACACGCGGCGATCGCCGCGCTGCACGACGAGATCGGGGACCACGAGGCCGGCGCCCGGCAGGTGCACGAGCTCGGCCGAGAGCGCGCACCGCGCGCCGCACGCCTCGGCGAGGGGCGCCAGGCCCGCGAGGAGCTTGCTCACGTCGTCGGAGACGCCGGCCGCGTCACCGGGGCTCGCGGCGCGCGTCGGGGCGCCGGTGCCCCCCTGGAGGCGGAGCCGGAGGGGCGTGCGCTCCTTGCCCCAGAGCAGGTCGGCCTCGAGCTCGTACGCCGTGAGGCGCTCCAGCGCGGGCACGAGCATCGCGAAGCCGAGCCCGTACCGGGTGACGGACTCGAACAGGCTGAACGGACCGTCGATCGTGAGCGAGAACGCGCCCTCGCCGGTGGCCTCGACCTCGAAGAGGAGCTTGTGGAATTTCAGCGTGCGAAAGAACGCCCTGACCTCCGCCGCGTCGCGCGTGGCGACCGTGCACACCGCCCGCGTCGCGCGGAGGAGCGCGGCCTGGGCCTGCGCCGCGGCGAACCCGTCGGCGAGCGTCTCGCCCGAGAGCGCGGGGCCGCTCGTGAGCGTGTCCGCGTCGCGGAGGTCGGAGAAGAGCCCGTCCTCGAGCGCGCTCGGCGAGAGCCCGAGGCCCGACGCCACCGACGCGACCACGCTGTCGCGATCGAGGATCGTGCCGTCGGCGAGGGCCGCGCGCGCGGACGCGGCGGCGGAAAAGAGGGCGCGGCGGAGCTCCACCGGATCGTGGGCGTTGGCCGACGAGAACGCGCACGCGTCGAGCACGAGCTTGCGCAGCGCGAGCACCACGCGGCGATCGAGCGCGCCGCCCGGGAGCGCTTCCCACGCGGCGACCAGGCGCTCCCGGCTCTGCCCGACGTGCGCGTGCGCCTCGCGGACGAGCGCGAGGGCCAGCTCACGCGCCGCGGCCTCTTCGTCGGGCCGAAGCGCGCGCAGGCGCAGCTCGCCCTTGTACCGCCGCGCCACGACGAGATCAGCGGTAAGCACTGTGCTCCCGCCGGCGCTCGCTCGTGTAGGTCTCGCCGGTCGCCTGCGTGACGAGCTCGTAGAGCACGGCGCGCTTGTCTTTTCCCTTGCGGAGCACGCGCCCGAGCCGCTGCACGTGCTCGCGCACCGACCCCGAGCCGGACAGCACGATCGCGACGTTGGCCTCGGGCACGTCGACGCCCTCGTTCAGCACGCGCGACGTGGCGATGACGCCGTAGCGCCCCTCGCGGAGCCCAGAGAGGATCTCGGCGCGCTCCTTCACCTTGGTCTGGTGGGTGATGACGGGCACGAGGAACCGCCGCGACAGCGTGTAGGCCGTGGCGTTGTCTTGCGTGAAGAGGAGCACGCGATCGCGGCGGTGCTCGTGCAGGAGGTGCTCGGTGTAGGCGAGCTTGCCGCGCGCCGAGAACGCGAGCTCGCGCTGGCGACGGTAGCCCGCCATCGCGCGGCGGCCGTCCTCGGTGCGGGCCGAGAGCATGACGAACTCGGCGAAGCCGCGCGGATCGCCCATGCGGATGTGGTTCATCGAGAGGAACTCTCGGTAGATCTTGCGCTCGCGCTCGTACTCGTCGCGCTCGTCGGGGTCGAGCTCGACGCCCACCTGCTCGGTCTCGTACTCGGCGAGGTAGTCCCCCGCGAGCTCCACGATGTCGCGCCGGTACACGCACGGCCCCACGAGCGCGTCGAGGAGCGCCTCGCGGCCGTCGGTGCGCTCGGGCGTGGCCGTGAGCCCCAGCCGAAACGGCGCGATGCACTGCTTGG
>DAORJJ010000868.1:0-2189 GCA_035439005.1 Polyangiaceae bacterium | reverse complement strand
CGATGGGGGCGTCGGGGTCCGTGCCGTCGATGGTCGCGCTGGGAGGGGGCGGCATCACGGTGCCGCCTGGCTCGGGCGGCGCGATGAGCGCCTCGGAGCCTCGCCCCGGTGGCATCACCGTGCCGCCCGTGTCGTCCGGGGTCGCGAGCGGGCTGCCCGTCGCGGCGCCACGCAAGCGCTCGCGCGCGTGGCTCTGGGCGCTGCTCGCGCTCGTCCTCGTGGGCCTCGTCGTCGGCGGCGGAGTGCTCGCGAAGCGGCGTAATCCCCGAATGTTTTCGATGCCTTACAAGGTGGGCTAGCGCTCGCGCTACGCCTTGGGGCGCAGCACCTCGACGCCGTTCATGTACGGCACGAGCGCCTTCGGCAGGGTGACCGAGCCGTCCTCGTTCTGGTGGTTCTCGAGCAGCGGGATCAAGATCCGCGGGCTCGCGATGGCGGTGTTGTTCAGCGTGTAGGGGAAGGCGAGCTGCCCGTCGTCGAGGCGCACGCGCACGTTCGAGCGGCGCGCCTGGAAGTCGCCCAGCGTCGAGCACGAGTGGGTCTCGGAGTAGGCGTCGCGCCCTGGCATCCACGACTCGACCTCGTGCTTGCGGGTCTGGCCGAGGCCGATCTCCCCGGTGCACGCGATCGCGACCCGGTAGGGGATCTCGAGCTTCTCCAGGATGGCCTCGGCGTTCGCGAGCAGGGCGTAGTGCTCGCGCTCCGCCTCTTCCTCGTCGGGGCGGCAGAACACGACCTGCTCCACCTTCGTGAACTGGTGCACGCGGTAGAGGCCGCGCGTGTCCTTGCCGCTCGCGCCCGCCTCGCGGCGGAAGCACGGCGAGATGCCGCAGTAGCGCAGCGGGAGGCGCTCGAGGTCGAGCGTGTCGTCGGCGTGCAGCGACACGAGCGCTACCTCGCTCGTGCCCACGAGGAAGAGGTCGTCGGCCGGGAGCGTGTAGGTCTCCTCGCGGCCGAGCGGGAAGAACCCGGTGCCGACGAGCGCGCGCTCGCGCACGAGCACGGGCGGGATCACCGGGGTGAGGCCCCGCGCCACGAGCACGTCGACCGCGAGCCGCGTGACCGCCAGCTCGAGCAGGGCTCCCGTGCCCGTGAGCGCATAGGAGCGCCCGCCGGCGAATTTGCGCGGGCCGTCCCAGTTGACCATGCCGAGGCCGGTCATGAGCTCGACGTGGTCACGCGGCGTGAAGCCGAACGCGCGCGGCGTGCCCACGCGGCGGATCTCCACGTTGTCCTCCTCGCCCTTGCCCACGGGCACCTCCGGCCGCGGGACGCTGGGGACGCGTAGCATGAGGTCGTCGAAGCGGCGCTGCACCTCCGCGAGCGCGGGCTCGAGCGCCTCGAGCTCGGTGCGCACCGCGCGCGCCTCCTCGATGAGGGCGGGGCGCTCTTCCTTCGAGGCCTTCGGGATGAGGCCGGCGATCTGGTTTTTTCGCGCGCGCCGCGCGTCGACCGCGACGATGCCCTCGCGGCGCTCCTTGTCGGCCGCGAGCAGCGCCGCCACGTCGAGGTCGAGGCGCTTGTTGGTCGCGGCGGCTTGGACGACGTCGGGGTTCTGGCGAATGAAGGCGATGTCGAGCATGGGCGTGCGACTAGCACGACTCGCAGACAAAAAGAGCCGCGCCGCGGCAGGGGGCCTGCGCGGCGCGTGCGGGAGCCGGAGCGGGCGGCCGGGGCCGGCGACCGCTTGGACGACTACTTGGAGTAGAGCTGCACGGCGACGAGGCCGGCGCCGCCCTTGGCCGTCGCGACCCACTTCGCGTTCACCGGCACGGGCGACAGCGCGAGCTTCACGCAGTTGGCCTTGCCGCCGATGGAGGTCTGCGCGCCCTTCGACGCGTTCTTCGCGAACGAGCCCGGCGGGAGGCCGGGGATGGGCGTGACGATGAACATCTCGAGGTCGATCGAGGTGACGCCCACGCCCGCCGCGACGAGCGTGTAGCACTTGCCCGGGGCGATGGTGAACGCGCCCTCGAGGGTCTGGCCGGTCGAGAAGTTCGCCGCGGCGAGGTTGCCCTCCTTCTGCATGCCGGGCGCCTCGGAGTTGGCGTACATCATCATGGGGCCCACGGCGAGCTGGGCCATGTTCGGGTCGATCACCTGCGCGGTGCCGCCGCTGCCGCCCGCGGGCGCCGCGCCCGGCATGGGGAAGCCGGGGATGCCGCCGGGGGCTGGCTGGCCGGGGGCCG
>DAORJJ010000867.1:0-2191 GCA_035439005.1 Polyangiaceae bacterium | reverse complement strand
GAGCGGTCGGTGCCGCGGATCGCCCGCCGGCAGCCGCCCGCGCGAGCCCGGCCCGCGGCGGCCGCCGACACGTCCGCAAGAGCAGCGCGGCGAGCTGGTCGTGCCGCACGGGCTCGTCGAGCGATCCGGCGCGCTCGATCACCGCGAGCACGTCCCATTTCGCGGTCTGCTCGGCCCACTGGTCATCGGGGCCCTCCAAGGTGGGCAGGAGATCGCGCATCGGCGGCAGGGCCGCCGCGGGCACCCCCACGCGCGGCGCAATCGGCGTGAGGTCACCCCCGCGCTCGGCACGCCGAGGGGCGATCTTCCACTCGCCGAGCCTCCGCAGCAGCGCCTCGCGGCGCGGGCGCGCCGCCGACGCGGGCAGGCGGAGGACGCGGGCGACGCGCGCCGCCCCCTCCAGCGCCGCCCAGAGCTCGGCCGCGTGCGCGAAGCGCCGGAGCGGGTGGACCGAGAGGGCGCGCTCGAGCACCCTCGCGACCGGGACGGGGAGGCGCCGGTCGACCCAGGGCGACGGTCGGGCCTCGGGATCGATCGCGCGCTCGATGGCCTCGTCCATCGTGGTGGCGACGGTGAGCTCCCGATCCGTGAGCACCTCGAGGAGAATGAGCGCCAACACGTACACGTCGGTGCGCGGGCTGAGCTCGCCGCGCCCTCGCCGCACCTGCTCCGGCGCGAGGTAGCCGTTCGACATGGCGGGGAGGCCGCGCGCGCCTCGCACGGCCACCTCGGCGACGTCGACCGCCCGCCCGATGCCAAAATCGAGGACCGTGGAGCTCACCTCGCCGTCCTCGCGCGCGAGGAAGATGTTCGCCGGCCGGAGCGCGAGGTGGGGCCGCTGCCGCGAGTGGGCATACGCGAGCCCCTCGGCCGCGCCCTCGAGCAGCGCCATCGCCTCGGGGACGGTGCGACCGCCGCGCCCCTCCTGCCGTCGCCGCGCCAGGTCTTGGGCGAGAGGCTCCCCGTCGAGCCACTGGCGCACGTAGTACTGGACGGTGAGGCCGCTCTTCGGGGCCACCACCGTGCCGCTCGCGAGCGTCTGTGCAATATGCACGTTTCCCCGCGCCAGGTCTTGGTGCACTCGCCCGCCCTCGAGGAAGCTCTCGACCACGGGCCACGCCACCGTCGGCTCGAGGGCCGGAGGAAGGTGGAGGCACTTGATGGCCACGGGCACGCCGAGGTCGGTGTGGCGCCCGCGGTAGACGACGCTCAGGATCCCCTCGCCCACGAACGCGTCCACCCTGAACTGAGCGCCGAGGACTTCTCCAACGAGATCGAGGGGCTGCCCGGTCATCGAGGAGGATTGTGCACCGCGCGACGCCGCTTTAGGCAGAATTGCGGCGCCGTCGTGTCGTTTCTAGTGCCACGCCCGCTCGCGCGGCGGCGGCGACCGAGGGGCGATCGGCCGGTTTCCGGCGGCGCGCGCTCTCCGCAGGTCGCGGCGCCCTCGGGAACCTCTCGCCGTAGCGCGAGCGTCAGAAGGTCGCCGCGAGCGAGAGGCGGAAGAAGAAGCCGCTCACGGCGAGCGCCCCCAGGTTCGTCGGCGCGTCGGCCCCGAGCACGTCCTCTGGGTCGCGCCCGCTCGGGGACACGCTCACGCGGGGGCGGGTCGTGACACCGTAGCCGAGCTCGGGCGTCCCCCAGATGCGCACCATGCGCCGGCTTGGGTGGCTGTGGGGTCCGAACAGGAACGACGCGCCCGCGCTGAGGTCGCCCGACGCGAAGCCGACCGTTCCCTTGAGGTCCGACGGCGCCCCAGGGTCCTTCGCCCGGACGAGACCGAGCCCCGCGCCTGGGGCGACCCGCGCGAAGAGGTAGACCCACGGCCTGAGGTGCGCGCGCCCCTCGATGGGCACGGACAAACGGTGAAGGGTGAACGAGGTCTCGAGCCCGCGCGACGTCGCGTTGCGCGCGCCGACGTCGTACCCGAGCCCGACGGCCAGCGAGGTCCTCGCGCCCTCGAGGAGCGTGAGCGTGCCCTCCAGCGACCACTGCGCGAGCACGTCGTCCTTCGCATAGGCGTCGAAGCCCGAGGTGCGGATGTACGAGACGCGCGGACCCATCGCGAGGCGGACGCGCGGCTTGCGCGGCGGCTCGAGCGGCAGCGGCGCGACGGGCTCGTGGGCGAGCGAGAGCGCCGGCGGCGTGAGGGCGAGGTGCGCGGGCGGCGGCGCGCTCGGTGCAGGCGGCG
>DAORJJ010000866.1:0-2193 GCA_035439005.1 Polyangiaceae bacterium | reverse complement strand
CAGGACGCGGCGCAGATCGTCTACCAGCACCAGGAGCGCTTCGACGGTCGCGGCAGCCCCGAGGGCGCGGCGGGCGAAGACGTGGGCGCGGTGCCGTACACCGACGTGCTGATGGGCGTCCGCGTCTCGTCGGTGCGCTTCGGCTGAGGGCTCTCCGGAGACTACGCGGGCGTCGTCGAGAGGGGCGCGACCTTCGCGCGGGTCGCCGCGACGTAGTCGGCCGGCGCGAGCAGGATCTGCGTGCCGCGCACGCCCGCGGAGACGCTCACCACGTCGAACGCGAGCGCCGAGTCGTCGACCACCACCGGGAACGCCCTCTTCGCCGCGAGCGCCGTGACACCGCCCCGGACATACCCTGTCAGGGGTTCCACCTCCTTCAGCGCGACGGGGGCGACCTTCTTGTCGGACATGGCGCGCGCGGCGGCCTTGAGGTCGAGCTCCCGCCCCGCGGGCACCACGGCGAAGAACACCCCGGTGCGCTCGCCGCGCACGACGAGCGTCTTCAGCACCTGGGCCTCCGCGAGGCCGATCTTGCGCGCCACGGTCTCGGCCGACAGATCGGCGACGTCGACCTCGTAGCCGACGAGGGTGTAGCGGAGCTTCAGGCGATCGAGCGCGCGCGCGGCGTTGGTCTTGTCGGGCATGCTCCACGTCATAACCGAGACGCGCCCCGGCACACATGGTCACCCCAAGCGCCGCCCGGAGCGCTACTGTGGTGGCGTGCGCTACGAAATCGATCTGTCTCACTCGACCCTCGAGATCTTCACCTTCGCGGACGGGCTCTTCGCTCGACTCGCCCACGATCTGCGCCTCTCGGTGGCCGACGGAGAGCTCAGCGCCGAGCGCGAGGACGGCGCGGTCGCGGTGCGGGCGAGGGTGCGCCTCGGCGCCTTGCGAGTCGACGGGGTGATGAAAGACGGCGCCCTCCGCGAAGGGGTGCTGAGCGCCGACGACCGCGCGCAGATCCTCACGAAGATGCGGGCCGAGGTGTTCGGCGGGGCGCGCGAGGACGCCCTCGTCGAGCTCGAGGGGCACCTGCGAGGCGCCTCGTTCTCGGGCACCCTGAGGTCACCCGCCGGCCGCTCCGCGAAGGCGCACGGCACCGCCACGACGACCTCGTCGACGAGCGGGGGGAAGGCCACCGAGGAGGTCAGCGGGTCCTTCGAGCTGTCGCTGCGCGAGCTGGCCGGCCACGACGTGAAGGGCCCGCTCGGCGCGTTTCGCGTCTCGGACCACGTACGCGTCACGTTCAAGGCCCGCTTCGTCGAGGTGTGAGCCGCGTCACGGGAGGCGCGCCGCGAGCGCGGCCAAGGCGCCCGGAGCGCCGAGCGCGACGAGCGCCCCGACCACGAGCCCCGCCACGAGCCACGTGAGTCGGCTCGCCGGCCGCGAGCGGCCCGCGAGCGGGAACTCGACGAGGCGCACGGTGGCGGTGTCGGCGTCGACGAGCAGCACGCCGTCCACGTCGAACGCGATGCGGTACTCGAGGAGCTGTCGCCGGGTGGTCGCGGTCTCGAGCCGCGGGGCGAGCGCGCCGGTCTTCACCTCGGCGACGTAGCGCCCGTGGTCGTCCTCGACGAGGAGGTCTGCGCGGAGCTCGACCCCCACCGCGACGCCGTCGACCCCGAGCGGATACCGCACGACGGCCTGCCGCTGGAGCACGCGGAAGCCGCGGCGCTCGAGGATCCCCTCCGCGCGGCGCTCACCGGCCGCCCCCTTCACGCGGGCGGAGACGAGCCGCGCCCGCATGCGCCGCTGGCGGAGCGCGAGGCGCGCGGTCTGCAGCAGCGCCCACGCGACGGCCAGGAGCAACAGCCCGAGCAGCACGGCGGTCCGCGGGTCCACGCGTGAGCTCGTAGGCTAGACGCGCGTGCAGGGCCACCTTCTCTGCGAGCCCGCTCAGCGAGCCATGAACGTCGCGTAACCGGACCAGGGCCCCCACGCGCCGCCGACGTTCGCGCGGACGTGGAAGCGGTGCTCACGCGGCCGGAGGGTCGGGGAGAACGCCTTCGACGGCGCGGTGGTCGTGTACGTGTAATACGGCACGAAGGTCGAGCCGCTGGCCGTCTCGATCGCGACCTCGTAGCTCGTCGCGGCGGTGACCGGGGCCCAGCTCAGCGTGACCACGGAGGCGGTGATCGTGGCGCCCGAGGGAGCGAGCCCCGTCGGCGCGCCAGCGACCGCGGGTGGCGG
>DAORJJ010000865.1:0-2201 GCA_035439005.1 Polyangiaceae bacterium | reverse complement strand
GCTCGCGCTCGCGCTCGGCGAGAGGCGGTGCGAGGCCACCAGCGCGGGCGCACGGTCGAGGGCGACCTCGAGGCGCTTCTTCTCGAGCGGGCCGCCGGTGAACGTGACCGACTTGTCGACGAAGCCAGGCGCCGACACCGTGACGGTGTGCTCGACCCCCGAGGACAGCTCGGCGATCTCTGGCCCCGGCGCGACCTTGCCGTCGATCGTGAACGTCGCGTCGCTCGCCGGGGGCGAGAGCACGACGTTGAGCACCACCGAGCCGCGCTTGAGCTGCGCCCGCACCTCTTGGGTGGGCAGGGCGTCGGTGAGGGTGAGCTTGTGCCTCGACTGCTCGTGGTCGGCCATCGACAGCTTGACGTCGAGCTCGACCCCCCGCGGCAGCTCGAGCGTGGCGGGGGTGGTCTCGGCGCGCAGGTCGCCGTTGAGCCAGATGGAAGCCCCCGGCGGATCGCTCGTGACGACCAGCGTGCCTCGCGCGGGCGCAGCCGCGGGGACCGCCGCGCTCGCGAGGGCCTCGTCGGCGCGACGCGCGCGCAGGCCGCCGAGCACCCCCGCGCCGATCGCGAGGAGCACCGCCGCCCCGACGCCCGCGACGAGCCAGGGGCTCCGCGCGCCGCGGCCGTGGGCGACCCCATCGGTCACCGTGTGCGCCGCGGCGGGCATGCTCGGCGTGACGACGCGCGCGCCGTTCGTGAACGCGTCGAGCTCCATCGTGGACTCGGGCGGTCGCATGGACGCGTGCTGCGAGTCGATGATGTCGGCCAGCTGCTTGCCCTGGGAGAGGGCCTCTTTCTGCGCGGCGAGCTTGTCCTCGAAGAGGCTCTGCATGAAGCCGTGGAGCGCGAGGCTGCTCACGGCGACGCGGTGGCGCCGCACGAACTCTTCGAGGTCGCGCTGCATCGCGCGCGCGCTCGGGTACCGCTCTTCCTTGTTCTTGGCGAGCGCGCGCATCACGATCGCCTCGAGGTCCTTCGGGTAGTCGGCGCGCACCTGCGACGGCAGCGGGTACTCCTCGTCGCAAATGAGCTTGAGCGTCTCGAACTCGCTCCCGCCCTTGAAGAGGCGCTTCCCGGTCGTCAGCTCGAAGAGCATGATCCCGGTGGCGAAGATGTCGGTGCGCGCGTCGACCGGCTCGCCGCGGGCTTGCTCGGGCGACATGTACGGGACCTTGCCCTTCAGCTTCCCGCTCTTCGTGTGCTCGGCGAAGCGCTTGTCGCTCTTCGCGATGCCGAAGTCGACGATCTTCACGTCGCCCCCGAAGGTGACGACCACGTTCTGGGGCGACACGTCGCGGTGCACGATGTGCAGCGGCTGCCCGTTCATGTCGTGGTGCTCGTGCGCGTACGCGAGGCCCGCGCACATGCCGAGGATGATCGCGAGGGCGTGCTCGACGGGGAACTCGTTCACGTCGCGCTTCTTCATCTGGCGCACGATCGAGCGTAGGTCCTCGCCGTGGACGTGCTCCATCGCGATGAAGTAGCTGCCGTCGACCTGACCGACGTCGAACGTCTGGCACACGTTCGGGTGCGAGAGCGTGGCCGCGACGCGCGCCTCGTGGAGCAGCATCTCGATGAAGGCCGTGTCCTGGCTCACCGCGGGCAAGATGCGCTTGATGACGATGAGCTTCTCGAAGCCGGCGACGCTGCGCTGGATCGCGAGGAAGAGCTCCGCCATGCCGCCCTGCGCGAGCTTGCGCAGGAGCGTGTACTTGCCGAAGCGCTTGGGCATGCCGTCCGCGGGATCGGCCGTCGTCGCGGTGGACTCGGGCGCCGCCGACATGGGCGGCAGCGCGCCCGACGAGGCCGCGTCGATGGGCGCCACCGGCGACGCGGCGACGGGCTCACTCGACGGAGCGAGCCAGGCGGGCGCGGCGATGGCGGCAGGGACGGAAGAGCGAGACATGTCTCCTCGGCGACGAGGCGGGAAGGCTACACGCGAAGCGTCGACAAAAACAGGTATTCGAAGGGTAGTCCGGCGCCTCTCGGTGGTCAAACGACCCCCTTGACCCCGCGAGGCTCTCCCATAGCGCGGGCTCACCCCGCATGCCACCCTTCCGCGCAGTCGCCGAGGCCGCCGGAGCCACCCGCCGTCGCCGAAATGCGGCCGACGGGGAACCTGGCGCCGCGGGCGGCGTCCGAGCTCTGAACGGCGACTCTCTCGACCCTGAACATAGGAGCCCCCCTTTGACCCTCGCCCCC
>DAORJJ010000864.1:0-2203 GCA_035439005.1 Polyangiaceae bacterium | reverse complement strand
GTCGTCCGCGAGCACGCCGGGGTCGGCGAGGCGCTCGACGAAGCCTCCGGTCGCGCTCTCCGGAGCGCCGTCGCCGCCCCCGCCCCCGTCGCCGCCGTCGTCGCGCCGCGCGCGATCGCGACGTCGCGCGCGCAGCGCGTCGAGCGCGACGTGCCGCGCGACGCCGAGGAGCCAAGGGCGGACCGGCCCGGTCGGCCCCGTCGGCCCGGAGCGCGACTCGACCGCGCGCCGGAGGGTCTCCTGGGTCGCGTCCTCCACGTCGGGGTGCGAGAGCGGCTCGCGCAGCACGGCCGCGACCACGGCGCGCACGAGCGGCCGGAGCGGACCGAGCTCGGCCGCCGCCCGCGCCTCGACGGCGTGGCGGCCATCCCGCGCGAGCGTCGAAGCAGCCGAGTCGAGCAACGCCACCAGCATCGCAAGGGAAGTCGCCGCGAGGGTCGCGAAAATTTCACGCCGTCGACGAATTCGACCGCGCGCGTTTCACAGGCGCTCTACGGACCCCCGTGCTAGGTCGAGGGGGTGAGCACGGTGCCCCCGACCCCCGCGAAGAAGCGCCCGCTGTACCTGGTGGCGGCGCTCGCCATGGCCTTCGCGCTGGGCACCGGCGGGTGGGTCGGCGGCTGCGAGAGCATCGCGTATTACCACGCGGAGCCCTCGTCGATGCGGGTCGACCTCGAGCTGAAGGACGAGGCCGAGCGCCCCCGCCTCGACCGCGCGATCGAGCGCTGGTTCTCCGCCCGCGACGCGGCCCGTGGGCACGCCTTCCCGCTCGGCGCCGCCTCGTTCGTGCTCGGCGCCGCCATCCTCTCGCTCGCCGCGAGGGGCCTGGCCGGCAAGCCCGGCGGTCGCAGCGCCCTCGTGCAGGTGCTCTCGGTGCAGGCCGTGCTCGCCGTGGTCGTGTTCGCCACCACGAAGGAGATCCGCTGGGCGGAGCGCGACGTCTACGTCGTCCGCAGCATGGGCAACGCCCCGCGCCCGTTCGCGTCGGTCGAGGAGCACGATCGGCAAGAGCGCGTCACGCGCGCCTTGTTGGAGCTCCTCACGCCCGCGATGCTGGGCGCCCGCACGCTCGTCGCGCTGCTCGTGATCTTCGCGCTCACGAGGCCGCGCGTGCGAGAGCTGCTGGAGCCGGCGAGCGCCGAGGAGTGAGCCCGGTCTCTCGCGCCGCGCCCGCCTGCCGCATTCGGCGCCTGCCCGACGCGCTCGCCAACCAGATCGCCGCCGGGGAGGTGGTCGAGCGACCGTCGAGCGTCGTCAAGGAGCTGCTCGAGAACGCCGTCGACGCCGGCGCCACCCGCGTCACCGTCGAGATCGACCAGGGCGGGCTCGGCCGCATCGCGGTGGTCGACGACGGCGAGGGGATGACGCCGATCGAGGCCGAGCTCGCCTTCGAGCGCCACGCGACCAGCAAGCTTGCCCGCATCGAAGACCTGGAGCACCTCGGGACCTTCGGCTTCCGCGGCGAGGCGCTCCCCAGCATCGCGTCGGTCGCGAAGGTCACGCTCACCACGCGCGCGCGCGGACAGGCCGAGGCGTTCCGCGTCGTCCTCCACGGGGGCCACGCGCAGTCCTCGGGCCCGTGCGGCGCCGCCGTGGGCACGCGCGTCGACGTGGGGGAGCTCTTCTTCAACGTGCCCGCGCGGCGGAAGTTCCTGAAGGCGTCTGCGACCGAGAGCGCGCACGTCGGGGCGGTCGTCGCCGACGCGGCCTTGTGTCGACCGAGCGTCGCCTTCCGGCTGCTCCGCGACGGCAAGGTGGCGCGCGACTACCTGCGGGCGGGCTCGCGTGAAGAGCGAGTCGCGCAGGTCGTCCCGGGGGAGGAGCTCCGCGCGGTCTTCGGAGAGCGCGGGCCCTACCGCATCAGCGCGTTCCTCTCCGCCCCCGAGCGCGCGCGCAGCGGCGCGACGGGCCTCGAGATCCTCGTGAATGACCGGCCCGTGCGCGATCGCGCCCTCGCGCGGGCGGTCGCGCAGGGCTACGGCTCGGTCCTCGAGCCCGGCCGCTACCCGATCGGTGTACTCTACATCGACATGCCCCCCGAGCGCGTCGACGTGAACGTGCACCCGCAGAAGGCGGAGGTCCGCTTCCACGACGCGCGCGAGCTCCAGGGCGCGGTGGTCCGCGCGCTGAACGAAGGCCTCGGCCGGGTGTTCTCCGTGCCCGCGCTCGGCCTCGGCCTCCCGATCCGCGCCGGCGCGTTCGG
>DAORJJ010000863.1:0-2217 GCA_035439005.1 Polyangiaceae bacterium | reverse complement strand
GTCGGCGGACGGGCTGAGCGGGGCATCGGGCGCCCCGCCGGCGTCGGAGGCCGCTTCGGTGAAGCCCTGGCAGTGCCAGAGCGCCGCGCCGACGAGCAGGCCGCCGACCGGGAGCAGGAGTGCGCGCATGGGCTCACTTTACCACGGCGCACCCAGCGCTGCCTGGCGGGCCCTCGGCCGACAACTGCGCTATACTCGGGCCCCGTGGCCGACCTTGACGCTCTCCGCACCCGTGTCGCGAACCAGGCTCACTCGGTCGCCAAGACCATCAACGAGGGGTTCGACGAGTTTCAGATCGGCGCGGGCGCGTGGCAGGTCGACTTGAACACGCCCGAGGGCCCCTCCACGGGCGGCGGCAAGCAAGCGCTCCAGCATCTCCGCCTCGTGCCGCAGCGTCCCGGCTACCCCGCCCTCGTGGTCGGCGTGGTGAACGGCGTGCTCTCCACGGCCGAGCTCCGCACCTACAATCACGTCGCCTTGCAGCACGAGGTCCGCTTCAAGAAGCCACTCGAGATCACCCCCGAGGAGTACGACGACTTCCTGAAAAAGGCCGACGTCGTGCTGAACCTCGCGCGCATCCAGCGGACGCGGGTCGACGCACCGCCCGAGCTCGTGGCCGAGGCCAACGCGGCGCAGGCGGCGGCGCGGAGCGCGCTCGGCGTCCGCGCGCTCGTCGCGTTCGTCGGGGTCATCCTGCTCGCGATGGTGGGGTACCGCCTGTTCGGTTGAGCCCTCGCGTGCGCGCGCGTCAGCTGAAGGCGCCCCAGTCGCGCGCGTGGCTCCACGCGTTCGGCTTGAAGGCCCACCGCACGATGTTGGCGGGGTCGAAGGTCGTGTCGAGCGCCACGACCGAGCGCAGCTCGCTCGGGAGGATGGTCACGTTGAACGGGGGACGCTTCGCGTCGACGCGCCAGAGCTGATAGCGCGGCTGCGTGTCGTGGGCGCCCCGGAGCGGCCCGAAGTCGAGCGGCGCGCACGTGACGACGCGCTCGCGGCCCTCCTTCGTATGGAAGAAGGTGACGGTCACGTGGTGCTTGGTCTCGAGCGCCGCGAGGAAGGTGGCGTGGTCGGCGTGCATGGTGCGCTCACTACCACCGTGGCCGGCCGGCTGGGGCGCGGACTCGCGGCGCGGGGCGTCGGCGGCGGGCGGCCGCGAAGGGCGTGGACCGACCCCGCCGAGTGGGGGCCCGAGCTCAGCGCTCGTCGCGCCCGCGAGGGCCTCGCTGCTCGACGATCTCGACGATGGCGCCGGCCTTCGCCGCCGGCGCGCTCGGGGCCGCCGCTGGAGCCGCGCGCGGTGAGTTCCTCGGCTTGGCGGGCGCCGGCGGCACGATGATCTCTTTCTGGGGCATCGGGGTCGCCGAGTCCGCGAACGCGCGGAGCTCCTGCGCCACGGCGTTCATGGCGGAGCGGACCTCGCGCACCTCGCGCAGCACCTCCGTCGCGCTCGCGGGGCGGTTGTCCGGCTCGACGTCGAGGCACCGCATGATGACGTCGGAGAGGCGCCGCGGCACGTTCGGCACGCGCTCGCGCACGGTCGGGTAGCCCATCGCCAGGTTCGCGGGGCGCTGCGGGAGGCCCGGGAGCACGCCGGTGAGCAGCTCGTAGAACGTGGCGCCGAGCGCGAAAAGATCGGACCTAAAATCGGTGCGCCCGGTGAGCTGCTCCGGCGGCATGTACGCGGGCGTCCCGGCGATCATCGTCTGCTGGCCAGTCATCTTCGCGCCCACGATCTTGGCCAGGCCGAAGTCCATGACCTTGATGCCCGTCTTCGTGCGCATCAGGTTCGAGGGCTTGAGATCGCGATGGATGATGTTCTTTCCATGCGCGTACTCCACCGCCTCGAGCACGCGCTCGAACACGTCCAGCGCCTTCAGCGCGGGCAGCGGGCCGTCGGTCGCGAGCGCCTCGTCGAGCGTCGTGCCCTCGACGAGCTCCATCGCGATGAACTCGCGCCCGTCGAGCGTGCCGATGTCGTAGATCGTGACGATGCCCGGGTGACTGTGCGCCGCGGCCGCGCGCGCCTCGCGCTGGAACATGCGAAACAGAGGAGAGCCCGGGTCGAGATCCGGCGGGAGGAACTTGAGCGCGACGAGGCGGTCGAGCCGCCGATCGCGGGCCTTGTGCACGACGCCCATGCCTCCGCGGCCGAGCTCGGAGAGCAGCTCGAATCGCTCTTCGGCGCGCTGCGCGGGCGCCTCGGCCGCGACCGGCGGG
>DAORJJ010000862.1:0-2219 GCA_035439005.1 Polyangiaceae bacterium | reverse complement strand
CACGGGTCGCCGCCGCGCTCGGCGCCGCGCCCGCCTCGGGCCTCGACGCGCCCGTCACCGCGCCCCTGCGCATCGAGGGCGTGCCGACCAAGACGCTCCCCATGCGGTCGGCCCCCATCGCGGTGACGCCCGAGCCCTCGGTGATCGTGGCGCGCACCGATCCTCCCCCCGCCGCAGCGCCCCGCGCGGCCGCTGCGCCGAGCCCCGCCGCGAGCTACGCCGCGCCGGTCGTCACGGAGGCGCGCGACGACGCGGGCTCACGGAGCGCGCCCACGCTCCCTCCCGCGCCGCTCGCGCGCTCCGCGCGGTGGCCCTTCGCTGCGGCGGGCGCGCTGCTCGCCGTGGGGGCCTTCCTCGCGGTGCGCGCGTGGACCTCCGCCCCGCAGAGGACGCCCCCGGCCGACGCCACCGCGGCGAGCGCTACCACGACCCCGTCCATGTCGGCGTCCACGTCCGCGTCCGCCGAGCCCGCCCCCGCGGCAGACGCCGCGAGCCCCGCGCCTACCTCGGACGCGCCTGACGCGAGCGACGGCGACGCCGCGGCGCCCGCCGCCGACGCCGCCCTCGCCGACACCAAGGACGCCGCACCCGCGCGGGCGATCCCGAGGGGCATGGGGGAGATCCTGGTGGAGGGGGCGCCCGCGGGTCACCGGATCTTCGTGGGCAAGCACGCGATCGGCGAGACGCCCGCCGTGGTGCTGGCGCCGTGCGGGAAGCGGGAGGTGAAGATCGGCAGCCGCGGGACGCCGCGCACGGTCGACATCCCCTGCGGCGGGCGCGTCACGCTCCACCCCTGATCGACGCGCGCCGCGCGGCATGTTGCGCCGCAACATAGGCGCTCGCGCGGCCGCGCGGCTCCGCGGGTGTCGCTTCCCTGGTGGCTTGCAACGGTCCCTGGCCCGGTCGGATACTCCGTCCATGACGAGGCGAACGCTGGGTCGGCGGGACGTGGTCGCGGGGCTGTCCGCCGTGACGGCGCTTGGGCTGCTGGGCTGCGGGAAATCCGACGCGCCCGACGAGCCGGCCGACGCGGGCGCCGGCCCCACCCCGACGCCGACCGGCTCGACGCCGACGCCCCCGCCCGGCGGAGACTATTTTCCGCCGAACGACTCGGACGTCTGGGAAACAGCTGACGCCGCGGCGACCGGGTGGTCGGCCTCCGGCCTCGACGCGCTCGTGAAGGTCGTCGAGGCCAACAAGTCGAGCTCGTTCATGATGCTCGCGGACGGGCGCGTGCTGCTCGAGCGCTACTTTCTGACGGCGACGGCCGCGACGCGGACCGACGTGGCGTCGGTGCAGAAGAGCTTCACCTCGACCCTGGCGGGCCTCGCGCGCGATCGAAAGCTCCTCACGTTCGACGACAAGGTGTCCGATCACCTGCCCGCGGGCTGGTCGAAGGCCGCCCCGGCCGACGAGGCCCGCATCACCCTGCGCCACCTCATGACCCACGCGAGCGGGCTCGACCCCAACACGCTCGCGAAGGTGGCCGAGCCTGGCGCCCGGTTCGACTACAACACGAACGCCTACCAGAAGCTCCGCGCGGTGCTCGAGAAGGTGAGCGCGAAGGACATCAACGCCCTCTCCCGGGAGTGGCTGTTCGACGCCATCGGCGTCCGCGGGACCTGGGTCAACCGCGGCCTGGTGGATCCCGTCGGCGCGGCCATCTGGGGCCTCGAGCTCAGCGCCCGCGACATGGCCCGGTTCGGCCTCCTCGCGACGCGCGGCGGGGCGTGGTCCGGCAAGGCCGTCACCGCCGCCGGGTGGTTCAGCGAGGCGTGGACGCCCTCCGCGACGAAGGCGGACTACGGCCTGCTCTGGTGGCTGCAGGGGCGAGGCACCCTGAAGGGCAAGGCGCCGGCCGATCTCGCCTCGGCGCTCGGCGCCAAGGACCAGAAGATCTACGTGGTCCCCAGCATGAAGCTCGTCGTCACGCGCCAAGGGCTCGCGGCGGGGACGGCCGAAGAGGCGGAGTCCGACTTCGATCGCGTGCTGCTCAAGGCGATCGCCGACGCCCGCGCGTGACCCCGCCCGAGACGGCCGCTCCGCGACCTATGCTGCGCCGCAACATAGGCGCTCGCGCGGCCCGTGGGCTCAGCTCCGCTTCTTCGACGCGGGCGCTCGCAGCTCGCGCTTGAGCTCCTCGAGCTCGCGCCGGAGCTCGGCGATGTCCTCGCCGGTGGCGGCCGGCGGCGGCGGCGTGTCCCGCGCGGGGGGCGACG
>DAORJJ010000861.1:0-2224 GCA_035439005.1 Polyangiaceae bacterium | reverse complement strand
CCGCCGATGCCGCCGAGGCCGCCGCGGCCGCCGCCGCCCTGCACCGGGCCGCCGCCGCTGCCGGTGCGGAGGTCGCCGCCCGTGCCGCTCACGCCGGCGCCGCTGGCCGCGGCCGCGCTGAGGTCGACCGGCGGGATTTCTCCGTTGCGGCCGAGCGCGCCCGAGACCGACGACGCCCCGCCGAGGGCGGCGAGGAGCTGCATCTGCATGGCCTCGGCCTGCTGCGTGAGCGCCGCGGCCTTGGCGTCGCTGACCGAGCTGCTCTTGCCCGCGCCGCCCGTCGACGCGTGCTGACCGCCGCCGGCGGGCTTCGACGCGGGCGCCGCCGTGTTGGCCGCGGTGGCCGTGGGCGACACCGTGGTGTCGGTCGGGACCTCGAGCGGGGGCGGCGTCGGGATGTTCTTGAGCTGATCGATCAGGGCCGACACGGAGATGCCCTCGCTCACCGGCGGGTCCATCCAGTCGGAGTACATCGCGCCGACGAAGCCGAAGTGAACGAGGAAGCTGAACGCCGCGATGATGGTCAGCGTCCAGTCAATCTCGTTCGCCACACCGCCACGCACCGAGAGCGGGAGCTGGGGGCGAGGCTGCACCGGGGGAGGCTCGACGAACTGGAAGAGGAACGTGGTGTCGCCGATGACGACCTTGCCACGCGCGTCCTCCGTGAGGCGCACTTGGTAGGCGTTGCCCACCTTCTTCGCCTGGCCGCGCAGCGCGGCGAGATCGGTGATGCCGCTCGTGAGCGCGAGGCGGCCGTTCATGCCGTCGATGAAGTTCAGGTAGTAGTCGGCGCCGATGAGTTCGAAGAGCTTGAAGTTCGCTGGCAGGTTCTGCGCCTGCAGGACGAACATCGCCTTCTCGTTGGCGCCCACGGTCACGCTCGTGCGCTGCTTGATGATGCGCTCTTCGAGCACGCGCCCCCCCTGCACGAGGCCGAGGCGCAGCACCTTCGGACCGGTCTGGACCGACATGGCGCGCATGACCGCCGTCATTTGGCCCGGGCGGGTCGAGTTGTTCGGCTGCATTCCCATCTGAGACATCTTGGGGCCTTTCCGTCGCGGATCGCGGACGCAAGGTGGAAAGCGATTCGTCCTATTGACAGCGATCGAGGACGAAGGTTCCGACGTTTTTCACTCTACAGGACGAATGTCGTGGGGTGAGAACTTTTCGTCGCTCCCCCCCGCGGCGTGCGCCACGCCAAGGAGGCCGCGGTCGGCCAGCGCCTCGAGCCGCGCGACGAAGGCGTCCGCCGCGAGGGAGCCGTCCTTCGCCGCCCTCCTCCCGCGGGCGTGCAGCGCGGCGCAGCCGACCGCGCCGGCGAGACCGAACCCCACCACCGTGAGCGCCTGCCCGACGAGGCCGGTCGTCACGAGGTCTTGGACGTCGCCCGCGAGGCTCGCGGGGTCCGCGAGCCCGCGGCGCATGAGCAGCGCCGCCAAGAGGAAGCCGACGCTCGAGGAGAGGCTCGCGCACACGCGAGGCACCCGGCTCCACCGCGCGAGGCGGTGATCGAGCTCGGTCATCTGCTCGTTCAGATCCGCCGTGCGTCGGACGGCGTCACGGCTCTCGAACGCCGCGAGCACCTCGGCCTCCCAGGAGGCCTCGCCGCGCATGGTCTGCACGATGCGGCCGGCCCGGCGCGCGCCCGCGTCGCCGCGGAGCGCCTCGACGACGCGGTCTAGATCGTGGGCGGTCGCGGTGAGGGCGAACCACAAACGGCGCGCGCTCGCCGCGAAGCAGGCGAGCGCGACGACCGCGGCGGCGACCGGGATCAGCATTCCCTGGGGCGGGAGCTCAGAACGGGTCGTGGTGCGTGGCCTCCTCGATGCGATCGAGGAAGGGCTGGCGGAGCTCGGCGAGGGTGAGCTTCGCTTGGATCTTGCTGACGTCGACCGAGGCCACCGGCTTCTGGACGCGGCCGACGATGGTCACCTCGTTGATGGTGATGACGCCCTTGCCCTGCGCCGCGGCCGTGCCCGGAAGCGACGCGAGCAGCACACCCACGCACACGGCAAAAAGAGACTTCTTCATGGTCGACTCCTAACAACAGCTTGAAGCGAGGGGGGCGGATCCGCCAGCGGGATCAACCAGCGTCGGCGGCAGCAGGCGCTGGCGGCGCCTCGGCGGGAGGAGCCGGGGCCGCCGGGGCCTCCGGCGGGGTCGGCGTGGGCTGCGGTCCGACCGCCGCGCTGGCGGGGGGCGCGGTCGCGCCGGAGGGCGCGGG
>DAORJJ010000860.1:0-2234 GCA_035439005.1 Polyangiaceae bacterium | reverse complement strand
CCGCGAGCGCCGCGAGCGCGATCATCATGGCGATCGAGCGACGCTCGCGGGTCCGCGCGCGCTCGCCGACGACCTCCATCGACCCGGCGACGCGATTCGCGAGCGCGCCGAGCTTCTTGTCGGCGTCGTGCTCCTGCGCGCCGATCACCACGATCGCCCGGTTGGCGCCGTTCGTGTCGCCGCGCTCGATCGCGGCGAAGAGCTCCTCGAGCGCCCGCCGATCACCGACGATCGTCGCCTCGACGCTGTCCACGTCTTGCGCGAGCGCCCGCGCGAGCACGCGGGTGTCGTTGGTCCCCGAGGCGCCGAGACGCTCCATGGCGGCGCGCGTCTCGAGGAGCGTCGCGGTGCGCACGCTCGTGAGCGTCTGGAGCAGCAGCTTCGTCGACTGCGGGTCGCGCTCCCCAGGCACGCCGTCGACGAGCGTCGCGAGGGTCGCCTGCGTCGCGCGGAGCTGCCCGAGGCGCAGCGCCACCGGGACGAACCCCTTCGCGAGCTCCTCGTTGTCCTGCGCGGCGCGGCGGAGCGCGTACACGCTGAACGCGACGGTCACGGCGAAGGCGAGGGTCGTCAGCAGGAAGGCGACGAGCACCTGGGTCGCGACGCCGCGCCGGGCTCCGACCGTGGGCGTCGCCGATGTGCTCACACCCGCTTGGGCTCGGGCTCGTCGCCCGAGGCGCCGACGGCGCTCCCGGCGACGCCGCGCGCGAGCAGCGACACGAGGTCGACCGCGGGCTCGCCCGCCGCCCGAAACGCACGCAGAGACGAGGCGCACGCCGTGACGAGCGTGCCGCCGCCGCCGCGGGCGTGCTCGTCGAGGCGGTCCCGCGTGGCGGCCTGGGCGGCCTCCGGGAAGGTGACGGGCAGCAGGCCACCGGCGCCCGAGCAGGCGGCTCCATCACGGCGGCGATCGAACTCTTGCGGGGCGCTGCCCGTGAGGCGCGTGAGCACCGCGCGCGGCGCCTCGTAGACCCCGAGCCCGCGCCCGAGCTGGCAGGGATCGTGAAACCGCACCGGCCCCACGTCGGCGAGCGGCGCGAGCGCGTGGAGGGACGCCGCGGCGCGCTCCACGAGCAGTTCGATGGGCGGCGCCGCCACCCCGCGCTGGGGCGCGATGGCCCGGAGAGCGCGCGCGCAGCCCGCGTCCACGACGAGCACCTGGTCGTACGCGGTGAGGCGCTGGGCGAACGCACGGAGGTTGCTCGTGAAGCCCTCGTCGTCGCCCGCGTGGAGCAGCGGCAGCCCGCAGCAGCCGCCGACGAGCTCCACGTCTTCACCCGCGAGCGCGCGCGCCACGGCGAGCGCCGCACGCGCCTCCGGCTCCGCGCCGCGCAGATAGGCGCACCCGACGACGAGCGCCGCCCGCGCTCGCTTCGCACCGGGCTCGCGAGGGTCGAGCGCGCGCGCGCGCACCTCCGCGTCGGAGGCGTGCGCGGCGAAGCCAGCGAGCACCTTGGTGGCCCCGGCCGGGGCGAGGCCGGCCTTGCGCGCGGCGTCACGGGCCAGGTTCAGCGTGGGCCCGACCGGGTTCTGGTGATCGCAGGCGTTCGAGCAGGCGCCGCAGTTGGTGCACGCGAAGGCCACCTCGGCGAAGCCGCGCTCGTTCACCGGCGTCGCCTCGCCCGAGCCACCCACGTCCCCCCGGGCGAGGTGGTACACCGAGGACATCTTGCCCCACGGGGTGAGCGTCTCGCGGGGCTCGGCGTTGGAGACCGGGCAGACCGTGCGGCAGAGCTTTGGGCAGAACGTGCACGTCTCGAGCTCCGCCTGCGCGCTCGCGAGCGCGGGGAGCCGTACGAACGCGCGGTCGTCGGGCCGAGCCACGGCTCAGCGGAACGTGAAGCGGAGGTCGTGATCGCAGATGCGGAAGACGTCGCCTTCGGCGATCTGCTTTCGGGCGATGCGCTGACCGTTGTATTCTACACCGTTCGTCGAGCCCATATCGACGATGAAGTACACGCCGTTCTGGTACTCGACCATGGCGTGCTGGCGAGAGACGTTGGGATCCTTCAGGGTGAGATCGCTCGACTGACGGCCGCGGCCGATCACGAAGCGGTCCTTGTTCACGGCCCACTTCTCGCCTTGGTACATGACGCTCAGCGAGGCGCCCTGCGGGCCAAAGCCGTTGCCACGCGGCGGCGGACCAGGGTCGCGCGCCTCGCGGGGCTCGCGCGCGGGAGGGCGCTCGCGCTCGACGGGCGCTGGCATCGAGTTCGCAGATCATCGCGACTATG
>DAORJJ010000859.1:0-2237 GCA_035439005.1 Polyangiaceae bacterium | reverse complement strand
ATGACCCTGAACCCACACTTGTTACAGGAACCACGCTTCCAGGGGACTAGCCGCCCGTTGATTTACTCCCGTCGGCCCATCGCCGCCGCATCCCGGCCGCCTTCGTTGCGATCCTGCGGTGCGGGCTCACCTAGAAAACTAGGCTCCGCGCGCTCCTCGGATCGCGCCTCGGCGGGCCGGGCGCGGACGACGACGGGCCTCGGTCCGTGAATCAACAGGCTGCTAGCGCTGCGGTTCGTCGCCGCTCCGGCGCGCTCAAATCTTGTCGAGGGCCAGCGCGGCGATGAGCGCGCCGGTCGCCAAGAACGCGACGACGACCGCGCCCACGACGACGCCCAGCTTGCGGTTCGCGTGGGGGTCGGCGGAGACCGCGGGCCCGAGCGACGTCTCGGGCTCGAGATCGGCGAGCCCGCCGAGCTCCGGACCGCCGTGGGCGGGCGCCATGCCCTGCGAGCGTGGTGAGGAGGAGGGCGGGAGGCTGGGGAGAGGCGGCGCCTCCGTCGCGGCCCGCGCGGTGCCCGAGCCGAGGGCCTCCGAGATGCTCGCGGCGATCTGGGAGGGCGCCGGGATGCTCGAGTAGCCGGGGGCCATGCGGACCGTGTCGTTGAGTCCACCGCGCGCGCCCGCGCCCGCGCCGACCGACTGCCCCGCGTCGAACGCGAGCAGCTGGGTCCGCTCGTCGAGGTCGGCGGGGGGCACGGTGTCGCGGTAGGCAGCCTCGATCAGCTCCGGGCTCACACCGTCGAGCGCGGCCATCGCGGCGACGGCGCTCGCGAACCGCGACTTCACGCGCTCGGCGATGAAGGGCGCGATGAACGCCGCGACGTCCTCCGTCGAGGCCGACAGGCCGGCGAGGCCCATCGCCTGCTCGATGGCGCGGCTCAGCGCCGAGGCCGTCGAGAAGCGCCGCTCACGGTCGTGGCTGAGCGCTTGGCCGATCACCGCGCGGACCGGCTCCGGCACGTGCGCCGGCAGCTCGGCCGGGCGCTCGCCGCGGATGAGGCGCTGGAGGGCCGCGATGTCGCTGCCCCCGTCGAACGGTCCGCGACCGGCGAACAGCTCGTAGAGGACGGCGCCGAGCGCCCACACGTCGACGCGGCGGTCGACGGGACGGCCGAGCGCCTGCTCGGGGGCCATGTAGCGCACCTTGCCCTTGAGGTCGCCGGCGCGCGTCTCCTCCGCGAGCCGATCGCGGGCCTTCGCGATCCCGAAGTCGATGACCGCCGCCGAGCCGGCGCTCCGGACGAGGATGTTCTGGGGAGAGACGTCGCGGTGCACCACGTGAAGGGACGCCCCGTCGCTCGAGAGCTCGTGCGCCGCGTGGAGGCCGGCCGCCGCGTCGGCCACGAGGCGCAGGGCGACGCCGATTGGGATGGACACGTTCGCCTTCCGAGTGACCTCGGAGAGCCGCGCGAGCGACTCGCCGTCGATGTACTCCATGACGATGTACGGGTCCTCGTTGGGCGCCGCCGTCTCGAGAATGCTCGCGACGTTCGGGTGCTTGATGCCGAGGGCGATGCGCGCCTCGTCGACGAACATCTCCTGAAAGTCGGTGTCGAGGGCGTACTGCGGGAGGAGCAGCTTCACCACCACGAGGGGCTCGGCGTACGAGCTGGCGCGGCGCGCCAGCCACACGATCGCCATGCCACCTTGTGCGAGCGGGCACAAAAGCTCGTAGTTGCCGAGCCGTAGGCCTGGCTTGACGACGCGCGGGGAGGGACGCACCAGGATGGCTGATTATCGCGCAAATCGACGCGACTGCGGGCGAAATCGGCCTCCGCGCCTCGGAGGCGTCGCGCATCGGCGCGGCGATCGGGCTTCTCAGGCGCGGCACATCGTCTACTCTCGACACGTGGAAGAGTCTCACCGCTCGCTCTTCGCGGTCCGCGTCGTTCGGCCCTATCAGACGGAGGAGGAGTTCCTCCGCGAAGAGTCCTTCGCCCTCACCGCGTCATCGATCGTGCTCGTCGGCGCGGGGCCCCGCACCGACGGTGTCATCCTGCGCTTCGAGGTCGTCCTCGAGTCGGGGGCCATCATGCTGCGCGGGGAGGGGCGCGTCGCCGGGCATGTCGCCACGCCGGGTGGGGAGGGGCTGCTCCTTCGCTTCACGCGCCTCGACCCGCGCTCCAAGGCGCTGGTCGACCGCGCCTCGCCGCGCGCCGTGAATGAGTCGTCGGTGGCCGTCAGCGCGTCGATGCCGCCGCCGCCCGCGGCGCCGTCCTCGCGCCCGGCGAGCG
>DAORJJ010000858.1:0-2239 GCA_035439005.1 Polyangiaceae bacterium | reverse complement strand
CGCCCGCGCCGCCCGCGCCGGGGGATCCGCCGTGAGCCGCGCCCCGTGGCGCTCGCTCGCCGGCCCCCTGGGCCTCGTCGCCGCGCTGGCGCTCGGCGCGGGCTGCGAGGGTCGCCCGCGCTCGGCGCCTGAGGCCTCCTCGGCGCCCGCCAAGACGTCCGGTCCCTACGTCGCGACGCTCGACGTCTCCGACGGGCTCCCCGAGGCCGAAGACCCCGGCTTTCTCGGACTGACACCGCCAAAACACCGATCCCTTTGGGATTTTCTCGCTGCGGTCGAGGCGGTTCGGAAGGACAAGAAGGTCAAGGGGCTCTTCGTGCGCTTCGGCAGCGCGAACTTCGGCGCGGCCCGCGCGGAGGAAATGGGCGGCGCGCTGCTCGAGCTCCGGCGGGCTGGGATGCCCATCCACTGCCACGCGGAGAGCCTCGGCAACACCGGCATGATGGCCGCGGCCCAGGCGTGCACGAAAATCACGATCTCGCCCGCCGGGGACGTCGACACGGTCGGTCTCGCGGGGCAGGTGATCTACCTGCGCCGCCTGCTCGTCGACGAGCTCCGGCTCTCGGTCGACATCCTGCAGGTGGGCAAGTTCAAGGGCGCCGAAGAGCCGCTCACGCGGGACGGCCCGAGCGACGAGGCGCGCGCCTCCCTCGAGGGCGTGCTCGCCGACCTCCGCGCGACGTGGCGCGAGACCACGCGCGCGGGGCGCGAGAAAGCCGGAATCGAGGACGCGATCGAGGACGGGCCGTTCTCGCCGAAGGCGGCCGTCGCGCGGGGACTCGCGGACGCAGTAGGGTACTCGGACGACGCGCTGAGAGACCTCGAGAAGGCGGTCGGCGCGGGCCGCCACAGGGCCCGCTTCGGCGCAGGCGGCGGCTCGGACGAAGAGGAGTCCCTCGGTGAGCTCGTACGGGCCCTCGCCGGCGATGGCGCTGCCTCGGGTCCAGTGGCGCTCGTGCGGGCGGTCGGCAGCATCTCGATGGGCGGCGGGGGCAGCCCCTTCGGCGGTCGAGGCGGGATCACCGAGCACGAGCTCTCCAAGCAGCTCGCGAGCGTGGAGAAGGACGACGACATCAAAGTGCTCGTCCTGCGCATCGACTCGCCGGGCGGCAGCGCGCTCGCGAGCGACATGCTCTGGCACGACCTCATGCGCATCCGCGCCAAGAAGCCCATCGTCGTGAGCGTGGGCGACATGGCCGCGAGCGGGGGGTACTACCTCGCCTCGACGGGGAACGTGATCTTCGGCGATCCGATGAGCATCGTCGGCTCGATCGGCGTCGTCGGCGGCAAGGTAGGCGTGGGCGGCGCGGTCGAGCGCTTCGGGGTGCACGCGGTCACGTTCCCGGCCGCCAAGGAGAAGCCCGGCGCGGCGGCTCGCGCGGCGTACCTCTCGTTCTTCAGCTCTTGGGACGACGCGACGAAGGCGCGCGTGCTCGAGTCGATGACCGCGGTCTACGAGCTCTTCCTTGCGCGGGTGGCGGAGGGCCGCGGCACCACGCCGGACAAGATCGCCCCGCACGCGGAGGGGCGAATTTTCTCGGGGCGCGAGGGCAAGAGGCTCGGCCTCGTCGACGAGCTCGGCGGCCTCCGCGCGGCCGTCGCCAAGGCGCGTCAGCTCGCCAAGCTGCCCGAGGACGCGCGCGTCAGCGTCGTCGGCGGCCGCCCAGCGTTCCTCGACAGCCTGGAGCCAGGCGGCGCCGAGGAGAGCGCGGCCGTCCGGCGTGCGGCGGGGCTCGATCCGGTGAGCCTGCTCGGTCGCGTCGCGCCCGAGGCGGCGCCGTTCGTTACCAGCCTTCTCCCGCTGGCCGAGCGGGAGCGTGTGTTGGTGGCCACACCGTTCGCTCTTTGGATACGCTAGCGTGCCTCCGCGTATCGGTGCGCGCGAGGCGAGGCGAGGCGAGGCGACATGGCGACGCGCGGGGGACAAGGCTTGAGTTCGAACGGTGCGCCGTCGTCGCTGGCCGATGGCCACGCGCGCCGGTTCGCGGTCTCGGCTCCCGCGCTCGCGCGGCGCACCGGCCCGGCTGCCGCAGAGCACGAGCTCCGCGCGAGGTTGGCCCTCGCGCGAAGCGGCGGCGACGTCTCGGCCGAGCGCCACGCCTGCATCGAGCTCGCCGCTCTGCTCGAGGTCGGGCGCTTCGATCTTGGCGGCGCCGCGGCGCTCTACGCGCGGGCGGCCGATCTCGAGCCTGAGGCGAGCGTCCTCCTCGTCCTCGCGTCGCTGGAGGAGCGGCTCGGG
>DAORJJ010000857.1:0-2246 GCA_035439005.1 Polyangiaceae bacterium | reverse complement strand
AAGGGCGCGCCCGGCGCGGCCACCGCGAAGGGGCGCGCGAGCGCGGAGGCGACCGTCGATGTTGCCGAGGTCTCCGCGGACCCCGAGGCGACGCGGCGCGCGAAGCTCGCCGAGCTCGCGGCGAAGGCCAAGAGGCCATCGCGCGTCACCGCCAAGGCCGGCGCGGGGGCGTTCTTGTATGCGCTGCTCTTCACGGCGACGGCGTTCGGCGCGGCCTTCGCTGCCGACGCGGGCGCCCGCGAGCTCGTGGCGCACGGCCAGCGGGTGCCGCTCTTCGGCGGCCCCGACCTCGTCTTCCCGGTGGTCCTCGGCGTGGTCGCCGTGCTGCCGCAGCTGCTCGTCTACCGCGCCTCCAGCGTCGCCCGCGCCGTCGCGCTCGGCGGGCTCACGTTCGGCCTCGGCTGGGTGCTGCACAACACGGGAAAGCTCGCGCTCGTCGACGCCAAGCTGAGCCAAGCCGTCGCGTTCGCGGGCGCGGGGCTCCTCGCCGCGCTCCTCGCGCAGGGGCTCCTCGGCGGCGCGAAGAGCGACCGCCCCGAGCGCCGGCCTCGATAGCCGCTAGGCCCGCGCTACTTGCTCGAGCCCAGGTCCGATCCCATTCCGCTCGGCTTCTCGAGCTGCACGGCCTTCTTGTTCATGGGGCCAGCCTTCGGCGCAGGCGGGGCTGGCTTCGCGGGCGGCGCCTCGGTCTGGACGGGCGTGGGGCGGGCGCTCGGATCCGGCGCGAGCTTCTGCGGCACCGACGTCGGAGGAGGCGTGACGTTCTTCGGAGACGGGAGCGCGGAGCTCGTGGGCACGGGCGCCACGCGCTGCTCGAGCGCGTCCGTCGCGGCCTTCCGCGCGCGCTGCACGGCCTCGGCCTCGTCGCCCGCGGGATCGAGCCCCCTCGCCTCGTCGAACAGGTCGAGGCACGGCCGGAACGCCCCGGCCCCGCAGCGCTCGAACGCCGCGCGCCGCTTCTCCGCCGCGACCTCGCGCGGGCCCGGGGTCGGCGCGCTCAGGCTCGGCGCCGGCTGATCTTTCGCGATGTCGTCGGTGCGCTTGCGGAGCGCCACGACCACGAGCACCACGACCACGACGCCGAGGGCCAGCAGCGCCGCCGCCTGGCCGCTCCACCGCGCGCGGAAATGCTCGCGGAGCCGGCTCACCCGCTTGCGCACGCGCGGCGCCGGCAGGTTCGACTCCTCGGCGATCGTCTCCAGGGTCTCGCCCTCGGCCTCGCGCAACATCCACCGGAGGGTCTCCTCGGCGTTCTCGCCCTCGGGGAGCTCGCGGCGCGCCCAGCGCAGGAGGTCGAGCTCGCCTTGGCTCGCGTCCTCCCCCGCGACGTCGGGCAGCTCGTCCGCGAGGCGCCGGCGGCGGCGGAAGTGATCGACCACCTTGTGGCGCGCGACGCCCCACACCCAGCGCCGGAGCGCGTCCGGATCGTCGTCTCGCTTGCCCGCCACCAGCGCCTCGGCGATCGCGGTCTGCACGATGTCCTCGGCGTCGCTCTCGGGGACGCGCCGCCGGACCATGCGCGTGAGCGCCTCGCGGAAGCGCGGGTCTTCGAGCGGGTGCGCGGGCCGCGCTGCGGAGCCGGGGGTCGACATCGGGGCGAGGGCGAGTGTCGCACGAGTCGTCATGGCGCGTCGTCGCGCCAGCGCGGCGATCCGTGACGGGCGCGCGCACGAATTTCGCTTACTGATGGATGTTATTCGCTTTTCTCTGGGACGCGCCGGTACACGACGTACCCCGCGCCCGCCTCGCCGAGGGGCACGAACGCCGTCGGTGAGTACCGGCGCGCGAAGAGCTCGGACCCGACGAGGCGGGCCTCGACCGCGCGCGCTCCGACCACCCGGGACGTGCCCGGCGCCGGGAGCCCTCCACCGGTGGTGTACACGAGCGCCACGTCCACGCCCCGGTCGAGGAGCAGCGAGGTCGCCACGCGCTTGGAGGTGTGTCCGCCAGGGAGCGCGGCGATCTCAGGGTCCGTGAGGCCCGCGAGGTCGAGCAGCGGCGCGTCGGTGGCGGCCGAGACCCACCCGATGTCGAGGGCCGCGACGACCCGGGCGCCCGCGAGCTCGGGGCGCGCCCGGGCGATGAGCGCGAGGCGATCGCGCCACACGCCCCGCCCCCGCGGCGCCGTGGCGGCGAAGAGGACCGCGCCGAGGCCCACGGCGGCGACGAGGCGCGCGGCGGCCCACGCGCGCGCGCTCGCGGCGCGTGGGCCCGCCCCGGGCAAGAGGGCGCACGCCGCGAACGCG
>DAORJJ010000856.1:0-2248 GCA_035439005.1 Polyangiaceae bacterium | reverse complement strand
GGGCGAACGAAGGACCATGGCGAGCACGAGCCGAAGGCGAGGTCTCGCCATGAACCTGAAAGTAAGCCCCGAAGGGGCGAACGAAGGACCATGGCGAGCACGAGCCGAAGGCGAGGTCTCGCCATGAACGAGCCCCCCGACTACCGCACGGCCCCGGCCTCCAGCATGCCGATCATCGTCACCACGGGCCCCACCGTGGAGGGGTACCGCGTCACCGCGTACCTCGGCGTCACGCGCGGCATCGTCGTGCGCAGCGTGAGCCTCGGGCAGGGGTTCGTGGGCGCCTTCAAGCAGCTCGGCGGAGGCAACATCGAGGAGTACGTGCAGGTGTGCGACGCCGCCCGGCAGGACGCGTACCGCATGATGGTCTCGCACGCCGAGGCCATCGGGGCGCACGCGATCATCGCGATGCGCTACGACGCGACCGAGTTCTCCCAGGGCGCCACGGAGGTGCTCGCGTACGGCACCGCCGTGCGCCTCGAGGCGCTCTGACCGGAGCAGCCTCGGGCGGAGCCCGCCCAGGCGGGCTCTTCCGCGGCTCGTCGTTCTGCCTCGGACCTCCTCAGGCCGAGGCAACACCCGTCCCCTCAGCCCGCGAGCGCGGCCTTCAGGCGCTCCGCGAGCTTCGGGCCGGTGCCCGCGTCCTCGTGCTTGAAGAAGACGTACGCGTCGCGCCACGAGGCGCCCCGCAGGCGCTCCGCCCACGCGGTCAGCTCCGCGTCTGTGTATTCTACACGACGGAGGCGCAGGTACCCGACGGGCGCGGTCTCGACGAACGGGGCGGCCTTGCGCGGGTTCGTGTCGTCGACGATGCACAGGGCCGCTGACTGCTCGCGGAGCAGCGCGAACGTGTCGTCCGAGAACCACGACGCGTCGCCGAACTCGACGACGACCGGCGACGGCCGCGGCAGGGCCTCGAGGAACGCGCCGAGGAGCGCGAGGTCCTTCTTCATGTGCTGCGGGAGCTGGAAGAGCAGCGGCCCGAGGCGGTCGCCGAGCGCGGTCGCCACGTCGCAGAAGCGCTCCACCGTGTCCTGCACGTCGACGAGCCGCCGGTGGTGCGTGATGCGCTGCGGGGCCTTCAGCACGAACGTGAAGTCGGGCGGCACCTCGGCGCACCAGCCCTCGAGCAGCTCGGGCTTCGGCATGCGGTAGAAGGTCGCGTTGATCTCCACCGTGGCCAAGCGCTCCGCGTAATACGCGAGCATCTTCTTCTGCGGGAGCTTCTCGGGGTAGAAGGTGCCCTTCCACTCCGCGTACGAGAACCCGCTCGTGCCCACCCGAATGGCCATCCGCGCAGTCTACATGAACTTGCAAGTGAGCCCCGAAGCGGCGAACGAAGGTCGATGGCGACCCCGAGCCGAAGGCGAGGTGGCGCCATGACCCCCGCGCCGCCGCGCGCGGCTTCCCTCACTCGCACCGCGAGGTCCGCGTGACGCCGTTCTCCGCGCGCTCCGCGCACGACCTCACCGAGAACGAGCTCACGCGGGCGCTCGCGCGGGCCCGCGCCCGCGGCCCAGTGCTGGACCTGACCGCGTCGAACCCCACCACCGTGGGGCTCGCGGGCCTCTCGGAGCGCGGCCGCGCGGCCCTCGCGGCGCCGAGCGTCGCCACCTACGAGCCGCTGCCGTTCGGGCTGCCGGCCGCGCGCGCCGCCATCGCCGCGAGCTACGCGTCGCTCGGCGTCGAGGTCGACCCGGCCCGCGTCGTGTGCACCGCGAGCACGAGCGAGGCGTACTCGTGGCTCTTCGGCCTCCTCGCAGACCCGGGCGACGAGGTGCTCGTGCCCCAGCCGAGCTACCCGCTCTTCGCCTACCTCGCGCGGCACCAGTCGGTCGTGCCCGTGCCGTACCCGCTCCGCTACGACGGCGCTTGGCACATCGATCTGCCCGAGCTCCGCGCCCGCGTGGGGCCGCGCACGCGCGCGATCGTGCTCGTGTCCCCCAACAACCCGACGGGCTCCTACACGAAGCGACACGAGCTCGACGCCCTCCTCGACCTCGACCTGCCGCTCGTGAGCGACGAGGTGTTCGCCCGCTACCCGCTCGCCGAGGCGCGGGGCCGCGTCGACACCGTCGCAGGGACATCGCGCGGGCTCGTGTTCGCCCTGTCGGGCCTCTCGAAGGAGGCGGCGCTTCCGCAGCTGAAGCTCGGCTGGATCGTGCCCGCCGGCGCGCCGGAGCGGGTCGCCGAGGCCCTCGCGCGCCTCGAGATCACCGCCGACACGTTCCTCTCGGTTGGCGCGCCC
>DAORJJ010000855.1:0-2258 GCA_035439005.1 Polyangiaceae bacterium | reverse complement strand
CCACGCACCCTGGCGCTCCGTGGCTGGCCACCGCGCGGGCGACGCGTGGGCCGCCGGCGAGCGCGAGCCTGCACGCGTGCCCCAGCTCGCGCACCCGCGCCTCGAGCCGCGCGAGGAGCCTCGCCTCCCCCGCCGCGAGCTCGTCGGGCGCGCGCGCGCGCTCATCGCCGCGGAGGGGCTCGTCGATGAAGAGGTGCGCGCACCCCGTCACGTCGACCCAGACCGTGTCCTCGCCGGCCTCGCCGCGCGCGAACGAGGCGGTCGCGCCGAAGGCCAAGGCCGCCTCGGCGACCCGCTCGAGCGCCGCGTGGAGGGCCTCCGCGGGGACCAGACGCACGACCAGCTCGGAGGCGGTGGCGCGGGCCGCCGCGAGCGTCTGACCGGGGGCGATGCCCGCGGCGCGCGCGCGCTCGCAGACCGCGTGGAGGCGCACGTTCCCGGTGAGCTCGGACTCGAGCATGCCCTTGCGAGAGGCGAGGACCACGCCTCGAGGCGCGCGCGACGCGAGCTCGCGCGGCGCTGCCGCGACGGGAGCCGCGACCTCGAGCGCGAGATCGGGCAAGACGATGGCGATCACCCGCATGCCTGCCTCGCCTGCCTAGCCTGCCTCGCGCACGCGCGCGTGGGGCGCGACGAAGCGCGACGCGCCCGCGTCGCGGCGTGGGGTCTCTGCGCGGCTGGTCGCGTGGGGTCGCGTGCGCAGCGGCACCGTGCGCGTGGCGCCGACACGCCCGCGGCGATCGCGCGCGACGCGCACATGAACGGCCTCGGGGAGCCGCTCGAGCTCGAGGCGCAGCGCCACCGGCCAAGGGGTGTGCGAGGCGTACATGTCGGTGAGGAGCAGCACGCGCGCGGCCGACTCCTCCGCGGCGAGCGCGAAGCGACGAACGGCGCGCTCGTCGAGCGGCGGCACGCGCTCACGCACCTCGGGAGCGCGGCACGCGCGCGAGGGCGCGACGACCACCAAGGGGAAGGCGCCCGTCGCCAAGACCTTCACGCACACCCGCGAGAGGGCCTCGCGCGGCGCGCGCACGACGAGCAGCCGCGCGAGGTCGACCCCGGCGGCGCGCCCCTCGGGCGCGTAGAGCCGCGGCCCCGCGGCCGCCTCGAGCCACGCGCAGTGCGCCTGGGGATCGTCGCGCTGCGCGGCGCGGCACGCGGCGAGCGCGAGCGTGGTGCCGCCGCCGTGCGCGTGCGGCGCGGCGAGCTCGATCACCCCGCGGGGGAGCCCGCCGTCCGGGAGGGCGCGCTCGAGCTCCGGCCAGTCGAGCAGGAGGATCTGCTCGCGCGGCGCGAGCGCCTCGGCGCCTTGGTGGACGCCCAGCGCGCCCAGCGCCGGGAGCGCGTGCAGCAACGACGACGACGCTTGGCTCGCGGACATACTGAACATAATATCAGTCATCCGCAGGGTTACAAGTTCCGCTCGAAGTTTTGCTAAAGAACACGGGTGACCTCCTCGCCTTCCCCGCTCGCGCCCCTCGCGTCCGCGTCCGCCGAGCCTCTGCCGAGCGACCCCGCCCTCGACCGCCTGCGCGCGGCGTTCGCCGAGGTCCCCTCCGTGCTCGTCTGCTACTCCGGCGGCACCGACAGCGCGCTCGTCCTCGCGCTCGCGCACCGCCTCCTCGGCGACCGCGCGGTCGGCATGACCGCCGTCAGCCCCAGCCTCGCCCCCTCCGAGCGCGACGAGGCCGTCGCGCTGGCGCGCGAGATCGGCGCCCGCCACGAGCTCGTCGCCTCGAACGAGATCGAGACCGAGGGCTACGCCCAGAACGGCGCCGACCGCTGCTTCTACTGCAAGAGCGAGCTCTATCGCGTCGCCGCGAAGAAGCAGGTCGAGTGGGGCCTCGCCTGCACCATGAACGGCACCAACACCGACGACCTCGGCGACTACCGCCCTGGCCTCGACGCGGCCCGCGAGGCGAGCGTCAAGAGCCCGCTCGTGGAGGCGGGGCTCGGCAAGTCGGAGGTGCGGCGCCTCGCGGCCCTCCTCGGCCTCCGCGTGTGGGACAAGCCAGCGGCCGCGTGCCTGTCGAGCCGCCTGCCGTACGGCACCCGGGTCACGCGCGAGCGCCTCGAGCAGATCGCCGCGTTCGAGGCCGCCCTGAAGGCGCTCGCGCTGCGGCAGGTGCGGGTGCGTTGGCATGGGCTCCCCGAGCTGGACGGCGGCCGCTCCGGCGGCGGGGCGTTCGCGCGCGTCGAGGTGGCGACCGACGAGCTCGCCGCCGAGCGAACCGCCGCCGCCACCGCCGCCACCGCCA
>DAORJJ010000854.1:0-2258 GCA_035439005.1 Polyangiaceae bacterium | reverse complement strand
CCCCGATCTGGCCCCCCCCCCCGACAGCGAGGCCTCGGTCATCGTCGAGCTCGACGGCGAGACCCTCACCGTCGCGCGCCTCGGGCGCCGGGTGCCCGTACCGCCGGGCCGGTACCGCCTCCTCGTCGGCTCCGGCGCGAAGGAGCTCCGGGCGCGCGCCGACGTGGACGTGGTCGCGGGCGAGACCGCCGTCGTGAGCCCCTTCTACGGCGTCCTCCGCGTCGCCATCGTGGACGGTCAGGGCCACCCCGCTGATCAGACCTTCGTCGTGGCCGCGCTCGGCGACGCCGCGCACGCGCTCGGGGGCGTGCACGGCCCGTTCCGCCCGAGCTTCAAGCCCGGCCAGCGCGCGTCGTTCGGCCTCGCCCTCCCACCCGGGCGCTACGTCCTCGCGCTCGGCGACGATCCGAAGGCGCGGGAGGGCGCGGTCGCCCTGCTCGTGCCGCGCGGCGAGGCGGTGCAGTACCGTGTGGTCGTCGAGGACGGGCGGCTCGTCCGCACCGAGTTCGGCGAGGGCGACGTCATCGTCGAGCCCAGCATCTACCGGGTGCGCTGGACCCTCGCGGCCGACGGCACCCTCGGCAGCCGCCAGAACCAGCTCTCCTCCTACAACGGCGACGCCCTCACCCTCGGCGCGTACAGCCGCCTCGAGCTCGGCATCGACACCGGGCGGCACCTCGCCGAGCTCAGCCTGTTCACCGACCTCGCGGCCGTCGGCATTCTGTCGTCCAACGGGAACGCCGAGCTGCCGCTCCAGAAGGTCACCGACGACGTCCGCGCCGAGGTCCTCTACAACTACCGGCTCGGCGGCGTCGCCGGGCCGTACGCCCGGGTCGCGGGCACGACCTCGCTCTTCCCCACCCGCTTCTACGCGCCCGACACGATGCACGCGGTCACCCGGCGCGAGGACGGCAGCGTCGCCCGTGACGAGACCTTCGTCCCCGGCGAGGCGTACAGGCTCTTCCCGGAGCTCGGCCCGCTCATCCTCCAGGAGGCCGCCGGCGTCGGCACGAAGCTCGAGTTCGAGATGTTCCGGTTCGCCGTGCGGGGCGGCCTCGCGGCGCGCCAGGCGTACTTCTTCGACGGCCGCGCGGTGACCCGCAGGAGCGGGCGCGAGCTCGAGCTGCTGGCGCTCTCCGACGTCAAGACGTTCGGCATGGAGGCGACCGTGATGGCGGGGGTGACGCTGCGCAACGTGCTCGATCTCGACACGCGCCTCGACGGTTTCTTGGGAGAAGACCAGTTCGGCGCGGTGTTCAAGGAGGAGGAGAAATACCGGCCGATCTACCGGTGGGACACCTCGGCGTCCGCGCACCTGAGCCGGCACGTCGCGCTCGTCTACACGCTCGGGCTGCGGCGGGACACCCCCGCGCTCCACGAGACTCAGCTCTCCCACTCTCTTCGCTTGAGGCTCCAGTGGTCCATCTTTTGAAGCGAGGGGTCGCGGGCGCGCGCCTCGCGGTCGCCGCGGTCGCCGCCGTCGCCGTGTCCGCGGCGACCGCCGCCGCATGCGCCCCCCTCTTCGCGGCGACGCCGTCCGGGCCCCGCGCCGCCGATCCTCGCTTGGATCCCACCGAGCGCGCCGTGCAGCTCCGCGTGGCGCTCGCTGCGCTGAAGGAGGAGCACCCTGACCTCTCCCCGCTCGAGGTCACGCGGGCCGAGGCCTGGCTCGACCGGGCCGAGGCGCTCACGCGCGCGTCGACGAACCCCGAGCTGCGCGACCTCTTGCTCGACACCGCAGAGGGCCAGCTCACCCTGCTGCGCTCGGAGGTGCCCCTCACGGTGGCGGAGGCGGGGGACGCCACGAGCGACGCGTCCAGCGACGCGGGCCCGCGGCGTGGGCCGCGCAGGGCGCCGGAGCGCGGGCGCGCGGGCGACGGGGGCGGCCAGTGAGGCGCGCGGTCCTCGCGGCCCTGCTTGGCGCGCTCGGCGCCCTCGGCGCGCTCGGCTGCACCCCCGCCGCCATCCCCCCCGCGGTGGTCGAGGCCGACGCGACGCTGCAGCGACGCGACGTGCGCCTCGTCGCCGTCCAACGCCCCAAGCTCGTCGCCGAGGCCACCGCCCTCGCCCAGCGCGCGCGCGAGGCCGCCGAGCGGGGCGACAGCGAGCAGGCGACGCTGCTCGCGCGGCAGGCCCTCCAGAAGGTGCAGACTGCAAGGAATTTCGCGGCCCGCGAGACGGCCGAGCGCGGCGCGGTGGCGCTCGAGCGCGCGCGGCGCGCGCCGGGGCGACCGAAGCCCGAGCCCGCGAAGGCGTCG
>DAORJJ010000853.1:0-2264 GCA_035439005.1 Polyangiaceae bacterium | reverse complement strand
CCGCGAGCCGGGCCCGCGGGTCTCGCTCCCCGAGCCAGGCGAGCAGGAGCTCCGTCGCCTCCGGCAGGCGCCGCGAGGTGGCCGCGCGGGCCGCGAGCAGGCGCACCTCGAGGTCGGTGTCCTCGAGCGCGCGGAGGATCAGCGGCTCCGCGCGGCCCTTGCCGAGCGAGAGCAGCTCGCGCGCGGCTCCCCGCCGCGCGTCCACGTCGGTCGAGCCAAGGTCCCGCTCCACGCGCTCGGGGACGTCCGGCCAGACGAGGGCGCGCGCGGTGAGCGGCGCGGACGTCACCGCGAGGGCGAGCGCAGACACGAGCGCGAGGCGGCGCGGCGCGAGGCGAGACTTCACCGCAGGGATGGTAGCAGGGCTTCCGCGCGCCCCGAGCAATTCTGCGCGCGACCGCGGCTCAGCGGAGGCCGCTGCGCCGGCGCGTGATCCAGCTCACGCCCAGCGTCGCCGCCGCGAAGAGCGTCCACGCCCACGGCGGCGCGACCGGCGTGACGTGCCGCTCCGTCGCGACGACCGTGGGCGGCGGGAGCGGCAGCGCTCTCACGTCCCCCGCTTCGAAGAACGCGCCGCCGGTCGCGTCGGCGAGGCGCCGGAGGCGCTCGGGGTCGGGGCGGGAGTCGGCCCACTCGTCTCCGCCCGCTTCGCAAGCAAAATCGAGCCGAGTGGTAGGAGAATTGCCCACACGCGCGCGCGCCGTGTACCCGCCGGGGCCCAGCCGTGGCAGCGTGAGCTCGCGCGCCGCCGCGCCGTCGGGGAGCGACACGCGCGCTGGGGCTTCGGTCGCGCCGAGCCTCGTGACGTCGACGACCAGCGCGCCCTTCGCCCCCGGGGGCGCGTGGACCCGAAGGACCGAGGGCACGCCCGCCACGCACGCCGACGCGAGCTGCAGGTGGGCCGGCTCGAAGCGCGGATCCCGCATCAGCCACCCGAGCAGGCCGTCCCAGAGCGCGCCGTAACCGCGCCCCGCCGTGCGAGCGCCGAGCTCCGAGAACTGGAGCAGCCACGCGCCGTCGAGCGCCAGCGCCACGGTGCGCCCGTCGCCCTGCTCGCCGATGGCCAGCACGGGCATCTTCGCGCCCGACCGCGTGGTGCGTGTGGGGTGCTCGAGCAGCGCCACCGAGCCTTCGCGCAGGTCGCCCAGCACGTTGGCCCCGGGCATCTCGGGCAGCTCGTCGCCGAGCAGCTTCCGCAGCGGGGCGAGGAGCGGGGCGTCGCGGCCCGCCTCCGTGTAGCGGGGGACGAGGCGCGTGGTGTCGGCCGAGGTCGCGCCGGACGAGCCGTCGAGGGTGACGGGCAGCACCTCCGCGAGCGGCGTGTCGGCGTAGCCGCCGGCGACGAACGAGTTCGGGCCGCCGACCATGACGACGCCGCCGCCCGCGCGCACGTACTTCGCCAGCGCGGGCAGGTGCCGCTCCATGTTGTAAGGCTGCGCGTCGAAGTCCTGGAGGACGACGGCGTCGAACGACGGGAGGTGCTCGCTGAAGAGCTCGTCGACCGGGAACGGGATGAGGGCGAGCTCGTCGTTTCGCGCGTTTGGGTTGTCCGTGGGGGTGCGGAGGATGAAGAAGGCCACGAGATCGACCGAGGCGTCGCTCTTCAGCCACTGCCGCAGCGCGCGCACGTCGTTCGTGGGGCGCCCCGCGACGTGGAGGACGCGGATGCGCTCGCGCGCGACGTTGAACGTCAAGAACCTCCGGTCGTTCTCGGGGACCTCGTCGCCGTCGGGCGCCGCGACCGAGAGCTCGAGCACGCGCGGGCCGGCGCGGTCGAACGTCACCGTCAGGTCGAGCCGCGCCTTCCCGTCGCGCACCTTCGCGACCCCGGAGGCCAGGAGCGCAGGGGGCCCGTCGTCGCGGAGCTCCCGCGCGACCACCGTGAGCTCCGCGCACGCGAGCCCGCCGGCGCACCCCACCTCCACCGTGAGGGGGAGCGGCACGTGGGCGACCGCGCCCGCCGCCGACACGCGCCGCACGCTCGCGTCGCGCGGGACGCGGGTGGTCGTGGCGACGGTGTGGACGCGCGTCCCAGGCAACAGCGCGCGGAGGGCCTCCGGGGAGGCGTCCTCGGGCGGGTCGTCGAGGCGGCCGTCGGAGACGGCGACGACCGCGGCGGGGCGCTCCTCCGCCGACTCCGCGAGGGCCGCCAGCGCGGCGCGGAGGTCGGAGCGGTTCGCGGGCGCCGCGCCCGACGCGAGCGGCGAGGGCGCCCCCTCGCCGAAGCCCTGGACCGTGAGGCGCGCCCCGGGCGCCGCCTTCCG
>DAORJJ010000852.1:0-2268 GCA_035439005.1 Polyangiaceae bacterium | reverse complement strand
GGCCCGGGGCCGACGCCGCTGTCGGAGGGCGGAGGCGGAGGCGGAGGCGGAGCGGAGGCGTCTGGCGGAGGAGGGGCGCCCGCGTCGGTGCAGGCGGTCCCCACGCAGATGTCGGCGCAGGTGAAGTACGTGTCGCCCGCCGCCAGGGATTGCTGATTGGCGACGCAGGCTTGGCCGATCATCAGCTGGCGCACGGCGAGGGTGCAGGCCGTGCACGACTTGCCCGCCGGCAGGGTGGCGCTCACCGTGCGCTTCGACGGCACGGCGGTGCCCGCCGGGTCGTTCACCTGGGTGAGGATCTGGAAATTCTGGTCGTTCGCCTCCGAGAAGAGCACCTGGAAGCACCCGCGGTGGTCGATGGTCTCGGTGAACTCGACCTGCACGGTCTGCCCCACGGCGTAGACCGTAGGCTTCGCCGTCCGCGCGACGCCACCGCACGGGCCGTTCTTGTGCGCGTCCGCCCCGGCCTTCCCCACGTCGCGTGGTGGGGGCGTGTTCAGCATGGTGTGCGCCGACGCTGGCGCCGAGGCGGAGACGAGCCCGATCACAAGCAGCGGGACGAGGCGAGCGCGCATCGACGGAGCATACACCGTTTCGTGAGCCGCGGCTCGTCCCCGCTCATCCGCGGCTCGTCCTCGTCACCGCGGCGCCCGACCGCGGCCGATCTGGCTCGGGGGCGGGCGCGACACCGCCCGGCTGGCCGGGTCGAAGAAGCGCCAGGGCCTCTCCGCGTGATCGGCAGCGTAAGCGACGCCGACGCGCGGCGAGACGCCCACGGCCCGCGGCGGGCCCACGCTCTCCGCGAGGTAGAGCTCCGCGGACGTCACGAGATCGACGCCGCCCGCCTCCCGGCCGATCCCCAGGGCGCGCGTGACCCGCCCGGGGCCGTCGCCGCGCGCGTCGCCCGGCCCGTCGGGCTCGACGCCGCGCACGAGCACCGCGTGCCCCTCACCCTCGCTGGCGCACACGACGTTGAAGCAGAGGTGCATGCCATAGACGAGGAACACGTACGCGTGCCCGGGCGGACCGAACAGATCGCGGCGCGCCGGGGTGCGACCGAAGCGGGCGTGGCACGCGCGGTCGTCGGGGCCCGCGTACGCCTCGGTCTCGACGATCGTGCCGGCGCGGCGCGAGCCGCCGGCCTCCCGCACGATGCGCGCGCCGATGAGCGCCCGCGCGACGCACACCGCGTCGCGGGCGAAGAACTCTCTCGTGAGCCTCCGCACCCCACACCTCCGCTCGGCCGAGGAGCGCTGCGCCCCCGGGCGCGCGGAGACTACCTCGCGCGCCCCTCCCGCGCGACCGACCGCTCCCCGGCGAGGCGGCCGTGTGCTACAGCAGGCGCATGGACCTCACAGTGCTCCTCGAGCCAAAGCTCGATCTGCCGCGCCTCACGGACGTCCTCGACGGCATGGGCCACGAGGGGCGCCTCCACACGGTGCGGGGCTGGGGCAAGCACCGCCAGGCCGAGCTCTTCGAAGCCGCCAAGGGCTACCGCCCGCTCACGCTCAGCCATTTCGTCCCCGACGACGTGCCGGACCTGACCGAGGTCATCCACGACGGCCGGAACACCCTGCCGCTCTTCAACAACTTTCAGAAGCGGTTCTGCCGCCCGGCGGCGGGCGCGACCGAGCTCCACGGGTACAACGAGGGCTCCACGCGGGTCTTCACCGGCCCAGGGTACTACGTGGCCACCGAGCGCGACGGCGAGCTCGTGATCGACTACCGCAAGCAGGCCACCGCGAAAGACGCCCGCTGGCCGGAGATCCTTCCGAACAGCAAGAAGCTCGGGTTCCTCGTGTACGAGGGCATGGTCGACTACATGCGCGGGCTCTCCAGCCACGTCTCGATCGGCCGCGCGGAGAAGGGCGGGAAGCTCATCGACGCGTATTTCGTCCTCGTGCGCCAGGACGCCTCCACGGCCTCCTGATGTCGTTCGACCAGTTCGTCGAGCTTCACGCGGCCCTCCTCGTGAAGCACGCGCGGGCCCACGCCGCCCGCACGCCCGACTCCCTCGCCGCGGAGGACCTCGTGGCGGAGCTCACCCGCGTGCTCGAGGCCGTGGAGACCTCGGGGGTGGACCTCTTCGCCATCGCGAGCCCCGACGCGTACCTGCGGGTGGCGATGCCGCTGGTCGGGCGCCGCGCCAAGCGACGCCGCACGCTGCTCGAGCAGATCACCTCCGGCGACGACGTGGAGGCCGTGGGCGCCGACCTCGCGGCGCTCGAGGCCGAGCTGCCCGCGCCGCCGGCCGCGACGTCCGACGCC
>DAORJJ010000851.1:0-2272 GCA_035439005.1 Polyangiaceae bacterium | reverse complement strand
GGCGACCGAGACGGCCGCCCCCACCGCCGCCCCTACGGCCGCTCCCACCGCCGCTCCCACCGCCGCTCCCACCGCCGCCCCTACGGCCGCTCCCACCGCCGCTCCCACCGCCGCTCCCACGGGCCCCAAGGCCCTCGGGGGCCCCACGCCGACGCCAGGCCCCACGCCCGCCCCGACGGCGAAGCCCACCGCGGCGCCGACCGCGGGCGGGCCAGGTCAGCTGACCGTCGTCTGCTTCCCCAAGTGCGAGGAGGTGCGCCTCGACGGCGCCGTCATCGCGACGGGCAACGTCTACAACCGCTCGGTCCCCTCTGGGAACCACGCGCTCTCCCTCACCGCCGGCGGCAAGAAGAGGTCGATGACCATCACCGTCAAGCCGGGAGAGCTGAAGGCCATTCGCGAGAGCCTGTGATGGACGGCCGATGACCCAAGCCCCCAGCCGATCGTGGTCCGGCCTCCGCGCGACCGCGCGGTGGACCGCGCTCGGCGTCGCGCTGAGCGTCGGCCTGTCGTGCCGAGGCAACCCGGAGGTGACGTTCGATCTCGAGGTGCCGCAGAGCGTCGCCGGTCGGACGGCGTGGTTCGAAATCGGCGCGTTCTCCGAGGGGTACTGCCAGGCCATCAAGCCGGTGATGGCGGCCGGCATGCCGCTCGACGGCACGGTCTTTCGGATGGCCTTCCGCAAGGGGAACGCGGCGCCTCCACCCGTGGGCGACCTGAAGAAGGGCGTCTACGCCTTCGCGGCCGTCGCGCGCGGCGAAGACTGCGGCGTGGTGGCCTCCGGCTGCGTCGAGGTCGACCTCGGCGTCGAGCGCGAGATCCGAGTGCCGCTCGACGCGCTCGCCACCCCCACGGGCGCGTGCGGCGCGGAGGCTCAGTGCTCCGCCGCCCGCTGCGTGCCCTCGCGCGACAGCACGAAGCTCGGCGCCGGCTGCTCGCTGGCCCTCCTCGGCGCCGGCCCCCTCGGCAACGCGCTGTCGGCGACGGGCGAGAGCGTCTCGGGGCCCGCGGTCGCCGCCACCGCCGACGGCTTCCTCGTGGCCTACCGCGAGGTCGACAACGAGGGCAACGCGCGCCTCACGCTCCTCCCGCTCGACGCGGGCGGCGGCGCGCTCGCACCCCTCGTCAGCCCGCGCCTCAACGGCGGCCTCGTCCGCGACTACTGCGCCGAGTCCGCCCCCTCACAGACCGACAGCGCGGCGCTGCTGCTCGGCCCCACCGGCGGCACCGTGGTGCTGTCGCACCCCCCCTGCGGGAGCATCGGCGGCGTCGACGTCTTCACCACGGATCCATCTGGAATCATTAACGCTTTCGGACGCTACGGCTCGCTCGGGGTCACGACCTCGCTCTCCCAAGGGCACGCGCTATTCCAGAACGGGCCCACCCCGGTGCTCGCCTACGTGCAGAACGGGCAGGCCGGCGTGGCGGCGGTCGTCGGCGTCGACCTCGACGCCTCCGAGCGCCACGGCAAGTTCGGGGGCGGCACGGCGACCGGCGCGTGGATCGCGGGCGACAAGTCCCTGTCGTTCCTGTCGCTCGGGGCCGGCGGCACCACGCCTCCACCGCCACCCCCCACCGACGCAGGCGCCGACGCCTCCTCGGACGCCGGCCGCGACACGGGGCCCGCTCCCACGCCGAAGGGCGAGGGCGTGCTGCGGCTCAAGTCGATCGACGCCACCAGCGACCTCACGAAGTTCACGAGCGCGGCGGCGGTGACCGTCACCGAGGGCGTCGGGTGGGCCTCGCTGGCCGTCGTCGGCAAGCGCACCCTCGTGATCGCGCCCTCCACCTCCGAGGGCTCGCCCGTGGACCTCTACGCCTACGACGGCGCGGAGCGCGTCGGCGACGCGTCCATCGCGGTGGAGGGCATCGGCGACGCCACCTCCGGCGACATCGCGATCAGCGGCGATCGCGCGCTCATCGCCGTGCTCCGCCGTGGCGAAGTGTCCCTCGTCGCCTACGACCGCGTCACGACCTCGCCGGTCCCGTTCGAGCCCCCGCACGCGGTCTCGTTCCTCCGGGACAGCCGCATCCCGTCGATCGCCAAGGTCGACGGGGGCAAGGTCGCCGTCGCCACCTCGGGCAACCGCGTCGCCGTCGCGTGGAGCACCGCGGGACGCATCGACATCAACAAGCCGGTCGGCGGCTACGCCATCTTCGCGTGCGCCCCCTGAGACCACCGCGCGCGCGAGGCGCCGCGGCCGAGGTCCCGTGTCAGCTCACCGTCGAGACCCTCGCGCCCGGCGGCGCGGGCGTCGCCCACGTGGAGCAT
>DAORJJ010000850.1:0-2277 GCA_035439005.1 Polyangiaceae bacterium | reverse complement strand
GGTCTCGCCATGAACCCCGAGCTCGCTGAGCTCGTCCGCGCCGAGCGCCTCCTCGAGGCGGGCGCGCTGGCCGCGCGGCTCGGTGACCACGACACCGCGCGGAAGCTCTACGAGCGCGCGTGTGCCTTCGCGTTGGCGGCGCGCGAGGCCCTCCTGGCCGGCGATCCGGCGGGCGGCGTGGTGCTCGCGGCCGAGGCGGGCGACGACGCGCTCGCCGCCGAGGCGCTCACCGCGCTGCGCGGCGCCGCGGGAGAGCTCGCGCGCGCCGCCCAGCGCCTCGAGCAGCGCGGGCACTGCGCGTGGGCCGGGAGGCTCTACGAGGCCGCGGCGCAGCCGAAGGAGGCCGCGCGCGCCTTCGACAAGGCCGGAGACGCGGTGAAGGCCGCGGCGCTCCTGGAGGGGTGCGGTGACGTCGTCTCGGCGGCGCGCACGCTCGAGAGCGCGATGCGCCGCGCCCCCGATCGCTTCGCGCTCAACGTCGCGTACGGCGCGTTGCTGCTGCGCTTCGGGAAGCTCGAGCACGCGACCAGGGCCCTCCAGAAGGTGCCGGCGCGCGCGCCGGAGCGGCGCGAGGCGCTCACGTGGCTCGTGCGCGGCCTGCGCGAGCTCGGCCTGACGCAGGCCGAGGCCGAGGCGTCGCACGAGCTCGCGGCGCTCGGCGGCCCCGTCGCGCTCTCCGCCGCGGGCGCGGCCGCGGGGGGCGAGGCGATCGCCGTGCGCTCGCGCCTGTTCGGCCGCTACGAGGTCCTGCGCGAGGTGGGCAGCTCGCCGTCGGCGCGCGTCGTCGAGTGCACCGACACGGTGCGCGGGGAGCACGTCGCCGTGAAGATCTTCGCCGGATACGACGCCCGCGGCGCGGGCCGCGACGCGCTCGCCCGCTTCGAGCGCGAGGTGCGCGTGCTCGCCGCGCTCGATCACCCGAACGTCCTCCCGCTCCGCGACTACCTGCCCGAGGGCCCGGCGCTCGTGCTCGCGTGGATGAGCGGCGGCACCCTCGACGACATGCTCCGGAAGGAGCCCCTGGCCCCTGCGCGCGCGGTCGAGATCGCGACCGCGGTGCTCTCGGCTCTGGGCGAGGCGCACCGGCTGGGCGTGCTCCACCGCGACGTGAAGCCGGCCAACGTGCTCTTCGACGACGCGGGCGTCGCGCGCCTCGGCGATTTCGGCGCCGCCCACCTGGGCGATCTCTCGGCCACGGCCACCGCGGGCCTCATCGGCACCCTCGCGTACATGAGCCCCGAGCAGCGCGATGGCCGCCCCGCCACGGTGCGCAGCGATCTCTACGGCGTCGGCGCCATCCTCTGGGAGATGCTCACCGGCGAGCGCCCCCCGGCGCCGGGCGCGGCGCCCGCCACGCAGCGCGACGGCGCCTTCCGCACGCGCCCGAGCGGCGTGCACCGCGATCTCGACGTGCGCCACGACGAGATCGTGCTCCGCCTGCTCGCCGAGTCGCCGGAAGACCGCCCCGAGGACGCGTTCGCCGCCCGCCGCGAGCTCGGCGCGGTGGTCTGGCCGAGCACCATCGAGCGCGCGACGCTGAAGAAGGGCTCCATCGCGCCCGCGCCCCGCGAGGCCGAGTCGGGCCGCCTCCGTGCGCGACCCGACGGCCTGCTCGAGGACACGTGGGCGGGGCGGCTCGTCGAGTCGATCCCGCTCGACGACGTGGCGCTCGCGAGGGCGCGCGTGTTCGCCCGGCTCGAGCACCCGCTCCTCCAGCCCGTGCTCCGCGTGGCGCGCGAGGCGGGCGCCCTGTGGCTCGCCCACCCGGACGCGCGCGCGCCGCAGCGCCGCGTGACCCCGCGCGAGGCGGAGGAGCTGCGCCGCGCCGTGGCGCTCCTCCACGCGGAGGGCTTCGTCCATGGCGCCATCGACGAGGCGCACCTGCGCGAGCTCGCCGACGGCACGCTCATGCTGCGCTTCTCGCCGAACCAGGGCCCCACCGGCACGTTCGACAACGACCGCATGGCCCTCGCGCGCCTCACGGGGTGAGCGCTCAAGAGCTGTCCGGAAATCGGTAGCGCACCTCGCCGTGGGCTGCACAGCGGAGCCCGCCAAGGCGGGCTTGGAGTGGGTCTGCAAGGGTCTGGGCGCTGCCCAGGGCTTCAGCCCTGGGCGCCCAAAGCGCAGGCCCTCGCGCGCCTCACGGGGTGAGCGCTCAGCGCTTCTTCGCGGGCTTCTTCGGCTTCGCCGCCGGGGCCGCGGGCGGGGGCGCGCTGGGCACGGGCGCGACGCTCAAGGGCGCGTCGGGCGCGGCGGGAGCGCTCGCGGCGGGCGCGG
>DAORJJ010000849.1:0-2277 GCA_035439005.1 Polyangiaceae bacterium | reverse complement strand
CGGCCCATGGCTCACGCTACCGCGCGCGCCCGTCGCGCGGCAATCGAGCGCGCCTCACTCGTAGCGGAGCGCGTCGATCGGGTCGAGCTGCGAGGCCTTGCGCGCCGGGTAGAGGCCGAACGCGATCCCCACGAACGCGCTGAACGCGACCGCGACGGCCACCACGTTCGGGTCGACCGCGGTCGCCCAGCCGAACTTCGCCGCGATCCACTCCGACACCCCCACGCCGAGCGCGACGCCGACCAGGCCGCCGGCCACGCTGAGCGTCACGGCCTCGATGAGGAACTGGAGCAAGATCTGCCGTGGCTTCGCGCCGATCGCCATGCGGATCCCGATCTCGCGCGTCCGCTCGGTGACGCTCACGAGCATGATGTTCATGATGCCGATGCCGCCCACGAGCAGCGACACCGCCGCGACGCTCGCGAGGAGGCTCGTCATCGTCTCGGTGCCGGCCGCCTGCGCGCCGGCGAGCTCGCTCAAGTTCCGGATGGAGAAGTCGTCGTCCGCGCCGGGCAGCCTGTGGCGCTCGCGCAAGAGCGCCGAGATGTCCTCCTGCGCGCGCGCGACCGTGTCGCCCGAGGTCGCCGACACGTAGATGGTGCCGCTCAGGTACTTGCCGAGCCCGCCCTGGATCTTCCGCGCGAACACCGTGTACGGGATGAAGACCATGTCGTCGTAGTCCTGGCCCGTCGCCGACTGGCCCTTCTTCTCGAGCACGCCGACCACCACGAACGGGATGTTGCGGATGCGCACCACCTGGCCCACGGGGTTCACGCTTGAGCCGTAGAGCTTCTCGACCACGGTCTGCCCGAGCACGACCACCTTGTTCTGCGCGTCGAGATCGGCCTGGCGCAGCGGCTCCCCGGCGGACGTGCCCCAGCTGCGGATATCGAAGTACTCGGGCGAGGTGCCGTTCACCGAGGTCATCCAGTTGCCCGACTCCCCGATGATCGGAGAGTTGGCGCGGAGCAGCGGCGCCGCGAGCCGCACCGAGGGAACCTGCCGCTGGATGGCGGTGAGGTCGTCCCACGTGAGCGTGGGCTGCGAGCCGAACCCGCCCTGCATGCCGCCCGAGGTGGTGGAGCCCGGCAAGATCACGAGCAGGTTCGTGCCCATCGAGGCGAACGCCGACTCGATGCGCGCCTTGGCGCCGGCACCTACCGCCATCATCGCGATCACCGCGGCCACGCCGATCACGATGCCGAGCACGGTGAGGAACGAGCGCATCTTGTTGCGCACGATCGCGCGCACCGCGATGCGGAAGGTCTGCAGCGGGTTCACGGCCGGGCCCCCCCGCTCACGGCGCGCTCCCGGGTGGCGGCGCGACCGGCGGCGGGAGCAGCTCGACCTTCTTCGCCTCTTGCCGCCGATCTTCGCGGATCTTTCCGTCGCGCACCACGATGACGCGCGAGACGTACTCGGCGATCTCGGGCTCGTGCGTGACGAGCGCCACGGTGATGTCGGTCTTCGCGAGCTCCTGGAAGAGCGCCATCACCTCGAGGCTCGTGCGGGTGTCGAGGTTGCCGGTGGGCTCGTCCGCGAGGATGACCTTCGGCTCGCCGACGAGCGCCCGGGCGATGGCGACGCGCTGCTGCTGGCCGCCCGAGAGCTGGTTCGGCGTGTGATCGAGGCGCGCCCCGAGCCCCACGCGCTCGAGCGCAGCGGTCGCGCGCGCTCGCCGCGCCCGCCCGCCCACGCCCTGGTAGAGCAGCGGCAGCTCGACGTTCTCGAGCGCCGTGGTCCGCGACAGCAGGTTGAAGTTCTGGAACACGAAGCCGAGGTACGTGTTGCGCACCTCGGCGAGCGCGTTCTTGTCGAGGCGCGACACCTCGCGCCCGGCCAGGAAATACTGGCCGCTCGTGGGCCGATCGAGGCAGCCGAGCACGTTCATGAGCGTGCTCTTCCCGCTGCCCGAGGTGCCCATGATGGCGACGAACTCGCCCTTCTCGACCGTCAGCGACACGCCGTCGAGCGCGCGGACCTCCACGTCCCCGGTGCGGTACACCTTCGTGAGGTCGACGACTCGTATCTGCGCGTCCTCGCTCATGGTTCTAGATCCCGGAGCGGCGCCCGCCGCCGCCCCGCGCGGGGGTCATTCCGGGCATCGCGGTGGCCGCGGGCTTGACGCCCTTGGCGAGCGCGTCGAGCACGACGAGATCACCCTCGCGCAGGTCGCCGGAGAGCACCTCGGTGGAGGTGCCGTCGGTGAGGCCCGCGCGCACGTCGACGGCCACCGGCTCGCCGCCTCGGAGCACGTACACGCGCCGCGCGCTCGAG
>DAORJJ010000848.1:0-2279 GCA_035439005.1 Polyangiaceae bacterium | reverse complement strand
GCCGGCGCCGGACCAGGTGGGGCGCAGGCTCCTCCGGCCCGGGCTCGTGGCCTTCCCGCGCGCCGAGGCGGCGCTGCGCGGGCTCAGCTCCGACGTGGCGTCCGACGAGGGCCTCGGCTCGCTCCCGGCGCCCGTGCCCCCGCGCGCAACCTTCCGGACACGCGCGGTGAAGGGGGCGCCCGACGGCACGATGGTCGAGACCTTCTCGGCGCCCTACAGCATTCAGCTCTTCGACGTCGACCACAACACGCGGATCCCGCCGAAGAGCGACGTGCAGAAGGTCATCGAGGCCGGGAAATTCGACGCCGAGGTGGCGCTCGTGCGCCGTATGGGGTCGGGCGGGTACCTGACGTGGGTGTACTACGACACCGACGGCGACGGCCGCTTCGACCTGGTGCTCTACGCGCCCAAGGCGGCGCAGGATCCGACGCAGGCCTTCCGCGTGAAGGCGGGCGCCGGCCCCGACGCGAAGCCGACGCTCGAGGTCGACGCGGCGGCGGTCGCGGGTCGCCCCATCCGCCACCGAACGGTCTTCAAGGACAAGGCCCTGGCCGCGAAGTGGAAGACCCTCGCGACCACCGTCTTCAAGGCCGAGTTCGTGGAGCCCTGAGGTCGCGGGCGCCTCGCGCTCGCTCGACGCCTACAGGGCCAGGCGGAAGTGGATGGCCTTGGGCCGCGTGAGGCCGTCGAAGCCGAGCGCGCTCAGGGTCGCGCCGCGCCCCGAGTCGCGCGTGCCGCTCCACGGCAAGGCGGGATCGAGGGCGTCGCACCGGTTCATGTACACGGTGCCGAACGACAGGTCGGCCGCGAGGCGCTCGGCGCGCGCGAGGTCGCTCGTCCACACGCTGGCGGTGAGCCCGAGGGCGCTGTCGTTCATGCGCGCGAGGGCCTCCTCGTCGGACGCGACCTTGGCGATGGGGAGGATGGGCCCGAACGACTCGCGCCGGAAGAGGTCGGCGTCGTGGGGGACGTGGCGGAGCAGCGCGGGCTGGAAAAAGCGACCCTTTCCGCCTACTTGGACCCCTGCCCCGCCGGCGAGGAGCTCGGCGCCGCGCGCGGTCGCGTCGCGCACGAACGCCTCGAGCTCGGCGACGTGCCAGGGCTGGGCGATGGGGCCCATCGAGGTGGCGGCGTCCTCTGGGTCGCCGAGGACGTAGGCCCGCACGAGCGGCTCGCACGCGGCGACGAACGCGTCGTAGACCGCCTCGTGGACATAGACCCGCTCCACCGCGCAGCAGCTCTGGCCCGCGTTGTACATCGCGCCGTCGACGAGCTGCTCGGCCACCTTCGCGACGTCGACGTCGGGGGCCACGTAGGCCGGGTCGTTCCCGCCGAGCTCGAGGCCGACGTGGAGGAAGCGCTCGCTCGCCGCGCGCTGGATGCGGTGCCCGCCGAACACCGAGCCGGTGAAGAGCACCTGGTCGACCCGCGCGTCGCCCACGATGCGCTCGCTCGTGGGGTGGTCGCAGTCGAGGGACGACACGAGGCCCTCGGGGGCGCCGGCCTTGGCGAACGCGCGCGCGAACGCCGGCCCCGTGAGCGGCGTGCGCGGCGAGTGCTTCACGATGACCGCGTTGCCCGCGAGCACGGCGGGGAACAGCGCGTTCACCGCCGTGAGCAGCGGGTAGTTCCACGCGGGCAGGTCGAACACGACGCCGAGCGGCTCCCGGCGGATGCGGCGGACGAAGTTGTCCTTCGGCGGGAGCTCCACGTCGACCAGGCACTCCGCCGCGATCGCCATCATGTGGCGCGCGCGACCGAGCATGCCGTCGAGCTCGCCGCGCGCCTGCGCGAGGGGCTTGCCCATGGTGCGCGTGATGTCGCGGGCGATGACCTCTTTGTCGGCGAGCATGGCCTCGCAGGCGCGCTCGCACAGCGCCACGCGCTCGGCCACGGCGGAGCGGCGAAACTCCCGGGCAGCCGCCTGCGCGGCGTCGAGCACCGCGTCGACCTCGGCCGGCCCGGCCAGCGGGACTTCGCAAGCGAGCTCGAGGGTGTAGGGGTTGTCGACGCGGAGCGTGGAGGGGGTCGTGGGCTCGGCCATGAGGCGCGAGGCTACCACGCGCGCGCGCGCAGGCGAGCGGCGCCGAGGGAGCGGCGGCGCGGTGCCCACCGGCCCCTACGGGGCCTTGAGCACGTCGACGTTGACGCCCTTCACGCCGAACGAGCCGGCCACCCCCGCGCCGCCCAGCGCGGTCGCGTTCGACGCGGCCCGCACGACCGTGGTGGTGCCGATGAACTTCGGCTCCGTGCCGGTCCACGCGAGGCCCACCGAGGAG
>DAORJJ010000847.1:0-2282 GCA_035439005.1 Polyangiaceae bacterium | reverse complement strand
GGGCTCCTCGGGGTCGCCGCTCGCGTCGCTCGGGGGCGTCTCCGGCGGCGCGCTGGGACCGCGCACGACGGGCTGCGACGCCCGCTGGGCCGCGGCGCTCACGGCGCCCCCGGTGGTCGTCGCGGGCGGCGATGGATCGGTGCCCACGGTGGCGGCCTCGCCGAGGCGCGCGCTCTCGGTGCGCGAGAGCGGCGGGGTGCTGACGCGCAGATCGGTGCGCCCGCGGCTGTCGGGCAGCGAGGGGCGCCGCGGCACATCCGCGGAGGGCGGCGCGAACCCGCACAGCGCGCAGAGCGCCGCGTACGCCTCGGTCGCGTCGGCGTAGCGGTCGTGAGGCTCGCGGGCGACCGCGCGGGCGAACCAGGTGTCGAACGAGCCCGGGAGCGTGACGGCGGCGCCGAGCTCGCGTGCGCGCTGGCTGGCGGGCGGGATGGGCTCGAGCACGAGCTCGCGGAAGAAGCCGCGCACGCCCCCGCCTTCCCGCTCGCCGTCGCCCCGCGCCGACAGCCAGAACGGTCGGCCGGTGAGCATGTGGAACGCGAGGAGCCCGAGGGCCCACACGTCGGTCGCGGGGCTGATGTCGGCGCTGCGCTCGGTCTGCTCCGGCGCCATCCAGAGGGGCGACCCAATCGCGCCCGTGTTCGCGCGGGCCTCCTCGAGCAGCTTGGCGATGCCAAAGTCAAGGACCTTGACCGTATGAGCCTCCTGGGCGCGCTTCGAGTGCGCGAGGAACACGTTCTCGGGCTTGAGGTCCCGGTGGACGATCCCGGCGGCGTGCGCCGCGCCGAGCGCGTGGCACACCTGCCCGAGGATGGCGGCGGACTCGGCCAGCGTGAAGGGGCCGTGGCGCCGCACGGTGGCGGCGAGGTCGTCGCCGACGAGCAGCTCCATGGCGAGCCACGGGGTGCCCGTGGCGGCGTCGACGCCGGCGCCCACGACCTCCACGACGTGCTCGCTCGCGATGCGCGCGCCCACCCGCGCCTCGAGGGTGAACTTCTCGCGGAGCTCTGGGCTCGACGCCATGCCGAAGTGCATGAGCTTGAGCGCCCGCTGGCGGCCGGTGGAGAGCTGCTCGGCCAGGTACACCGCGCCCATCCCACCGGACGCGAGCCTGCGGACCACGCGGAACTCGGCGGCGAAGAGCGTCCCCTCGGCCAGGTCCGCGTGGCTAAACACGAGCCCATGGTACCCGAAGCGCCCAAGGTGTGACGCCAGATGGCCCTCGGCCATCCGACGCCAGACCTTTCACTTTGTCTCGGGGGCGGGCGGCGACGCCCGCCGCGTGGGGTGGGGCCCCATTGGGCTTTTGCCCAAAGGCGGCGCGGCGCGTGCCGCCCCGGAGACAAAGGGAAGCTGACGGCAAGTCTCGGATTACCGTCGACCGCGCGACCGCGGCTCAGCGCCCCGCGGCGCGGACGAGGGACGTGAACACGACGTCGTCGAAGACCTCGAAGCGCCCCTCGAGCGTGAGCCCTGCGGGCAGGTGCTCGAGCGGGCCGGTGAGCGCGATCGCGAACGCGCCGCGCTCCGGCTCCAGGGACTCGACGCGCGCGTCGTGGAAGCCGAAGTAGCGCCGAACCTCCGGGTAGAGGCACTTGTAGAGGGTCTCCTTCGCAGAGAACACGAGGGTGAGCGCGCGCCCGCTCGACCAGCCGGTGCGCTCGCAGAGCGCGGCGAGCTCCCCTTCGATCGCGACGTGGGCGCCGATGCGGCGCGGGGCGTCGTCGTCCATCCACCGCTCGACGTCGACGCCGAGCGCGCTCACGCGGTCGCTCGCGCTCGCGGCCGCGACGACGTAGCCCGTGGTGTGCGCGATGCTGCCCGTGGCGCCCGCCGGCCAGAGCGGCTCGCGGTGCTCCCCCTGCCCGATGGGCTCTTCGGCGAGGGCGTGCGCGCAGCCACGGAGCGCGGCGCGCGCGCAGTAGCGCCCGGCGAGGTACTCGAGCCGCCGCTTGGGGACCGCGTTGGCGAGCGACGCGGGCAGGGCGATGCCGTCGAGGCCCGCGAGGCCGGCGATCACCGCGTCGGTCTCGAGGTCGACGCGCACGGCGCGCGCGGCCACCTCCGACGGGAAGAGGTGGGCCGGGAGCTCGAGGTCGCGCACGCTCAGGCCACGGGCGCGGCGGCGAGGGCGGGGGCGGGCGTGGGGACGAGGCGCACGGCGAGGCCCTTCGCCTCGTAGATGCGCTTGCCGTCGACCCAGAGCGAGCCCTGACCGACGACGGTGACCGTGCCGTTCTCGCGGCGGATCTCGGTGGCCTCGATGTCGACCACGACCACGT
>DAORJJ010000846.1:0-2291 GCA_035439005.1 Polyangiaceae bacterium | reverse complement strand
CGCCGGAGCCGCCGCCGGAGCCGCCGCCGGAGCCGCCGCCGGAGCCGCCGCCGGAGCCGCCGCCGCCCGCGTTCACCGTGGAGCCCGCGCCGCCCAACCGGTTGCCCATGGTCGCGCCGAGGAGCTTCACTGCGCCGGCCCCCACGAGGAGCACTCCGACGATGAGGAGCGCGTACTCCGTGAGGGTCGCGCCGCGCCGCCTCCGAGGCAGCGCGCCCACGCGCCGAGGGGCCCCGGCATGCGGCGCACGACCCACGGCCCTCACACTCGCTCGCGGAAGCATTCCTTCCAGCGTACTTCGCCGGAGGCCGCAGGGAAAGTTGAGTGACGCGAACGCGCCGCCGAGGCCCGCGTGCTGGTAGCGTGGGGACGTGACCGTGCTCGCCTCGGCCGAGGACCTGACCAAGCGCTACGGCGGCGTGGACGTCGTCTCTGGCGTGTCGCTCGAGCTCCGCGCGGGCGAGGTTCACTGCGTGGCGGGCGAGAACGGGGCCGGGAAGAGCACCTTGCTGAAGATGCTCGCGGGGCTCTGCGCGCCCGACGCCGGCGCCGTCCGGGTCGGGGGAGCCCGCCTCACGGCCCACACCCCGGCCGAGGCGATGGGGCGTGGCGTGGCCCTCGTCGCGCAGCACTTCGCCCTCGTCGACGCGATGACGGGCCTCAAGAACGTCGTGCTCGCCGCCCCGCCGCGAGGTCCCTTCGGTGGGTTTCGCCCGCAGGACGCCCTCCGGCGCGTCGCGGAGCTGCTCGCGGAGCTTGGCGCCGACGTCGCGCTCGACGTGCCGGTAGGTCGCCTCGGCGTGGGCGCACGCCAGCGCCTCGAGATCGTCCGTGCGCTCTACCGGAGCGCGCGCGTGCTCTTGCTCGACGAGCCGACCGCCGTGCTCTCGCCGGGCGAGGCGTCGCAGCTGTTCGCGCTCCTCCGGCGGCTCGCCGCGGGCGGCCGGGCGGTCGTCGTCGTCACGCATAAACTGAAGGAAATCGAGGAGTTCTCCGACGCCGTGACCGTCCTTCGCCGGGGACGCAAGACGTACGAGGCCAGGGCGGGGGCTCGCCCGCTCGACGGCGCGGTGATGGGCGAGGTGGCGCGCGGCATCCTGGGCGACGCCGCGCCGCGCGCGCCCGCGGTGCGCCCCCGTCGCGAGGCGGGAGGTGGCCCCGCCGCGGTCCTCCGGGGCGCGCGGGTCGAGAGGGCCGGCGCGCTGGCGCTGGTCGACCTCGAGCTGTCCGTCCACGCCGGCGAGATCGTCGGCGTGGCGGGCGTGGCGGGCAACGGCCAGGAGTCGCTGTGCGCCGTCCTCGCCGGCGCCCTCGCGCTCGACGCCGGGGAGGTCACCGTGCCCCGCGGGGTCGCGGTCGTGCACGAGGACCGGCAGCGCGACGGGCTCTGCCTCGGCGCGCCGCTCCGCGACAACCTCGTGCTCGGAGAGTATGGCGCGCTCTCTCGGTGGGGCGTGCTCGAGGGCGCGAAGATCGACGCCGAGGCCGCTGCGCGCGCGCTCTCTCTCGGTGTTCGCGCGGGCGACGCCGACGTGGTGGACCTCGACCTCCCCGCGGGCGCGCTCTCGGGGGGCAACCAGCAGAAGGTCGTGTGCGCGCGCGCGTTCGCCGCGGCGGCGCGCGGCGTGGGGCTGCTCGTGCTGGCGCAGCCGACCCGCGGCGTCGACGTAGGGGCGGCGCGGGCGATCCGCGAGGGCATCGCGGAGGCCGCCGCGCGCGGCGCCGGCGTGGTGCTCGTCAGCGCGGACACCGCCGAGCTGCGGGAGCTCTCCGACCGAATTCTCGTGTTCTTCCGAGGTCGTGCGACCGAGCTCGGGCCGGACGCCTCGGACGACGTGCTCGGCCGCGCCATGCTGGGCGAGGTGGCGTCGTGAGCGCGGCGGCGCGCGCGCCGTCGGGCGAGCGCGGGCTGCCCGTGGCGGTCGCGCTCCTCGGGACCTACACCCTCTTTTGCCTCGTCGTCTTCGTGTACGGCGAGTCCCCGCGCGCCATGGTCGCGGAGCTCCTCGCCGGCACGTGGGGCAGCGCGTACGGGGCCGGCCAGGTGCTCTTCAAAGCGACCCCCCTGCTGTTCGCCGGCGTGGCCGTCGACGTGGCCCTGCGCGCGGGCCTCTTCAACGTCGGCGCCGAGGGGCAGATCGCCGTCGCGAGCCTCGCGGCCGCCACCGTCGGCGCCCGGCTCCCTCCTGGGACGCCGCGGCCCCTCGCGCTCCTCGCGGTCGTCGGCGCTGCGCTCGTCGTGGGCGCCCTGTGGGCGGCGCCGCCGGCGCTGCTCCGGGCTCGCGCGGGGG
>DAORJJ010000845.1:0-2291 GCA_035439005.1 Polyangiaceae bacterium | reverse complement strand
CGCCCGCCGCGCGCTCGCGCGCGAGCCCGCCGCGAGGGTCTCGGTGGTCGGGCCCGTGCCCGCCGAGACCGCGCTCCGCCTCGCCGCGGCCGGCGCTTACGCCGGCGTCGTCGCGATGTTCCACGATCAGGCCACCATCGCCATGAAGCTCACGGGCTTCGGCGAAGCGGTGAACGTCTCGCTCGGGCTGCCCATCGTGCGCACGAGCGTCGACCACGGCACGGCCTACGATCGCGCGGGCACCGGCGCCGCCGACGCGCGCGGCATGCACGAGGCCCTCCGCCTCGCGGCGAGGATGGCCCGCGCGAGCGCGGCGCCCGTCAGCGCAGCACCTTGAAGGCGAGCCACACGAGCACCACTACGCACACGAGCCCCACGCCGACGGTGAGCTGCCACGGCGCCTTCTCGGGCTTCGGGGCGCGCTGCGCGAAGAGCAGCTGCGTCGCCGCCGCCACGATGGCGTCGAGGCGCTTCTGCGCGCGCGCCTCGTGGCCCTCCACGTCCTTCTGCGCGCGATAGCGGCCCGCCAGGTCGGGCAGGCGCTCGGTGCGCAGCGCGTACTCCAAGATCGCCGCGTGCGGCTTGTCGTCGTCCCACGAGGCGAGCACCTTGGCCCAGAGCGCCTCGAAGAGCGCCTCGGCGCTGCCCGCGTCGGCCGCCGGCGCGCTCACCGCCGGCGCCGCGGCCACGCGGGGCTCGCTGGTCGCGTCCGCGGTGCCAGGCTCACCTGCGTCCTCGGCCTCACCGGGCGCCTCGGTGGGGGCGTTGGTGTCGTCGCTCGGGTCGCGTGCTTCGTCGTTCACGTCGCCATCTCCGCACGTTTCGGGCTCTCGAGCCAGAGCGTCACCGGGCCCTCGTTCACCGAGGTGACGCGCATGTCGGCGCGGAAGCGCCCCGTCGCCACGGCGAGGGCAGGGTAGCGCTCGCGTGCCAGGGCCACGAACGCCTCGTAGAGCCGGGCAGCCTCGTCCGGCGCCATCGCCGCCTCGAAGCTCGGTCGCCGCCCCTTGCGGAGATCGCCGTAGAGCGTGAACTGGCTCACCACCAGCAGCCCGCCGCCGACGTCGAGGAGCGCGCGATCGAGCTTGCCGGCGTCGTTCTCGAACACGCGGAGCCCGACGATCTTGTCGAGCATCCACGCGGCGTCGGCCGCGAGGTCGCCCTTGCCGCAGCCGAGGTACACGAGGAGGCCCGGGCCCACGGCGCCGACCACCTCGCCCGCGACCGCGACGCTCGCCGAGCCCACGCGCTGCACCACCGCGCGCACCTCAGCGCCTCGGGGCGCCCTGCTCGAGGCGCTTGACCAGCTCGAAGTAGCTCGCCCGATCGTAGGGCTCGTTCAAAATGTGGAAGTCCTTCCGCGTGAGCCCCACGCAGCCGTAGCAGTAGGTGCAGCCGCTGCAGTCGAACGAGCGCACGAGGTAGGCCGACGCGCGGCAGCGCTCCGAGTCGCGGCAGTGCGTGCACCCGTGCAGCTCGCGGCTGCCCGTGCAGTGCGACGACTCGGTGCAGCCGTGGCAGTCCTCGCAGTAGTTCGAGCGCGTGGTCTTGGTGCAGCGCACGCAAAACGTGCAGTCTACACACGATTCGCACGACGTGCAGGCGAGGCAGCCCGTGTTCGCGGTGGTGGCGCGGAACGACGCGAGCAGGTCGCGCAGGCGGGCTTCGAAGGCGGACTTCTCCATGGCGACGCTGGTTCTCGCCGGTCTTCGGCCACCCGAGAAGAAGGAAGCAACAATCGTCGCCGCTTTCTTGGGATGGGGTGCGGCGGTGTGGGATAACGGCCGACATCGCACCACTCCGGTGCACCGCCCTAATGGAGGGTGAATCATGAAGCGTCTCGCCTCTCTCGTTGCGTTCGCTCTCCTCGTTCCGCTCACGGCCTCGGCGAGCCCCGCGGCCCACACGCGGTCGAGCCGCCACCCCGCCGCCAAGGCGGAGCCCGCCCACGCCGCTGGCGGGTCCAAGCCCGCGCCCAAGGCCGGCCACGCGGCCGCGAAGCCGCGCCACGCCCGGGCGCAGACGCGCGGCCACGTCGACGTCGGCCACCACGAGCCGAGCGTCACCCGCGGCGTGCTCGTCACGAAGGTCTCCACCCGGCACGTCGAGCGGTCGTCGACCGACGCCGATCGCCGCGCGCCCCACGGGAGCCCGAAGCGCGACGACAAGCGGTCCGAGCACATCGAGCGCGGCGCCAAGAAGCCGCTGCCGCTGCTGCCCGCCGCGGCCCTCCAGCGCGTCGACGCCCGCGAGCTCGGTGTAGCGCTTCACCTTCTGGAGCGCGACCTCGC
>DAORJJ010000844.1:0-2312 GCA_035439005.1 Polyangiaceae bacterium | reverse complement strand
CTACGCCGTGGCCCTGCGCTTCACCGAGGCCATGGCGACCGCTCGCGTCGAGGCCCCGCGCGCGAGCGAGCTCGAGGCTCTGCTCGCGCCGCACTGGCGCCGCCTGCGCCCCCCGTTCGTGCGCATCCCGCCCGACCTCTCCCGTTACGTGTCGTCGTTCTCGCTGCGCACCAGCGAGAAGGAGGAGCAGCACGCGGTCAGCACGGGCTCTGGCTCCGGCTCGTGGCGGCCCGACGCGCGCCTCTGGAACATGAACGAGGGCAGCTTCGACCAACGCGAGTCGATCGTCCTGCCCGCGCCCGCGACCGTCTCGTTCCCGGTCACGCTCCCAGAGGGCGCGCGCGTGTCGTTCGGGGCGGGCACCGCCAACGCGTCGCGGAAGACGCTGCTCTTTCGCGTGCAGTTTACACCCAACACGGGCGCGGCGCCTCCCCCGTGCGAGGCGCGCGTGCCGCCCGAGCGGCAGCGCCTCTGGACCGACGTGACGTGCGATCTCGCGCCCTCCTCGCTCGCCGCGGGGCGGCTCACCTTCGGCGTCACGGCGGTCGACCCGCTGCCCGGCGAGGCGCCCCGGCGCCACCGCCCCGCCTCCGACGCCGGCGCGGCGGACGACGCGATGGAGGGGGCAGGCCAGACCCCGCTCGCGCTCCTCGGCCAGCCCTCGCTCTGGGGGCGCGCGCGCGGGGTGCCTTACAACGTGCTCTGGATCGTGGTCGACGCGCTCCGCCCCGACGCCATCGCGAGCTTCCACGACGACGCGCGCGACGCCGCGATGGCCGCGGCGGAGCTGCCCCCGCTCGAGGCCCTCCTGCCCAAGCTGCCCGAGCTCATGCCGGGCATCGACGCGCTGGCGAAGCGAGGCGTCGTGTTCCGCTCGGCGAGCTCGGCCGCCTCGTGGACGCGCCCTGGCACCCTCGCGATGCTGAGCGGCGCGCGCTCGAGCGAGCTCGGCATCGAGACGAAGAGCTGGGTGCTGTCGCCCGACGCGGTCACCCGCTTCTACGCGTCGGACCCGCCGCTGCTGCCGCTCCTCTTGCGCCGCCACGGCGTGCCGGTCCACGCGTTCGTGAACAACTACTTCCTCGTGGGCTACACGCCCATTGGCGTCGACATGGGGTTCGAGCAGGTCGTCGACCACCGCTACCGCACGCGCGACACCGCCGAGATCACGAAGAGCGCGGTGGAGTTCCTCGAGTCGCGGCGCGACGCGCGGTTCTTCGCGTTCGTGAACTACAACTCGCCCCACGACCCGTACGATCCGCCCTCCGAGCTGCTCGCGCGCGTGCCGCCGCCGCCCGTCGGCCCGAAGGACCCCGTGGTCCGCCGCTACCTCGCGGAGTGCGCGAAGGACGACGCCGCGATCGCCGAGCTCATGAGCGCGCTCGACCGCGCGGGCCTCCGCGAGCGCACCCTGGTGGTCGTCACCGCCGACCACGGCGAGACCCTCTCGTCGGCTCACGTCGGCAAGTCGAACGACGGAATTCAGGTGCGATTTCATCACTCTGCGAGCAACTTCGAGGAGACCACACGCGTCCCAATCGCGCTCTCGCTGCCCGGCGTGCTGCCGGAGGGCCGCGCGGTCGACGCGCGCGTGCGGAGCACAGACATCGCGCCTACGGTGCTCGACCTCCTCGGGCTCGAGCGGCCCGCGAAGATGAGCGGCAAGACCCTCCGCGGGCTCGCGACCACCGAGGCGCGCGAGCCCGAGCCCCGCGTCGTCGTCACCGAGGGCCGCGGCACGCGCTCGATCGTGTACGGCTCGTGGCACTTTCTCCTCCGCGAGCCCGAGGCCGGGCGCGACGGCGGCCCGGGCTTCGCCGGCAAGGAGCTGCTCTTCGACCTCACGACCGATCCGGGCGAGCGCCGCGATCTCGCCCACGCGCGCCCCGCGGAGGTCGCCGAGCTCCGGGCGCGGCTCGACGCGGCGATGAAGAACGTCGCGGCCGCGGGCAGCGCGGAGCCGGCCGCGCCCACCAAAGACGAGCTGCCCCACGTGCACGTGCGCTTCGCGGGCGGCGGCCGCGTGCGCCACGTGCGCGGGTCGGTGAAGGTGCTCGGTGGCGGGCGCGTCGCCGAGCTCACGCCGGTGGGGCTCGGGGCGGACGCGTTCACCCGCGCCGCCGACGGCTTCGAGGTGCTCCTCGACACGGCGCCGAGGGATCCCGTGGGCTTCGACCTGCTCACCGAGCCGCCCTCCGCCGATCTCGCGTGGGCCTTCACCGAGGACGAGCGGCCGCTCACCGTCGCGTTCGGCGGGGCGTTCGGGGTCGCCCGCAAGGGGCTCGAGAGCGGCCTCGTAGGGGAGCTCGAGC
>DAORJJ010000843.1:0-2313 GCA_035439005.1 Polyangiaceae bacterium | reverse complement strand
CCCCGACGAGCGCCGCGCCGAGCCGCTGCTCCTCGTAGAGCCGCGCGCGCTCTCCTGGCGAGAGCGGTCGCACCGATCGCTCGAACAGGGCGTTGACGCACACGGGGAGCGTGACCGCCACCCACCGGAGCAGCGGCTGCTCGTTGGCGCGGTAGGCCCGCCCCTCCCACGGCGATCCCGGCTCGTCGACCACGCCCGCCACGCGCGTGTGCATCGCGTGGAGGCCGCGCGTCGCCCGCAGCGCGGTCGACAGCGGGCCGAACACGAGATCGTACATCGTGGTGAACGTGCGCCGCGCGCGCCCGAGGTAGTCGGTCGCGAAGCTCGAGTAGCGCGAGACCCCGTGGCAGATGGCCGGGTGGGCGAGCTGGAGCAGCACCGCCGACGGGGCCGCGAGCAGCATCAGCGGCTCGCTCATGATCTCCCACGTGAGGCTCCCGGGGCCGTACACACCCTCGGCCTCCCCGGCCGCGCGCGCGCGAACGAAGTCGAGGCAGCGCTCGAAGTCGCGTCGTTCGTCGTCGCGCGCCGGGCCGCGCGGTTCGCGGGGTGGGCTCATTCCCTTCAAGCATAGGACACGCGCGCGCGGCCGCCACGACCCGGGCTACCTACATTGGGCCCGGGCCGGAACGGCCCAGCTCCGGGAGACCCGCGAATTCTCTCTCTTTTCACCTGGGCGCGCCCCGAGTAGGGTGGGACTGAGCCATGCTCCTCTGTCCCCAGTGCAGCACGTCGTGCGACGAGGAGCACCGCTTCTGCCCGAGCTGCGGCTTCAACCTGACGAAGATGCAGAAGAGCCCGTCGGATCCGCTCATCGGGCGGGTCTTGCCGGGCGGCTACGTCATCTTCGAGCTCATCGGCGTCGGCGGCATGGGCCGCGTCTACCGCGCCGAGCAGGTCGCGCTGAGCCGCACCGTCGCCATCAAGATCATCCACCCGCACCTCATCGGCGACGAGAGCACGGCGGCCCGCTTCATCATCGAGGCGCGCGCGGCGAGCCGGCTGAACCACCCCAACTCGGTGAGCATCATCGACTTCGGCAAGACCGAAGACGGTCAGCTCTACCTCGTCATGGAGTTTCTGCGCGGCAAAGATCTCGCGCGCATCCAATACGAGGAGGGGCCCCTCTCGGTCCGGCGCATCGTCAGCGTGCTCAAGCAGGTGCTCGGGGCCCTCTACGAGGCGCACCACCTCGAGATCATCCACCGCGATCTCAAGCCCGAGAACATCATCCTCGAGCCCACCCGCAGCGGCGTCGACTTCGTCAAGGTGGTTGACTTCGGGCTCGCGAAGATCCGCGTCGACGCGCCCGTCCGCAACGTGACGAGCGCGGGGATCGTGTGCGGAACGCCCGAGTACATGAGCCCCGAGCAGGGCCGGGGCGATCCGCTCGACGCGCGCTCCGACCTCTACGGCGTCGGCGTCATCCTCTACCAGCTCCTCACGGGGCGGATCCCGTTCGAGGCCGAGTCGCCGACCCAGGTCGTGCTCATGCACCTCTCTCAGGAGCCCCGCGATCCGCGCGAGGTGGCGCCCGAGCGGCGGCTGCCCGAGTCGATCGTCGAGGTGTGCCTCCGGGCGCTGGCCAAGTCCCCGGACGACCGCTATCCGAACGCCGACGTCTTCTCTGCGGCGCTCACGACCGCCCTCGCGGAGGTCGAGCAGCGGCACGCCCGCCAGCCCGAGGGCGGAATGGTGTGCGGCATGTGCGCCACGCTGAACCCGGAGAAGCAGAAGTTCTGCGGCGAGTGCGGCGCCTCGCTCACCGTTCGAGGCGGAGTGACCCAGCCCCCGAACGGACAGCGCGCGCCGCTCCCCTCGGCGCCCGCGGTGGTGCGCGCGCCGAGCTTCCCGCTGTCGTTCGTGGGCCGCGAGGAAGACCTCGCGTGGCTCGACGATCGCCTCGGTGACGCCACGAGCTCGCTCGTCGGTGCCCGGGTGGTGGGCGAGGCCGGCATGGGCAAGACCCGCCTGCTCCACGAGTTCCTGGCGCAGGCGCGCCGCGCCGGTCACGTGGTCGTCGAGACGGGGCCCGACGGCTTCTGGGCCGAGGTGGGCTACTTCGCGCTTCGCCGCGCGATCATCGGGCTCGCCCAGCTGCCGGAGGGCGGCGGAACGCCGCGCGACTGGACGAACGCCGGCGCCGAGGCGCGACGCGGGCTCGCGGACGTCTTCGCGCCGGGCGACCTCAGCGCGGGCCTCTCGCACGTCGAGCGGCGCTTCGTCGTCGCCGAGGCGCTCCGCTGGGCGGTCGTGCGCGCGAGCGAGCGGGCCGGAAACAAGCGCGTCGTCCTCGCGGTGGACGACCTCAAC
>DAORJJ010000842.1:0-2324 GCA_035439005.1 Polyangiaceae bacterium | reverse complement strand
GGGCGGCTCCGGCGGCCCCTCGGTGTGCATCGCGTACAAGGGCACGTCGCCCACCTCCGCGGGCACCACGTGCACGCTCGGCGGCAACGGCACCGGCGGCAACGGCGGGACGAACGGCGTGTCCTCGGCGCCCCGCGGCACCGACGGCATCGCGCAAGACCTGAAGGCCGCGCCCTAGCTCGTAGGCCGCGCCGCTCTCGGCTCCCCGCGCTTTTTCGCGGGGAGCCCGGGCACCACACGACGGGAGGTTCTCGCTTTGCTTCGCACTCCGCTCGGGCTCCGCTACGTCGCGTTTCTCCTGGCCTCCAACGGGCTGCTCGGCCTCGGGGTGGCGAGCTGCGGCGCCACGCAGCGAGAGCCGGGGACGCTCGACGAGCCCGACTCGGCGCTCCCGCCAGCGCCGCTCCCGGAGGCGAGCCCGCTCGTGCAGTGCACCACGGCGGACTGCGACAAGGACGGCTTCGCCGCGCCGCTCGACTGCAACGATCTCGACCCGGCGATCGGCCCCGAGGCCTACGACTTCGTGGGCGACGGCGTCGACAACGACTGCGACGGCAAGATCGACAACCCGGTCACGACCTGCGAGACCACGCCGGCGTCGGCGCCGGGCAGCCCGACCGACTTCGCCCGCGCCGCCGATCTATGCCCGCAGCCAGGCAAGACGGGCAGCGGCACCTATGATCCGCTCATCCGCGCGGAGTGGGGCTCGGTGAAGGGGCTCGGCCCCGGCCAGCGGCTCTGGACCTCCGAGACCAAGATGCAGCAGGTGAACATCGTCACGAGCTTCGGCGACAACAAGCCGCGCCTCGGCAAGACGATGTTCGGCCTCGCGACCGGTCCATGGGGCGCCGCCGACCCGCGCAACTCCCCGGCCCTCGACGAGGCGGGCTTCCGAATCAACGACGGGTGCGCGGCGATCCCGCTGAACGCGAAGGACTGCCTGTCGCTCTCGTTCGGCTCGCCGGCGGGCGGCATCGGCGTGCAAGACTGGGCCGAGCTGAAGCTGTGGGTGAAGGTGCCCCGCAACGCCAACGCGATGGTCTTCGACTACGCGTTCTTCTCCACCGAGTTCAACCAGTTCTGGCACGCGTCGCTGAACGACGCGTTCTTCGTGCTGGTCAACGGCGCGAAGCACGACGGCGACAACGTCGCCAAGGAGTCGAACGGCCTCGGGATGAGCGTCAACAGCAGCTTCTTCCAGATCTGCACGAAGGCGCCTGGCCCTCCTGGCCTGTCGCTCGACAAGTCGGCCGCCCTGTCGGACTGCCTCGGCGTCGACGGCGACGCGAGCAAGAACGCGTTCGGCTCACTCAAGGGCACGGGCTACGACGGCGCGGGGAGCCCGCCCGGCGACGGCACCGCCAAGTCGACCGACGGCACGAAGCTCTACATCTACGGCGGCGGCAGCGGCTGGCTCACGGCGAAGTTCGCGGTGACGCCCGGCGAGTCGATGACCGTGCGCATCCTCATCCACGACACGTTCGACGGCCTGAAGGACTCGAGCGTCCTCGTGGACAACATCCGCTTCGAGGCCGCGGTGACCGATGGCGGGGTGTTCCGCCCGCGCTGAGCTCGGCTCACTTTCGCGTGAAGACGACGCGGAAGCGGTTGGTCCACCCGCGCACCGGATCGCCGTTCGCGTCCAGCGCGGTGACGAACATCTCCCGGAGGGCGCACTTGGCGGCGGCGTTGGCGAAGCCCTGCGAGGGCGCCGCCATGATGAAGACCTTCGCGGGTCGGCCGTTCGGGAGCACGTCGGCCTTGGCGTGGACGACGACCGAGCCGTCCAGATCGGCGTTCTCGCCCTGGAAGGCGAACGGGCACTTCCAGTGGCGGTCGCCGCCGAGCGACGCGACGCGCGTGAGGTCGTTGCCGCGGCCGCCGCCCCCGCCCGCGCCGTCGCCCGCGCCGTCGGGGACGCCGTCGGCGCGCGCCATCGCGTCGTACACCGGCTTCGGCGAGGTGGCCGCGTAGCGCGACACGCCGCCCGCGTGCTGCGGGCTGCCCCCGCGGACGACCGGCGCGGCGGGCAACTCGCCCTCGTGACCGGCGCGGGCCGTGGCATCGGGCGCGCCATTGCCGCCACGTTCGCGGCCCAGGGCTACAAGGTGACCGGCACCGCCACCAGCGAAGCCGGCGCCGCCGGCATCACAGCGGCCCTGGCCGCCTGGCCGGGTTGCACCGGCATCTGCCTGAACGTCAACGATGCGCCGGCGGTCGAGGCGGCGGTCGTCGACGACGGGCTGCGGCGGCACGGTGGCCGTCGCCGGCAGCACCAGCCCCAGCGCATCGGCCTCGGATTCGTCGCTGCGGCTGAAGGTGAG
>DAORJJ010000841.1:0-2339 GCA_035439005.1 Polyangiaceae bacterium | reverse complement strand
TTCGCCCCTGCGGGGCTCACTTCCAGGTTCATGGCGACACCTCGCCTTCGGCTCGGGGCCGCCATAGACCTGCGTTCGCCCCTGCGGGGCTCACTTCCAGGTTCATGGCGACACCTCGCCTTCGGCTCGTGGCCGCCATAGACCTGCGTTCGCCCCTGCGGGGCTCACTTCCAGGTTCTTGGTCTCTCTCGGGCGCTTGCCGTACGATCGCAAATCCCGATGTCGATCGCTCCGGCCTCCACGGCACTCTCCGCGCTCACGTCCGCCCTCGACGGCCGCCCCGAGCTGTGGGAGGCGGTGCGCCGGCGCTGGCGCGAGGAGGGCCTCGTCGCGCTCGGAGGGCCCTCGTCCCTGCCCGAGAACGTGCGCATGCTGGTCGACGAGCTCGGGGTCGAGCTGTCCGACGCCGCCGAGGCCGACGCGAGCGCGCTCGGCGAGCTCTTCGGCGCGCCCGTGGGTCCGGCCCTGCTCGCGTGGTGCACGGCCTGCTCCAGCCGCCGCGACCTCACGCTCGCCCCGCTCCTCCGGAAGGCCTCGGCCGCGGGGACGCTCCCCGAGGCCGAGCTCGCCGAGGCCGTGCGCGCGCGCGTGGTCGAGGGGCCGCTGCACGACGCCTTGGCGTGCACGCCGATGCTCGGCACCGGGGAGACGCTCGTGCTCCCGGAGAACTCGCAGGCGCTCGCTCGCTTGCAGCTCCTCCTGTGGGAGGCGGGCGCCAGCGCGCTGAACGTGCCGGAGCTCGGCCCGTGGCTCTGGGGGACCACCTCCACGTTCGACGTCATGATCCACCAGCCCGCCCGCGGCTCGCTCCGGGGGCGCGTGCTCGCGGCGCGGTGCCTCGAGGTGGGCGTCACCGGTATGCCGGTGACCACCTCCCCGCAGCTCGTGGGGCGCACGCTGCAGCTGCTCCAGCCGCTGCTCCTCCACCCCGAGCCGCTCGTCTGGGTGCACGCGGCGCGCGCGCTCGGTCGCCTCACCGGGCCGGTCGAGCAGCTCCAAGGCACGCTGCTAGACTGGGTGCAGGGCTCCTCGCTCATCTTGCGGCAGCGCGCCATGACCGCGTTCGCCTCACTGCCCGCGGAGCGCTTCGGGTTCCTCGCCGGCCAGCTCATCGCGATCATCAACTCGCGCGACGAGGAGCCGTGGGTGCTGGCGGCGATCGCCGCGGCGACGCCGTACCTGTTCTTCGAGCGTCGCGACATCTGGAACCGGCTGGCGAAGCGCATCTTGAAGGGGGACGGCGGCGCCATCACCGCCCGCGCCCTCGCCCGTGGGCTCGCGGCGCTCTTCCGCCGCGAGACGCGCGATCCCGAGATCGTCGCGCCGCTCCGCGCGCTCCGGGCGATGGCGCGCGCCGCGCGACCGACGTCGCTCGACGAGACCCGCCGCTGGATCGAGGTGACCGCCGTGACGGACGTCCTCGACGCCGCCGAGCGCGATCCCCTCGACATCGAGCTCGGGATCGAGAACCTCGTGCGGCTCGCGGCGCAGTACGATGACGAGGAGGCCGACGGCCGCGCGGCGCGCTTCGCGAGCTCCCTCACCTCCACGTTCCACGAGGCCAAGCGGCTCGCGCTGGGCAACGCGAGGCTCCGGCAGCGCGCCGCCGCCGTCAACGCGGTCGAGGGCGCCGCCCGCACCTTCGCGCTCCGGTTGTGGGCGCCGATGCTCGCCACCCACCCCTCGGGCGAGGGCGTCGAAGAGCCCAACCTCGACGAGACTTGGAAGGCCATCGCGCAGGCGCCTGCCGAGATCTTGGACATCGTCAAGGAGCGCCGCCAGGCCGACGGAGCCGTCGACCCGGAGGAGACCGCGCTCCCGCTCGAGGTGCTGGCCGTGCGGCTCGGCGGGTACGCGCTCGACGCCTGCGGCGAAGACGCGGAGCTCGGCCCCGGGCGCGGCCCCACGGCCCATGACACGTGCCTCTGGCTCCGAAAGATCGAGGGCCTCGCCGACGGCTCGCGCGAGCTCTCCGGGCCGCTCAAGAGCGCGCTCAGCGCCCTCTTCTGGCGGCTCGTCGACATCACCCGGGGCACCGCGCTCGGCGAGGTCGACGACGTGCGCTGGCTCGGCCCGTTCGCTGCCTGGTGGGGCCTCATCATCGATCGCCCCGCGATGCTCTTGCAGCTCGGCATCGCGCTCCCGATGATGGCCCCGGCCGCGCTCAACACGTGCTGCGAGCAGGCCGAGGCGCTGCGCACGGCGGTCGCGTCGGGCGCTCCCGACGGCGCGTGGGGTGCCGCGTCGGCGCAGGCGCTCGCGAAGCTCCACGCCGACGACACCGAGCTCGCCCACGCGCTCGCGGCGCTCGCGGCGAGCCTCGAGGCGTTCGGCCAGGC
>DAORJJ010000840.1:0-2339 GCA_035439005.1 Polyangiaceae bacterium | reverse complement strand
GGCCCCCGCGGTGCGCTCGGCGGCCGCCACGGCCTCGCGAAGGCGGTTCGCCTCGGCTTGCTCGGTCGCGAGCTCGCGGAGCGCGCGCGACTCCTCGTGGGCGAGCTCCTCGACCTTGCGGCCGATTTCCGCGCGGAGCGCGCGGCCGCGTCGCTCGAGCGACTCGAGCTTGCGCGTGTGGCTCGCGACCTCGCCCTCGAGGCGCGTGGCGCGCGACGCGAGGTCCCACGCTTGGTTCACGGCCTGCGCGATGTCGGGCGGCGGGTTCGCGGCGGGGTAGGCCCTGCTCACCATGCGTGAGAACAGACCGGCGCGCGTCGCCCACTCGATCACGCCTGGCGACTGAGGCGGCGGTGGGGGCGGCGGTGGCGAGTTCTCGCCCGTGAGGCCCACCTCCCACGAGACGCTGGGGAGCGACCGCTGGAGGGTCTTCAGCTCTTCGTGGAGGTGGTGCGCGTCCTGGAAGCGCTTGCGGCGCTCCTTCTCCAGGAGCTTCAGGACGATGCTCTCCGCCGCGGGGAGGATCTCGGGCTGGAGGGAGGAGGGCTTCGGCGGCGGGCTGCTCCGCTGCATCTCCAGCAGCGTCTCGCGGTCGCCCGAGCGGAACGGCAGCTGGCCGGTCAGCATCTCGAAGAAGAGCACGCCGAGCGCGTAGAGATCGCTCGGCGGCCCCGCCTCCTCGCCGCGCGCCTGCTCGGGCGACATGTACTCCGGCGTGCCGAAGACCGCGCCCTTCGGCGCGAGGCGCGGGTCCATGGCGAGGTGGGCCAGCCCAAAGTCAAGAATCTTGACGAAATCCTTCCGACCGCCGCGCGACGTCATCAGGATGTTGTCGCTCTTCAGGTCGCGGTGGATGACCCCGAGGTCGTGCGCGCGCGCGAGGGCGGCGCACATCTGCTCGAGGATGTCGACGCCGCGCGAGAGGTTCATCGGCCCCTTCGCGAGCTCGCTGGAGAGCGAGGTGCCGACGAGGTACTCCATGACGAGGTAGAGCTCGCCCTCCTCCGTCTCGCCGATGTCGTGGATGTCGATGATGTGCGCGTGGTCGACGCGGTTGGCGGCGCGCGCCTCGCGGAGCATCCACGCGCGCAGGTGTGTCTCGCCACGCAGATCGGGCCGAATGAGCTTCAGCGCGACGACGCGGTCGATGAGCACGTGCCGCGCGCGGTACACCACGCCCATGCCGCCCTCACCCGCTCGCGCCTCGAGGCGGTACCGGCCGGCGACGACTCTGCCCAACATGGGATCGGCCGGCTTGCCCGGTCGCTGCGGTGTGCTCAAGGTCGCTCCTTCCTTGCGGTGCGGCTTCGCGCTGGACCTCGGTTAGGGCTGCCGGCGCACGCTTGCGGTTTCACGCTCGATTTCCTCCGTCTCCCGCCCCGACCAACCGACCAACGCTGCGAGTCGCCGACGCCCGTCGTGGACGCACCTAGCTCACAGGAAGTAGCGAAAATGTTCAAGGGTGTCGTCCGGTAAAGGACGACACCCTCGGTGTCGCGCGTGCGGGCGGTCAGAACGTGACGTTGACGACGGGGAGCCGGAGCTCGGTCACCTGCGCCATGCCGAGCTGCCTGCGCTCCTGCGTGCTGAAGACGTTGTGCGCCTCCGGCACCGGCACGCCGAGGCGGAGCTGGCTGGGGCTCAGCGAGAGCATGGCCGCGGGCGCGGGCGCCGGGGGCGCCTTCGCCGCGGGGGCCGGGGTCGTCGCGGGAGCCGCGCCGCCGCCCGCGGGCGCGGGCGCGGGGGCCGGGCCGGTGACGGCGGAGCCGCCGACCGAGCCGGGATCCGCTGGCGGGAGGTTCGTGGGCGCGCGGTCTTCGCGGGCGTTCGGATCGCCCTGGAAGCTCGTCGCGTTGAGCGTGACCACCAGCGCGGGAATGATGAGCGCGATGCCGCCCGCGAGCATGACGACCGAGGCGGCGCCGCTGTTGGCCTTCTCGACGCCGAAGCCCGCGAAGCCACCCGCGACCGCGCCCAGGCCGGCGCCGACGCCGTACGCCATGGGCGACCGCACGCCGATGATCGCCTCGGTCACCACGACGAGCTCGGCTCCGAGGAGCGCGCCGCCGATGATACCCTTCGCCTTCGGGGAGACCTCTTCCGCGTGAGCCTCTGGCGCGTACGCCATCGTCGCTCCGAAAAAGACCGCCGCCAACGTCAGCGCAGCCACTCCCCTGGTCTTCATATCGTACGCTCGTTTCGTCATGTCCCTCGGTTCCTTGCTAATCCGCGATGGTATCATGCGTTGCGCGGAGCGGTCATTAAGTTCGAAGGCTGAATGGTGGCACGCCGCGCCCCCGCCGTGAACGCTAAACGAATGTCCATGTCCCTACCCAAAC
>DAORJJ010000839.1:0-2349 GCA_035439005.1 Polyangiaceae bacterium | reverse complement strand
AAGGTCTGGCACACCTGGGGCGACCATGTCACGCTGCGGCGCGAGCTGATCGACCACAAGCTGCTCACCCGCAAGACCGGCGGCTCGGGCGGCTCGAGCGCCTCGTGCACCGTCAACGGGCGCTTCACCTCGGTGAGCGGCGGCACGACCGGCCCGGCGGGCAGCAACGGCGCGAACGGCGCGCGGGGCGCGAACGGCGCGAGCGGCGCGCCGGGGCGCGTCGAGGTGCGCATCGACTCCGCGCCGTGAGAGCGGCTCGACGCACCGGAGGTCGCGGTTTGGATGGCGGTTCGCCGCGGGCGAAGGCGGCGCGAACGCTGCCAACCTTCTCGATCCCCGCGAGAGACGTCGAGGGAGACGGCCCTCGCCCCCAAGCCGGCCGCGTGGCAGACTCGCGATATGGGTCCCGCCCTCAAAGACGCGCCGCTCGTCGCCTCGCCCGAGACGGCCGAAGAGATCCGCGAAGACGAAGCGTCGGCACTGATCGACGTGTCCGCGGAAGACCTTCGACGTTGGGCGGAGACCGGCGAATGGCCCGAATCGTTCGCCTGACGCTTCGCTTCCGTGAGCGAATGACGGCGTGCGGCGTGCGGTCGGGTTCGCCAGAGTCCGCGGCCATCGGCGCCACCCTCGCGCACCTCTCGGAGGCGGCCTCCCTCCCGGGCATGCTCGACGCGATCGCCGTCGTTCCTCCCACGGGTCAAGCGCTCGTGCGGCGCGTGCCCGGGCGGAACCTGTGGCTGTGGTTCCACGTCGACGGCGATCTCCAAGTGGTGCGCGTCGTCGACCTCACCCGGACGCCTCCGGTGCCGCGCGCGTAGCGCAACCTGAGACGCGTCGAGGGAGACCGGGCGCCCAACGACGAGGCCGCCCGCCACGGATCAGCCACAAAAGCGGAAGAGCCCGCTCTTGGCGCGGGCTCTTCCTCACTCCGATCGTGCTCACTCAGGCGACAGCCTCTTCCTGCGCCTCGTCCTGCTCTTCTTGCTCTTCCCCCTTTTCCTCTTCCTGCGCCTCGCCCGTGTCCTCGTCGGACTTCTTCGCGCTCACGGAGAGCGTCCCGAGGCCTTCGAGGGCGGCGGAGAGCTTGGGGTCTTTGGCGAAGGCGAAGGCCGCGTTGTCACGGACCTCGCGCATCGCCTCGAGGAGGAAGTGGACCGCTTGGTTGCGGAGGGTGACGGCGAGAGTGCCGCCCTTCACGCGCACCGTGCGCGTCGTGGCGAGGCTGGTAATCGCCTCTTCGTGGGCGAGGGCCTGGGCGACCAGCGCCTCGGGATCGAAGCCAGTGCTGCGCACGGCCTCGGGGGATTGGAGAATGTGGTGGCGCAGCGCGCGCGAGTCCTCGAGGAGGTCTTGCACTCCTGTTCCCTCCTGGAGATCCGTGAGCGACTTCTGCACGTCCGCGTCCTTGCGGAACGCGTGGCGGCAGACGCGCATCATCTCGTTGCGGTGAGCTTGACACTCGTCGATGGAGGCCTTCTCTGCCGATGAGTACGAGAGCCGCGACGATTGACGCAGCGTCTGGCAGGCCTGCGCCAGCGCGACGCGCATCGGGAGCTCGTCGAGGAAGCGGGCCTCGCACCCGGCCCCGATGATTCGATCGCGCCGGGGCGCCGCGATCTCGAGCAGGGTATTCGCGTCGCTGCAGAGCGACACGACCGAGATGCGAATACGCTTCGCGGGCAATCCCGCGAGGAGGTGGCCGAGCTCCGCGACGTACGCGTCGGCGTCGACGACGATCGGCGCGCGCAGCGCCGCGGTCATCGTCGATCGGTTCGCGCCGGCGCCCACGGCCTTGGGAGCGGGTTTGGTAGAGGCAGGCTTCTTGGCATTCGCAGTTTTCATGGCTGTCAATCTCCGAGCTAGGACCCGCGGCCTTCACGAAGGCGATCCTCGTTCTCACCGCTGCCCCTCTCTCGGTCGGCCTCGCGGTTTCGTTGCGTACGGCCGGACGATCTTGTTGGAAGGGCGAGGGCGCGGGGGTAAGTGCGCGAGACGGCGCGGGATCTTGCGGTTCTTGGGAGGCGAGTCTTTTGCTCGCGGTGGGCTTGGCGGTGAGCGAGACGGGGGCGCGCCGTCGAGAGAGGGAGCGGCCGAGTGGCCCGGTTCAACAGGCCGAGGGGTGTGTCCGGGTCACCCGACCGGTCTGTCCGGCCTCCCCGACGGCTGTCCGGGTCACCCGACCGGTCTGTCCGAGGCCCCCTGACCCGTCTGTCCGGGCCACCCGAGCGGGCTGTGTCGCCTCCCAGAGGGCTGTCCGGGTCACCCAGGCGGGCTGTCCGGGTCACCCAGGCGGGCTGTCCGGGTCACCCAGGCGGGCTGTCCGGGTCACCCAGGCGGGCTGTCCGG
>DAORJJ010000838.1:0-2350 GCA_035439005.1 Polyangiaceae bacterium | reverse complement strand
ACGAGCGAGAGCTTCGCGGTCGTCGCGTCGGCGTCGTCGGCGAAGAGCACCGCGTCGGCGAAGAGCAGCGCCAGATCGGGGGCGTCCTCGCGCGGGCGGACCGGCAGCCCGTCGAGGGACTCGACGAGGTGGGCCACGCCGTCGCCGACGAAGCCCACGAAGCCGCACGCGTACGGGCCGCACTCCGCCGCGTCGGGGACGGAGCCGGAGGCGGCGCGGAGGAGGCGCTCGACGAGCGTCAGCGGGCAGCCGACGAGGCGCGCCTCGGCCGGCGCCTCGCCGCGCAGATCGGTGAGGAGCGTCTCCGCGTCGGCGACGAGCCTCGGCGGACAGGCCGCGTCGTCCCAAGGCATGCGGCGCGCCGAGCGTTCGCCGGACGCGAGGCGGCCCGCGGAGAGCGTGAACCGCGGGGCGAGCGCCACGCGCGCGGTCGTCGCGTAGGGCGAGCTGTGCACCGCGCGATCGAGCAGGGCGAGCGGGCCCGCGTGCTCGGCGAGGCGCACGAGCGACCAGAGCGCGCACGGCAGCGCGAGCTCGACCACGCGGTGGACGCGCGCGGCCGAGAGCCACGCGACGAGCTCGTCCACGCGCGCGCTCACGCCGACCCCCGCTCCTCCGCGATGGCCGCGAGGAGCGCGGCGCGCGCGGCGGCGAGGCCGGGGGCGTCCGCGTCGAGCGCCCGCGACTCGAACCGACGCGCGGCGAGCAGCGGCGTCACCGCGCTCGTGAAGAACGCAGCGTCGGCCGCGCGCACATCGTCGAGGGTGATCGCGCGCTCCTCGACCGCGACCCCCGCCGCGGCGAGCCGCTCGAGCAGCAGCTCGCGCGTGACGCCCGGGCGGCACCCCGACGCGAGGGAGGGCGTCGTGAGGGCGCCGCCGCGCACCACGAACACGTTCGACGCCACGCCCGAGACCACCGCGCCGTCGAGCCCGAGCACGAGCCCCTCGCCGTGCCCGCGCGCCTCCACCTCGCGCCGCATCGCCACGCGGAGGGCGTAGCTGCCGAGCTTCCAGCCGGGGGGCTGGCACGCCGCGGGCGCCGCGCGCAGCGTCACCGGGGCGATCTCCGTGGGCGGAGGAAACGGCGGGCTGGCGAGCTCTCGCACGACGACGCTCAGCACCGGCGCGCCGAGCCCGGAGAGCCCGAGCCCCGCGCCCTGGGCCGGCTGCTCGCCCCGGCTCAACGTAATGCGCAAGTAGCCGTACTCACCCATGAATTTGTGACACGCCGCGCGCGCGAGCTGCTCGAGCGCCGCGGCGGAGGGGCACGCGAGGCCGAGCTCCGCGGCCGCGCCCTCGAGCCGCGCGACGTGGCGCGCGAGGGCCACGGGGGCGCCCCCGTAGACGCGGAGCGACGCGAAGAGCGAGTCGCCGAGCAGGTACGCGCGGTCGAACAGAGACACTTGCGCCGGCTCGTCGGCGTCGAGGAAGCGGTCGCGGAGGTAGATGACGGGCGGGGCGGTCAACGGGGCCGGCACCTTACACGATCCGGCCCGCGCGACGCGCCGGAGGACGGCGCGCCGCGCACGACGCGGTCGGCGCGCGCGCGGCCCTCGCCACGCGGCGCAACTCCGCTATTCTCGGGCTCGATGCCCACGCTGCTGAGCCTCCCCGTCGCCGCGGCGATGCTGTTCGGCGCCCTCTTCGGGGGCGGCGGGCCGCCGCTGGCCCCGCCCGACGCGGCCACACCGCGTTCCCCGGCCGAGGAGGTGCTCGGGCTCGGCCCGCAGGAGCCGCGGGCGAAGGCCGAGGTGTGGGCGACGCGCGCGTGGTCGCTGCACGTGCGCAACCCGAACACGAACCAGACCGCCGACGTGCGCGTGTACACCGACCTCGGCACGGTCGACGACGACGCGCTGCGCGCCTTCACGGCGGTGGTGAACCCCGACGGGCAGCCGCTCGAGCCGAGGGTGATCCTGCTCGTCGCGCGGGCGGCCTACGCCCTCGGCGCCACCGGCGTCGAGGTGATCAGCGGCCACCGCGCGGAGCCGCGCGGCACGAGCAAGCACCACACCGACGAGGCGCTCGACTTCAAGCTCGATCGCGTCGACTCCGGCCTCCTCGCCGCCCACCTGCGCGGCTACGGCCGCGTCGGCGTCGGCGTGTACACCCACCCGCGCACGCGCTACGTGCACCTCGACGCGCGCGAGAAGAGCTTCCACTGGATCGACGCCTCGCCCCCCGGCAAGACGTGGCGCGAGCAGGGCATCACCGCCCTGAAGGCCGAGGCGCGCGACCGCGCGTGGCGCGAGGAGGACGACCTGCCGCTCTTCCTCGCCGTGGCCGTCCCGCGGAGGCGCTAAGGCGGAACCCAGTTCCGCCGATCCTGAATCGTCAGAAGGCCATGT
>DAORJJ010000837.1:0-2353 GCA_035439005.1 Polyangiaceae bacterium | reverse complement strand
GGCTCCGCGCGCGCCGCCCCGACGCCGCCCGCCCGTACCGCCGCCCCGGCGGCGACGGCGACGGCGTCCGCGCCCGTCGTGCGCCCGGGGACGCCGCCGCCCAACCCGTACGCTCACTAGGCGATTTGTAAGTGTCCGAAATGAATCATGTGTTCGTGATGGAGTCCCATGGCTTTCGATGACGAGACCCGCCGCGTGGCCGCCGACGCGGGCGCGCGCGTGCTCTCGGTGTCGCTCGTGGTGGTCGAGGGCCCGTCGCGCGGGTTGCGCGTCAAGGTGCAGGGCGCGCGCGCGACGATCGGCTCGTCCGCGGCGTGTTCGCTGGCGCTCGCGGATCGCTCGGTGTCGCGCATGCACTGCGCGCTCGAGGTGGGGCCCTCGGGCATCGCCCTGCGGGATCTCGGCAGCACGAACGGGACGAGGGTGGGGGAGGTCACGGTGCGTGACGCCGACCTGCTCCCGGGCGCCGTGGTCCACGTCGGCGCCTCGGCTTTTCGAGTCGAGGTCGAGGGGCAGGGCGAGATCGTGCCGCTCTCCCCGCGCGACGCGTTCGGCGAGCTCGCCGGTGACAGCGTGGCGATGCGGCAGGTGTACTCGGTCCTCGAGCGCGTCGCCCCCACCGACGCGACCTTGCTCCTCACGGGCGAGACGGGCACCGGCAAAGACGTGGCCGCGCGCTCCGTCCACGCCGCGAGCCCGCGGCGCGGGGGGCCGTTCGTGCCGGTCGACTGCGGCGCGATCCCCGAGTCGCTCATCGAGAGCGAGCTCTTCGGGCACGTGCGCGGCGCGTTCACCGGGGCGATCCACAACCGCAAGGGCGCGTTCGAGGAGGCCCACGGCGGCACGCTGTTCCTCGACGAGATCGGCGAGATGCCCGTCGCGATGCAGGCGAAGCTGCTGCGCGCCCTCGAGTCGCGGAGCGTTCGCCGCGTGGGCGCCACCGGGCTCGTGCCCGTGGACGTGCGGGTCATCGCGGCGACTCACCGCACGCTCGCGCGGTCGGTGAACGAGGGCACGTTCCGCGAGGATCTCTACTACCGCCTCGCGGTCGTCGAGATCACCCTCCCGCCGCTTCGGGCCCGACAGGGCGACGTGCCCCTGCTCGCTCGCAGGTTCTTCGAGCGGCTCGCGCCGCCCAACACGCGCCTCTCCTCCGAGGCGCTGCGCGCGCTCGAGGCGCGCTCGTGGCCGGGCAACGTGCGCGAGCTCCGCAACCACGTCGAGCGCGCCGTGGCGCTCGGCCAGGTGCAAGACGCGTCGGCCGCGCCTGCCTCCGCGCCGCTCCCGCCGGGCCCGCTGCCCGAGGGCCTCGAGGTGCTCGTCCCCCTGTCGCTGCCGCTGAAGGAGGCGCGCGAGCGGTGGGTCGAGGCCTTCGAGAGCGTCTACGTGCGCGCCATGCTGCGCGAGACCGAGGGCAACGTCACCCGGGCCGCCGAGCGCGCTGGAGTCTCCCGGAGGTTTCTCCAGCGCACGCTCGCGCGGCTCGGGCTCTCGCGCGACGACGACGACGGCTGAGCGCGCGGGCTACCGCGCGACCGACCAGGTGCCCTTCCCGCCGGCCGACGAGCGCCAGGTGCCCGAGCCCTTGCCGCCCGCGAAGGAGCCCTCGAACGTGACGATGAGGCCGCCGCCCACGCCGATGCCGACGCTCACCGCGCCCGCGGCGTCGAGGGTGCCGCTGCCGGGGTACTGCTTGCCGCCGACGGTCGCGACGACGTCGACGTTGGCCCCCGAGACGTTCATCGTGACAGGGCCCTTGTCGTCGCCGCTGTACGTGCCCGAGTAGGCGCCGTCGTGCGACGCGCTCGGCGTCGCGGTGCCGGTCGGCGTTCCGCTCGGGCTCGGCGTCGAGGTGCCGGTGCCTCCGTCGGACGTGGGCGGCGTGGTGGAGGAGCTGCAGCCGATCGCCAGCAGCGACGCGACGCCGAGCGTGGCGAGAGACCCGAAGAAGCGAGCGCGAAGAGAGGAAGTGGAGGTGTTCATGCCCTGGGACGGTGCACGGAGAGTGCCATCGCGGCACCTGCCGAACGGGGCGAATTTGCGGCATCTTCGCGTCACGCGCGTCGCGGCCTCCCCCCGAACGGGTCTCCACGGCGCGTCGTCGGTGACGCACGACCGGATCCGAATTCGGCCGCAAGCTCCGGAGTGTCGCCGCCGAGCGGCGGCGTTAGGGTAGTCGGCGTGGACACACGCTCCCAACCCTCCCGACCCGCCCGGCCCGCCCGACCCGCTCGCGCCCGTGATGGCCACGCCGGTGTCCTGGGCCATCACCAGGCGGCGCAGCGGGGTGCTGGAGAGGGGCTCGGTGGTGTCCAGCCACACCGGCGTGCCGTAGGGGATCGCCTGCGGGTCG
>DAORJJ010000836.1:0-2354 GCA_035439005.1 Polyangiaceae bacterium | reverse complement strand
CTCAGCTACGGCGCTGGGGCCTCCGGCGTGCCACCGTGCGAAAGTAGGGCTAGGGGCCCGCGTCCCCCCGGCCCTGCCGCGCGGCGAGGCCTGCGACGATGGCCTTCTCGAAGAGCACGCCGATCGCCTCGGCGCCGGCGGGCGTAGGGTGCGTGAGGTCGGAGGACGCGAGCGCGGGCTTCGCCTTCAGCCACCGCCCGATCGTGCCCTCGCCCCCCATGGCCTCGTACGTGTTCCAGAAGGCGCACCCGTTCGCGAGCGCGACCTTCTTCTGCGACGCCACGATCTTCGGGATGATCTTCTTCGTCTTCACCACGCCGCCGGTGCGCTCGCCGCGGTCGAGGGGGGCCGCGAGCATCACCGACGCCCCCTGCGCCGCCGCCTTCACCTTGAGCAGGACGGTGGTCAGGGTGCGCTCGTAGGAGGCCTCCGAGAACACGGGCGCCTCGCTCTCGTTCGTGCCGAACTGCAGCACCACGAGCGAGGGCTTGCGAAGGGTCATCTGCTCGCGCCAGTGCCCGTCGTCCATGGGGACCCACAGCAGGCTCTGCGCGCCGTTGGCGCCGAGCGCGTCGTACACCACGCCCACCGCGCCGGGCGCCGGCGGCGCGCCGGGCACGTCGTGCACGTCGCGCTCGAGGACGACGCCGAAGAGGCGCACGTCCCCGCCGCCGATCGCGCGGAGGCGCATCTTGCGTTGGCCGTCCTCCACCTTGAGCGAGTAGACCTTCGAGGCCTTGGCCTCCGCCCGCGTGGAGACCCGCTCGGTCTTGTCGCCCGACTGCACCTCGAAGTCGCCGCCGCCGGGCTGCGCGAGGTAGTACACGTCGAAGCGCGACACCGCGCGCCCGTAGTCGCCTTTGTCGGCTGCCCCGAACGTGGCGACGGCGCCGCCCTGGCCGTGAAACGTGACCCCGCCGAGGCCGTACTGGTGGTCGTTCGTGAAGGGGCCGGTGATGCGGTTCGCGTTCCAGCCCTCGCCCGCGTAGTGGACGACGTCGTTGTGGAAGTACCACTCCCACGGGTTGGCCACGAGGATGAAGCCGTGGCCGGCGTCACCGTAGCGCGCCTGGAGCCGCCGGCGCAGGGTGCCGGAGATGTAGTCGCTCGTGATGACCGAGTCGCCGTAGTGGAGGATGCGCGTGACCGCCCCAGGCTGCTTCGCGGCGGTCGCCGCCAACTGTGTGTAGAATGCATCGAGCGCGTGGCCCGTAGGATCGTCGATCGCGAGGGAGCCCGCGGTCTTCGCGAGCACCTCGGGATCGAGCGGCGCGCTCGCGTTCGCGTTGCTCGGGAGGGCGTTCGCCTCGGTGGCCTGGTTGCCCGCCGCCTGCAGCGCGGTCTCCCCTGCGCTCGGCGCGGGCGCCTCGGGGCGCGGCTTCGCGTCGCCGTGGGCCTCTGGCTCGTCGAGCTCGGCGGCGGCCTCCCACGGCAGCTGCCCGATGCGCAGGCGGACGAGCCACGAGGGCGAGCGCGACGGCGGCACGAGGTGCGGGAGCGCCACGAGGGCGATGAGCACCGCGAGGGCCACGGTGGTCTTCTGGCCCGTGACGGGCGCGTCGCCCCCGGCCCGCGCGGCCGGCGCCTCGGTCGCGACCTCGGGGCCAGCGGGCTCGGGGTCGACGCCGGCGTGGAGGGGCGCGGGATCGTTGGCCATGCCCTGGACCTAGCGAACGTTGTGGGAGGCCGTCCAGCTGAACAGCGCGCGAAGGACCGCTTCCCGCCGCGCGAGCGAAACGGGCGCGCGCCCACCGCGTAGTGCCCTCCGATGCTCTTCGTCGCCCGCTCCGCCTTCGCCCGCTCCGCGCTGTCTCACGCCCGCGTGGCGCTCTCCGCGCTCCTCGCCGCCGCGTGCGCGTGCACGGCCCCAGCCCCCGCGCCGTCGTCCACGCCGCCGCTCGCGCCGTCGCTCGCGTCGCCGTCGCCGTCGTCGAGCCCGCTGCCGTCGCCGGCGCTGTCGCCGAGCGGGCCGGCCCCCGTGCTCGTCGAGCTCTTCACGTCCGAGGGGTGCTCGAGCTGCCCGCCCGCCGACGCCGTCGCCGAGCGCTTGCTCCGGACCCAGCCCGTGCCGGGGGCGCGCGTGGTGCTCGTGGCGCACCACGTCGACTACTGGGACTCGCTCGGCTGGCCGGATCCGTTCTCGTCGCCGTCGGCGACCACGCGCCAGGCCGGGTACGCAGGCCTCGGGCGCGGCAGCTACACGCCGCAGGCGGTGATCGACGGCGAGGCCGAGCTGGTGGGCAGCCGCGCGTCGGCGCTCGAGGCCGCCGTCGCCTCCGCCGCGGAGAGGCCCCACGGGCGCGTCGAGCTCGAGGTCGCGCGGGGAGGCGGCGACACCCGCGTCACGGCGCGGG
>DAORJJ010000835.1:0-2366 GCA_035439005.1 Polyangiaceae bacterium | reverse complement strand
GGCGTGGCGCCCGCGCGCACCGGCCTCCTCCCGAAGCAGACCCTCACGGCGGCCGGAAAGCAGCGCGAGCTCTACGTCAGCCTCCCCGCCACGTACGAGCCACGCAAGGGCTACCCCGTCGTGTTCGTCTTCCACGGCGCCACGGACACGCACCCGGAGGCCCAGCGGGACTGGTTCGGCGTCGAGAAGGCCGCTCCCCCCGCCATCTTCGTCTATCCCCAGGCCCTGCCCCGCACCCGCGCCGACGGCACGGGCGGGCTCGTCACTCGGTGGGATCTCGACGCGGACGAGGATCTGCTGTTCGTCGACGCCATCTTGGCTAACCTGGCCGCCACCTACTGCGTCCAGCCGGGGCTCGCGTTCGCGACGGGCTTCAGCTCCGGTGGCAACTTCGCCCAGCAGCTCGGCTGCAAGCGGAAGAGCGCCCTCCGCGCCATCGGCGCCGTGTCCGGCCCAGGCCCCTTTTCCACCAAGTGCGACGGGCCGCTCGCGGTGTGGATGACCCACGACGCCGACGACGCGGCGCTGCCGGTGGCCGGCGCGCGGGCCTCGCGCGACTTCTGGATGAAGAAGAACGGGTGCGGCACCGAGCTCGTCCAGGACGCGCTGCCCGAGTGCACGCGCGCCCCCGGCTGCCCCGCCGACGCGCCCGTCGTCTACTGCGAGTCGAAGGGTGTGGGCCACGCGGTCGCGGGGTACGCGCCCAAGGCCGTGGCCGACTTCTTCGCGACGATGATGCGGTGACTCGGCGGACGCCGCGCGGAGACGGCGCCCGGCGCGGTCAGTGCCAGAGGTCGAGCGCGAGCGGGGCGTCGAGCGCGGGCGCCTCTTCCTCGTTGACGAGGTACGGCCGCGACTCGGCGAGCCCGAGCGGTTTGTAGGTCTGCTCGGGGCCCGGGAAGGCGCCGGACTGCACGTCGGCGACGTAGGTCTCGAAGGCGCCCACCGCCGCGTCAGCCAACTGCGCGAATTGTTTAGCAAACTTGGGACGGTGCCCACGCACGAGGCCGAGCAGATCGGTGCACACCAGGACCTGCCCATCGCACCCGGGCCCGGCCCCGATGCCGATGGTCGGCACGCTGACGGCGGCGGTCACGAGCTCCGCCAGGTCGGGCGGGATGGCCTCGAGCACGAGGGCGAACACCCCGGCCTCCTCGAGCGCGCGCGCGTCGCGGAGGAGCTTGTCGGCGGCGCCTTCGGCCCGGCCCTGCACCTTGAAGCCGCCGAGCGCGTGGACGCTCTGCGGGGTGAGGCCGATGTGACCGACGACCGGGATGCCCGCGCGCACGATGCGGCGCACGTGCTCGGCGACCTCCTCGCCGCCCTCGAGCTTCACGCTCTCGCACATGCCCTCTTTCATGAGCTTGCCGGCGCTCTCCACGGCCTGCGAAGGGGACACCTGGTAGCTCATGAAGGGCAGATCGCCCACGAGGTGGGCGCGCCGGAGGCCCCGCGCGACGGCGCGGCAGTGGTACGCCATCTCGTCGAGGCTCACGGGGATGGTGTTCGACAGCCCCTGGACGACCATCCCGAGGGAGTCGCCGACCAGCACCATGTCGACCCCGGCCTCGTCCACGAGGGTCGCCATCGTGAAGTCGTAGGCGGTCACCATCGCGATCTTGGGGCCGTCTACCTTGCGCGCGCGGAGCGCGGGAACAGTCACCTTCACGACGCGGCTCGACGCGCCAGCGGTATTTGCGTACATTTCAGCACCTCCGGGTCGCGGCTCGAAGCGAGTCCACGCCTGCGTGGAGCGTAGCGCCGTCGGGCGCCGTCGCACAGCCCAAATGCGCCGCGGCCCGCCCCCGCGGGCGTCGAGCCGATTGAAGTCCCCGGGGCGAGGCACTAGCGTCGCGGCCGTGCGCTCCCCTCGCCTGGCCACGCGGTCCCCCCTCGCGCTCCTCGCGCTCCTCGGCGCGCTCGCGTTCGCCGCCGCGTGCGACCGCGCGCCCTCGGCCAGCGGGCTCGCCGAGTGGACGCCCACCGATCACGATCCGTCGGGCGCCGCGCCAGGGCCTGGGCAGAAGCCCGCGCAGAAGGCGGCCCCGCGCGACGAGGCCGAGCACCTGGCCGACCTCACCTGGGGGGCCCAGTGCGCGCAGTGCCACGGGCCGGAGGGCCGCGGCGACGGCCCGTCGGGGCCGATGGTCAAGGCGCCTGACCTCACGCGCGCCGACTGGCAGGCGCGGGTGAAAGACGAGGAGCTGGCGGCGACCATCCGCGCCGGCCGCGGACAGATGCCCAAATTCGACCTGAGCGACGCCGTCATCGGCGGCCTCGTCAAGCGCATCCGGAAGAGCCGTGCCCCCTGACGACGGCGGCGCCCCCGCCACCCCAGGCGCGGGCGACGGCGACGGGGCCGCCCC
>DAORJJ010000834.1:0-2400 GCA_035439005.1 Polyangiaceae bacterium | reverse complement strand
CTCGGCAACGCGGCCGCCGCGGTCGAAGACTACCGCGCGTACCTGTACGCGCGGCCCGAGGGCGCGGACGCGAAGACCGTCGAGGAGCGCATCCAGGTGCTCACGGGCCAGACGGACGGTGGCGGGGGCAAGCGCGACGACGACAAGGGCGGCGGCGCCTCGGCGAGCGCGTCGCTGTCGATCAACGGCGAGGGCGCGTCGGCGAAGGCGGGCAGCGACGGCGACAAGGGCGACGGCAAGGGCGACGGCAAGGGCGACGAGGCCGTCAGCTACGACGACTACGCGGCCCGCGTGAAGAAGCGCGATCAGGCCGACGCCTCGGCGGTCCGGACCGGCACCGGCGGCGCGTTCGGGTTCTACCTGTCGATCCGCGGCTTCCCGAAGCGCTTCCTCTCGTCGAGCGTGGGCTACAACGTGGGCGTCAGCCCGCGCTACTCGGTCACCTCGAACCTGTCGATCGTCGGCGAGTTCGGCTTCGCCGCGTTCGGGACGAAGGCGCGCGAGGCGGTCGGCGGCGTCGCGCTCTGGGTCGGCGCGGAGCTCCGCGTGAAGCTCGACTCCTACGGCTCGAACGCGATCCTCCTGGGGCTCGGCCCCGGCTACGAGCGCTACGCGGCGCTCGATCGGGCCTCGCCGACTTTGTTCAACACCGGGCACATCCGCGGGCGGCTCGGGTTCCGGCACGTGTTCGGCGCGAACATGGCCCTCGACCTGTCGTTCGATCCGTCGGCGGTGTTCTTCGACGCCGGGCCGCAGACCGCGTCGGTCGATCCGCAGCTCCTGCTGGGCGGGACCGCCGCGTTCGTCGTCGGCTTCTGAGCGGCGCCGCGCGCTGGCTCAGCCCGCGGCCTCGTCGGTGGGGGGCGCGGCCTCCACGTCGTCCTCCCGCTTCGAGGCCTGCGCCGCGCGCGCGGATCGGCCGCGCCGCGCGAGGGCGGTGCCCGCGTACGTGACGAGGCCCGCCAGCGTGGCGGTCGCCGGGCTGAACAGCAGCGTGCCGAAGAAGAGCTCGAGCGCGTAGTCGAACGGCCCCCGCGCCTCGAAGTCCTTCCGGTCGAGGTGGATGAACGCGCCCGTGCGGAGCCACGCGCCGAGCTGCACCTCGGCCACGTTGATGAACGGCGCGAAGATGGGCAGGGACACGTTCGAGGCCACGTAGGCGACCGCCGTGTCGAGCCGCAGCGGCACGCACAGCGCCATGACGAGGACGAAGTGGAGCCCGTAGAGCGGCGTCGTCCCCACGAGCACGCCGACGAAGACGCTCGCCGCCGCGCGCCAAGGGGTGAGCTCTCCCCCGCGCAGTCGATGGTAAACGGCCTTGACTTTGTCGTGCTGCAGGAAGGCCCGCACGCGGGCGCGGACGCCGCGGCGGGCGCCGACAGGCGGAGGCTCGGGCGGCGCCGTCACGCGGGGGGCGGAGGCGGCGCGGTGCGCGTGCGCTCGAGCATGCGCAGGTAGAGCTTGGCCTGAGCGCTCTCGGGCTCCAGCTCGAGCGCGCGCTGCCACTGCGCGGCGGCGCCGTCGGTGTCGCCGAGAGACAGCAACGTGATGCCGAGGCCGATGCGGGCCGGCACGTAGGGCTCGCGGGCCCCGATCGCGCTCTCGTAGGCCGCCTTCGCCGCCTGGTGGTCGCCGAGCTGGCGGTGGAGCACGGCGAGCCGCACGTGGAGGTCGGCGAACCCAGGGCAGAGCTTCGTGGCGCTCTCGTACTCACGCACCGCCTCGTGGAGCATGCCGGCGTCGGCGTACGCCTCGCCCACCTCCGCGTGCATGTTCGCGATCTTCCCGCGGGCGAAGGGCTCGATGGCGGTGCCCGGCGCGACCTTGATCTTGGCGTAGATCTCCCGCGCCAGCTCGTACTTGCCGCGGTCGTTGTAGGTGACCGCCAGGTTCAGCGCGGCCTCGGTGTAGGCCGGGTTCAGCTCGAGCGCGCGCTCGAAGTGGTGCTCGGCGGCCACGAAGTTGCCCCGCCCGTGGCAGATGACGCCCAGCATGTCGTGGACGTCGGCGTAGCGGTCGCACTCGGCGAGCACCTCGCGGAGCTGGCTCTCGGCCTGCTCGAACTCCTGCTTGGCGTAGTGCTCTCGTCCGAGCATGATGAGTTGCTTGACGCGGCCGGTGGACATGCCTGTTCGCTCCCTCGCCCCCGCGGCTTGCGCCTCCCTCCGAGAGCCCCCCCTAAATAATCGGTTTCGTCGCCCTCGTCGAGCGCTCGGGCGGCGGGCGGGGGGATTGCCACGGGGGCGAAGCCCGGCTAACCACACCGGGTCGTGGGCGACGCTCCCCAAGAAGATCGGCTCGGCCGCGCCGGCGAGGGCGCGCCGGTGGCCGCCGCGGACGAGGGGCACGAGGTCGCGGCGACGGCGCTCCCCCCGGTGGCGCCCGCGCCCGGCGAGCCCG
>DAORJJ010000833.1:0-2402 GCA_035439005.1 Polyangiaceae bacterium | reverse complement strand
CGGCGCCGGCCGGCGGGGCGGGAGCCCGGGCCGGGGCCGGCGGGAACGGGTCTCGCGCGGTCGCCACGGGGCTCACCGCCACGGCCGGCGGAGGCGTGTCGTCGGCGGGCACGAGGGGCAAGGGGTTCGCGGGCTCGTCCCAGCGCTCGACGCGCGGCGCGGGCTCCCGCGCCGAGGCGGGCGCGTCGGGGCGAGGCTCGTCGCGCCGGGAGGCGGGCGACGTGGTCGCGTTGCGGCCCACGCCCTGCGTCACGCGCTTCACCTCGCGCGCGAGCCTCGCGAGCGCGCGGCGGCCGGCCGCCCGGTTCACGGGGATGAGCGCGGACTCGATCTCCGTGGCGAGCGCGCGCAGCCCGCCCGTCGAGCGTCGCCGAGCGGTCGCCGTGAGCGCGGGCGTGGTCGAGCCGCCCGCTTCGAGCAACCGCGCGAGGAGGCTGCGCGCCGAGGCCTCGGCGTCCTGCGCCGTCGGCTCCGCGCGCCGCGCGCGCACGACCGCCACGCTGCCCTCGTCGCCGATGAACACCGAGCGAGGCTCGACGGCGCCCCCCATGGGATCGGCGCCGTCGGCGACCTCCAGCACCAGGTAACCGGCGAGCTCGGGCGCGAGGGGCACGCGCTTCGCCGCCACCACGGTGAGGACGTCTTCGAGCGTCACGGACGCGTCGAGCGCGCTAGCCATCGGTTCCTTCCGCCTCTTGCAGGTGCCCGCCGAGCGCCGGCCGGGTCGCGCGCACCCTAGCAAGAGAGCGGCCCCGGCTTCCAGTTCTTGGCGTTCGCGCGCGAGCGCGCGCTCCGGGCGCCGCAGGCCGCGCCGGCGTCAGCGGCGCCGCGCCTCGTAGTTGTCGAGGAGCTTCTCCACCGAGGCGAGGTTGTTCTCGACTGCCTCGAGGATGATCTGGCTCATGGCGGTGCTCGAGCCCTTCAGCGCCTCGTAGTAGCGCTGCCGCTCGGTCGAGTGGACGATCGACGGCGGATAGCCCGCGCGCAGAAGCAGCAGGTTCAGGAGCAGACGCGCCACCTTGCCGCTGTCGCTGGTGAAGGGGAACACGCGGAGCAAATCGTAGTGCGCCCGCGCGGCGATCCGCAGCGGCCCGCGGGCCTTGCGCGTCTCGGGATCGTTCAGCCAGTCGATGACCTGCCGCACCTTCGCGGGGATCTTCTCGGGCGGCGCGTACTCGTGGAAATAGAGGCGATGCTGCGGGACGTCCTTGCGGTAGCGGACTGTCTTGATGTCGCCCTCTTCGGGGTGGAAGATCAGGTAGATCTTCTTCACGACGTCCAGCGTGACGGGGAGCCGCTTTCGCAGGGCGAAGTCGCGCACGTACTCGAGGGCCTCCCGGTGGCGGCGGATCTCCTCGCAGATGGGCTGGAGGCTCGACTCCGCCACGAGCACCGCAGAGGGGTCGAGCGCCATGCGCAGCTCCTCTTGGGTGTACACCGTGCCCTCGAGCGCGCTGTCGTGGTAGATCCACGACATGTCGAGGGCCTCGAGGTACTGGCGCTGAAACTCGGGGTCGGCCGCCTGGAGGCGCTGGTCGAGCTTCTGGGCTCGCTCCTCGATCGTCAGGGGCTTGAGCGCCTCGGGAGGCGGGATGTGTCCGCGCTTCTTGGGCGGGGTCTTGGCGGTCTTGGCGGCCATGGTGCTCCGATCGTCACGCCCCGCCCGGTGGTCCGCGCGTGCGCCCAACTCTCGTCGGTCTGGGCGCGCGAACCCTAACGAACTGTGCCGTCAAACGTCAAGAATGACGCCAAAAATACGATAAGTATCAAGCACTTGCCTGGCCGTGTGGGCGACGCGTAGGCGACGTCGTGCGTCGTGTGGTGTCATGTGTGCGTGTGTATGCGCGCAATCCCGTCGACAAGGCCGACGAGGCGCGGTACCGACCGGCATGCTTCTCGAGCTGTCGATCCAGAACCTCGTGCTCATCGATCGACTCTCCGTGGAGTTCGAGGAGGGCTTCAACGTGCTCACGGGCGAGACTGGGGCCGGCAAGTCGATGCTCGTCGACGCCCTCGGCCTCGTCCTTGGGGGCCGCGCGAGCCCGGACGTGGTCCGCACCGGCGAGAAGGAAGCCGAGGTCGAGGCGCGCTTCGAGCTGCCCTCGGGCTCGCGCGCGCTCGAGCGGCTCGCCCAAGCGGGCATCCCGTGCGACGGCGAGCTCGTCGTGCGCCGCGTCGTGCAAGCCGAGGGGCGGAGCCGCGCCTTCCTGAACGGCCGCCTCTCGACCGCGGCCCAGCTCGCCGAGCTCGCGAAGGACCTCTGCGACATCGCCTCCCAGCACGAGAGCGTGAGCCTCACGGATCCCGCGAGCCACCTCGAGTACCTCGACGCGTTTGGGCGGCTCGACGACGCGCGCGCCGCGCTCCGGGCGGACTACGCGAAGCTCGCGGACGTCGTGCGG
>DAORJJ010000832.1:0-2405 GCA_035439005.1 Polyangiaceae bacterium | reverse complement strand
GCGCGGCCGTGAGCGGCTCGATGCTCGGCAGCGGCGCGGCGGCGCTCACGGGCGGCGGCGGCGTGGCCACGACCCCCACCGACGACTGCGCCGCGGCGGCGCGGCTCCGCGCGAAGAGGGTGAGGCCCCCGGCCCCGAGGCCGAGCACGAGCACCGCCGCGGCGATGCCGCCGATCACGAGGCCGCTCGGCCCGCGGACGAACCCGCGCGACTCGTCGATGGCGTTCGCCGTGAACGGCGCCGACGTGCCGCCGGGCCCCGCCGCGAGCTGTGAATCCGTGCCGATGGTGGGGGCGAGGCCCACGGGCGGCCCGCTCACGGCCATCGCCTGCGGGTTGCCCGGCGGACCGAGCGGGCCTTGTCCGAGGTAGCCGGCCTGGCCGGGCTGGCCCGACTGCGTGCCGGTCTGCCCGCGCCGCAGGGTGATGCCCGCCGCGAACGCGAGCCCATCGATCGCCTCGGCCATGGTGGCGAAGCGGCGCTGGGGCTCTCGCTCGAGCGCGGTGACGAACCACGCGTCGAACGCCGGCGGGAGCTCGGGCGCGACCTGCGACGGCACCGGGAGGGGAGAGGTGCAGATCTTCACGAGCAGGTCGCCGACCGACTCGCCCTCGAACGGCAGGCGGCCGGTGACCGCGCGGAACGCGATGACGCCGATCGACCAGATGTCGGTGCGGTGATCGACGTTTCGCAGCCCGCGCGCCTGCTCGGGCGACATGTAGTACGGCGTGCCGAGCACGGCCCCGGTCTTGGTGCTCGAGGTGAGCCCGGGCGAGCCGCTCGAGGCCTGCACCTTGGCGATGCCGAAGTCGAGCACCTTGGCGATCTCCTCGTCGTCGTCGGGCGAGCTCACGAGGAAGATGTTCTCGGGCTTCAGGTCCCGATGCACGATGCCCTTCTCGTGCGCCTGCGCGAGCGCCCGGCCCACCTGCTGGAGGATGCGCGCCGCGTCGGCGAGGGGCAGCCGCTTCAGCCGCTGGAGCCGCTTGTCGAGCGGCTCGCCGACGAGCATCTCCATGACGATGTAGGGCTTGCCGTCCTCGGTGACGCCGTGGTCGAAGATCTGGATGGCGTGCTTCGACTGGATCGACGCCGCCGCGCGGGCCTCGCGGTCGAAGCGCGTGCGCGCGTCGGTGTTGTCGGCGTAGTCGTTCTCGATGAACTTGATGGCGACCGTGGTGCCGAGGGACGCGTGACGCGCCTCCCACACCGAGCCCATGCCGCCCTGGCCGATGCGGCGCACCAGCTGGTACTTTCCAGCGACGAGTGAGGACGAGGTCGGCGGCAGGGTCTGGTTCATGGGCGTCTACTTCGCTAGCAAACTACGTGCCCGACTGAGGAGGCCGCTCGCGCCAGCGCGCCTTGGCCCCCAGCAGCGCGCAATGAAGCGTAGTCCCACGCGGCTGCACCGTCCAGCGGGGTGACGCGGAGCGCCCGCGCGCCTTTTCCGGTGCCGGGTGGGGTGAGAACGGCGCTATACGCGACCCATGATCCGAGGCGCCCCGTGACGGTGACCAAGTCGGCCGCGCTGCCCCCCGCGGGCGCGCCGGGCGTGCTCTACCTGGTCGACCTCTCGGGGTACGTGTTCCGCGCCTACCACGCGATCGCGCCCCTCTCGAGCTCGCGCGGCGAGGTCACCCACGCGGTGATGGGCACCGTGAACATGCTCCAGAAGGTGGTCAACGACCGCCGCCCCGCCATGTTCGCCGTGGCGATGGACTCGCGCACGCCGAGCTTTCGCAAGGCGATCGACGCCCGGTACAAGGCGACGCGCCCTCCAGCCCCGCCGGATCTGGCCTCGCAGATGGTGCGGTGCCGCGAGATCGTCGAGGCCTACGGGATCCCTATTTTTCAGCGAGACGGCCTCGAGGCGGACGACCTCATCGCCGCGGTCACCGCCCGCGCGCTGGCCGACGGGATGTCGGTCGTGGTGGTCAGCGCCGACAAGGACCTCATGCAGCTCGTGCGGGACGAGGACACCCGCGTCGTGCTGTGGGACTCGATGCGTGACCGCGTGTACGGGCCCGCCGAGGTCGCGGCGAAGTTCGGCGTACCCCCGAGCCAGCTCCGCGACCTGCTCGCGTTCACCGGCGACACCTCCGACAACGTGCCCGGCGTGCCCAGCGTGGGCCCCAAGACCGCGGCCGACCTGCTGAGCCAGTTCGGCACGCTCGAGGGCGTCTACGCGCGCCTGGACGAGGTGAAGCGCGCGAAGCTCCGCGACGCGCTCCGCGAGCACGAGGCCGACGCGCGCCTCTCCCAGCGGCTCGTCACGCTCGACGCCACCGCGGACCTCTCGTGGGACCCCGCCGCGCTCGCGTACGGCGGCGCCGACGTCGACCGGCTCCGCGAGCTCTTCACCGAGCTCGAGTTCCACAGGCTCCGCGACCAGCTCGACGGCGGCG
>DAORJJ010000831.1:0-2411 GCA_035439005.1 Polyangiaceae bacterium | reverse complement strand
CCCCTCGCGGGCGACACGAGCCCCACGTGCCCCTCTCCCACAAGGGGAGAGGGGCCCCTTTGCGGAGCAACTCGTGTGGAGAGGGGCACGAGTCGGCCGCGTCGCTCACGGGCGGCGTGAGGGCTCACGGGCGGCGTGAGGGCTCACGGGCGGCGTGAGGGCTCACGGGCGGGCTGAGGGCTCGCGAGTCGGCCGCGTCGCACGGCAGCCGGGAGCAGGACGTGCTATCTTTCGAGAATGGACAACGGGCTCGAGGCCCGCGCCGCGCGGCGCCGGGCGACCTGGAACTGGGAATGCCGAGTCGCGAAGACCTTCGCGGAGCACGAGCAGGACGGGCTCGATTTTTGGGCGGCTGCGCCAAGCTCGGCGAAGCTCGACGCCATGTGGGAGCTCATCGTCGAGGTTTGGTTGCTCGGAGGAAAGCGTGGACCTGCACCCCGATTTCAGGGATCTGTTGTCGCAATTCGCCGCTTCGAGCGTTGACTACTTGATGATCGGTGGCTGGGCGGTGAGCTTCCACAGCGAGCCGCGCTACACCAAAGATCTCGATCTGCTCTTGGTCGGGAGTGACGACAATCTCGCGCGCGCGGCGGAGGCCCTCGGCGCCTTCGGGGCGCCACGTTCGGTCATCGACCTGCTGCTCGCGCTCGGGCCGGAGGAGTTCATGGCCTTCGGCACCCCGCCGACCCGCGTCGACATCCACCGTTCCATCCCGGGCATCGACATTGGCGCCGCCTTCTCGAGGGCGGTGGTCGCGGACTGGCGCGGTACCCCCGTGCGAGTGTTGTCACGTGAGGACCTCATCGCCAGCAAGAGGGCGGCGGGCCGCCCGCGCGATCTACAGGACGTCCTCGCGCTGGAGAGGGCGAGAACGTGAAGGAACACGCCGGGGTCGTCACCCGCGCGGATCGAGAGGACCCGACTCTCGTAGCGCCATCGCCCTTCTAGAAAACGAGCACCGTCAGGGTCGTGAGGCAGCCGGCCGCGACGCTCGCGGGCGGGGTGTGGAGGCGCGCCCGTCACGGACCGCTCGGGTTGCTCGGTCGCGGCGCCGGAGGTATCGTGCTCCGCATGAGCGCGGGGTCTCCGTTGGGGTGTGCGCTACGCGAGCAGCGTGACGCCCTCGGCTGTTCAGCCGAGCGACTCGCCGCGCTCGCCGAGCTGCCCGTCGACAGGGTGCTCGCCCTCGAGCAAGGCGCGCAGGCGACGACCCGTGAGATCACGAAGCTGGCGTCGGCCCTCGCCGTGGATCCCGCCGCGCTGTGGCGAGGCGAGGTCAGCTTGCCTCGAACGACCGCGCGATTCCGTGCGCCGAGCGGCGTCGCGTCCCTCGCGGAGGGCGACGCGCGGCTGCTCGCGCGCGCCGCAGAGGCGGGGCGCGTCCTCGCGCATCTGCGCTCGCTGCGCGGCGAGGAGGCGGCGTCCGTCGTCGCCCGGCGGAGGGTGTCCGGCGTCGCCGCCTGGCCCGAGCCCTGGGACCAGGGCTACCGGCTTGGCGCGAGGCTGCGCGCCGACCTCGGGCCCGGCAAGGCGCCAATTCCTTCGGTGCGGCGCCTTCTCGAGGAGCACGGCGTGCACGTCGCCTGGAGCGCGTTCGAGAGCGGCGACGTGATCGCGGCCAGTCTCTACGAGCCCGGCGCGGCGCCCGTCATCCTGCTCAATACGAGCTCGCCGAGGGCGAGGGCGAGGCTCTCACGACGAGCCGTCCTGGCTCATGAGCTCTGCCATCTCGTGGTCGACGGCGGCGAGACGGACCTGCTCACGCTCGTCTCCCGTGGCGTCGACGCGACCGCGGTCGAGCAACGGGCGAACGGCTTTGCCCCCAGCTTCATCGTCCCGGGAGGGTGGATATCGCCCCACACCACGGACGTCCGACAGCTCGCCATCGACCTCGCCACGGAGTGGGGGCTGAGCTTCGAGGGCGCGCTCTGGCACTTGAAGAACGCGCAACACATCCGGGCGAGGGACGTCGAAGAGGAGCTGGGGCGGGAGGCCGTCGTCATTCCAGAGGGTGCGTTCGAGGGCGACCTCGAGCGCCGACAGCCGGCGCATCTGGGTCTGGACGTGACGATCGGTCCCCTCGCATTCGGGGCGCTCTCCGACGTGACACTCGGCGCCTTCGAGGCCGACCTGATCTCCCGAGGTCGCGCCATCGAGATCCTCGCGCTCGCATGAAGTGGCTCGTCGACGACGGGCCCCCCTGGATCACGGGCTCGCGAATGTGCCGCTTCGACACAAGCGGTAGCCAGCCGCCGAAGCGCGCGCGGCAAGTGTCAAGCGGACTCGCGGCCCTCACCCCCACGTGCCCCTCTTCGGAGCAACTCGCGTGGCCCCTCTCCCCTGGTGGGAGAGGGGCACGCGTCGGCCGCATCGCTCACGGGCGGGGTGAGGGCTCACGGGCGGCGTGAGGG
>DAORJJ010000830.1:0-2413 GCA_035439005.1 Polyangiaceae bacterium | reverse complement strand
TCGCCCGTGATGAGCACGGTCGAGTCGGTGGCGGCCGCGCGCTCGGCGAGCGCGGGGGTCCATACCGCGCCGCCCGCCTTCGCGCTCTTGCGCGCGGTCTCGTCGAGGTCGACCAGCTCGACCACCGCGCTGGCCACGCGGAGCTCCTCGTCGGCGAGGGCCTCCGCGCCGACCTCGGCGCACGCGAGCGCGACCCTCGCGACGGCGGTCGCCTGGGCCGGTGTGCCCGTCCACGCTTTTCCCGCGCTGTCCTTCAGGACGCGCTTCTTGGCGAACGCCGCCTTGAAGCGCCAGAGGACGCCGCGCTCCTCCGTGCTCTCGCGGAGGGCGTCGAGGGGCGCCTCGACCGCGAAGAGGCGGCCCACGAAGCGCGACACGTACGGCGCCGCGACCAACACGGCCGTGCTCGCGACCTCCGGCTTCACGGCGGCGCCGCTCGCGACGGCGTCGGCGTAGGCGGTGAAGGTGCTCGCGGCCTCCGGCGCCTCGGCGCGAAACCACGCCCAGAACGTGGCGTGGAGCTCCGCGAGGCGCGCGGGCACGTGGAGGTCGGCGTACGAGAACCCGGGCACGCCGAGGGCGAACTCCGGGCCCGAAGCCGGGTCGGCCTGCGAGGACAGGCGAGGAAAAAAGGACGACGGGGCGCTCGCGGGGGTCGTGATCACGTGGGGTCGACCTCCGGCTAGCTCTTGTCGGCGGGCACGAACGCGGTCTGGGCGAGATCGCCCTCTTCCCAACCGAAGTAGATCGAGCACTGCTTGAACATGAACTTCTGCCCCTCGGCCGAGGTGAGGTCCACGCGGTAGGTGTTGATGAACTTCACCGAGTCCTTCAGCCACATGTCCCACGCCTCTTTCGAGATCTCCTCGTAGATGCGCTTTCCGAGCTCGTTCTTGTAGGGCGGGCGTGAGAGGCCCGGCAGCTCCTTGCCGAGCTTCGAGCAGTGGACGAGGCGGGGTTCTGACATGCGCGAGCTTCTAGTCCCACTCCCTCGCGATTTGAAGACCCTCGGCCACCGACTCGCCTCGATGCGCCACGGCGCGGTCCGAAGGCCGCCCGCGCGCGGCGGCGCTCACGCGAGGGCGAGCGAGAGCTGAACCGGAGCGCGGCGCGACGGCGCCCGCACGACGAGCCGCTCGGTCGCGCCGTGGTCGAGCACGCGCACGCGCGCGGCGGGGGCGCAGGCTCGCACGGCCGCGAGGGCTCGCTCGGGGGTGTTGTTCGTGCGCGAGAGGTGGCAGAGCGCGACGAGGGGCTCGCCGAACCGCCCCATCTCCGCGACGAGGGCGCCCGCCTGTTTGTTGGATAAATGACCGGTATCGCAAGCTATTCTTCGCTTGAGGCGCTCCGGGTACGGCCCTGTCGCGAGCAGCTCCTCGCAGTGGTTCGCCTCGAGCAGGACGAGGTCGCTCGCCCCGAGGAAGGCGGCGAGGCCACGCGGCGCGTGGCCGAGGTCGGTCGCGTACGCGAACGCGCCGAACGGCCCGGACACGCGCACCGCGACGTTGGGGGCGTCGTGCGGGAGCGGCCACGTCTCCACCACGAGCGCCCCGAGCGCCCGCGCCTCCTCGCGCCGGAGCGGCACCACCGCGTCGGCGAAGCGGGCCCGCGCCTTGGGCGCCTTGACGCCCGCGTGGAGCCAGAGCGGGCACTTGAGCGAGCGCGCGAGCGGCAGCACGTGCGCGGCGTGGTCGCCGTGCTCGTGCGTGACGACGAGCGCGTCGATCCCCCGCGGGAACAGGTCGACCCCGAGGCGCCGGAGCCGCTCCGCGCAGACCCGCGGGCCGAGGCCGGCGTCCACGAGCACGCGCGTGCCCGCCGACTCGACCAGGACCGCGTTGCCCGACGACCCCGAGCCCAGCACGAGCACGTGGAGCCCGGGCCCCTCGGCGTGGCTCGCCATGCGCGACCTATGCCACGATTGCGGGCGCGGCGCGATCGGTCCGTCGCGCGGCTCCCCCGGCGCGCACGCGGTTGTCGCCGCCCGCGGGCAAACCATGTACCGTTGCGTGGGCTCATGTCGACACGAAGCTGCCCGCTGTGTGGGCACACGATCCTGAAGGTGGCGCGCTTCTGCGGAGCGTGCGGCCAGCGCATCCCGGAGGAGCGCCTCGACCTGCCGGCGCCCGTCGTGGTCGACGCGCCGCTGCCCGCCGACGAGTTCTCCGATTTCACGCGACCCAACTGGAAGCCGGATCCCGAGACCCTCGCGGCGGCCACCCGTCAGCTCGACTCGCAGCGGAGGGTCGCCGCGGCCACGCTGCTCGGCGCCACCGCGCCGCTCGCGCCCGCCGCGGACAACCCGCCCACGGTCTCGGACGCAGGCGCCTCGAGGCGCGCGTTCGACATGATGTCCGAGGGGCACCTCGCGGGGCTCCCCGTCACCTCGCCCCTCGGCGGCCCGATGGCGGAG
>DAORJJ010000829.1:0-2419 GCA_035439005.1 Polyangiaceae bacterium | reverse complement strand
CGATGTCGCTGGGCGGCCTGACGATCGCGATCGGCGCGCTGGTCGACGACGCGATCATCGACGTCGAGAACGTCGTGCGCCGCCTGCGGGAGGACGCGGCCCGCCCGGCCGACCAGCGGCGCGCCGCCGCCGACGTGATCTTCGAGGCGTCGCGCGAGGTCCGCGGGTCGATCGTGTTCGCCACGCTGATCGTCATGCTGGTGTTCGTGCCGCTGTTCTTCCTGGACGGCGTCGAGGGCCGCCTGCTGCGGCCGCTCGGCGCGGTCACGGCGCGGGCGCGCGCCGTCGCCCAGGGCGATCGCACGCCGAAGCCGGTCGCGCCCGCGAGCGACGAGATCGGCGAGCTCGCCGTGGCGTTCGAGAAGATGGTCGAGGCCGTCGCCGCTGCCCAGAGCCGCAGCGTCGCGAGCGAGCGCTTGGCGGCGATCGGCAAGATGGCCGCGCACGTGACCCACGAGATCCGAAACCCGCTGAGCTCCATCTCTCTCAACATCGAGCTGCTCGACGAGGAGCTCGCCGGCGCCACGCTCCCGGGGGAGGCGCGCGACCTCCTCGCCGCGATCACCCGCGAGGTGGAGCGCCTCGGAAACCTCTCCGAGGAATACCTGCGTCTTGCACGCATTCCCACGTCGCGGATGGACGCCGAAGATCTCGGCGCCCTGGTGCTCGACGTGGCGAAGTTCTCGAGGCCCGAGCTCGCGCGCGCGGGCCTCGAGCTCACGGTCGACGTCGCAGACGACCTCCCGCAGACCCTCTTCGACGAGGCGCAGCTCCGGCAGGCGGTGCTGAACCTCCTTCGCAACGCGCGCGAGGCGACCCCGAGCGGGGGCGCTGGCGGCGTGATTGAGCTGTCGGTGCTCGCCGAGGGCATGAGCGTCGTCCTGCTCGTCGCCGATCGGGGCGGAGGGATCCCCGAGGGGCTCCGCGAGCGCGTGTTCGACCCGTTCTTCTCCACGAAGGGGGAGGGCACCGGGCTCGGCCTCGCGACCACGCGGCGCATCGTCGAGGCCCACGGCGGGACGCTCGGCTGGTCGGCGCGCGAGGGCGGCGGCACCGTGTTTCGGCTCGCGCTGCCGCTCGCGTCGGCGGACAGCCCGCGCGCGCGCGCCCACCACGACTGAGCCGCACGCGGCCCCGCCGCGCCCCGCGACGGAGGCGCCCGGCGCGCATCGCGCTGGTCCTCGCGCGACGGCCCGTGGTTAACTCGCGCCATGCCTCGCCCCGACTCACGCACCAACACGGACCTGCGCCCCGTGACCATGCAGCTCGGCTTCCACTCGTACGCCGAGGGCTCCGCGCTCTACCGGTCGGGCGCGACGGTCGTGCTCTGCACCGCCTCGGTCGAGGACCGCGTGCCGGCGTTCCTGGAGGGCAAGGGCAAGGGCTGGATCACCGCCGAGTACCAGATGCACCCGCGCGCGAACCCTCAGCGGCGCGAGCCGCGCGACGGTCGCGGCAAGGCGCCCTCGGGCCGCACCCAGGAGATCCAGCGCCTCGTGGGGCGCTCGCTGCGCGCCGCGGTCGATCTCGACGCCCTGGGCGAGCGGACGATCGCCCTCGACTGCGACGTGCTCGAGGCCGACGGCGGCACGCGCACCGCGGCGATCACCGGCTCGTTCGTGGCGCTGGCCGTGGCCCTCGACAAGCTCCGTCGGGGTGGCCGGCTCGAGCGACCCGTGCTGCGCGCGCCCGTCGCGGCGACCAGCGTGGGCTGGCTCGACGGCGAGCTGCGGCTCGACCTCATGTACCTCGAGGACTCGAAGGCCGGCGTCGATCTGAACCTCGTCGCCACCGCCGACGGCGGCATCGTCGAGGTGCAGGGCACCGCGGAGGGCGCGCCCATCCCGCGCGCCGATCTCGATCGCATGGTCGACCTCGGCCTCGACGGCGTACAGCGCCTCGTGGCCCTTCAGCGCGCGGCCCTCTCCGCGCACGGCGTGGACCTCGCCGCGCTCACGCAGGCCGCGCCGTGAGGCACTCGCTCGTGCTGGCCACGGGAAATGTCCACAAGCTCAAGGAGATACGCGCCATCTTGCGCTCGCTCCCGGTGGACGTGCTCGCGCCGACCGACGTGCTCACGCGCGCCCCGACGGTGGTCGAGGACGGCGCCACGTTCGCCGAGAACGCCACCAAGAAGGCGGTGGCCCTCGCGCGCGCCACGATGATGCTCACCGTCGGCGACGACTCGGGGCTCGAGGTCGACGTCCTCGACGGCGCGCCCGGCGTGCGCTCTGCGCGCTACGCCCACTCGCGCGCGACCGACGGCGAGAACAACGCCGCCCTGCTGGCGGCGCTCGCCCCCTTGGCCGACGAGGGCCGCCAGTTCCGCGCGCGCTTTCGGTGCGTGCTCGCGCTCGTCGACCCGCTCGCCTCGCTCGAGCCGCAGCTGGTCTCGGGCGTGTGCGAGGGCACCATCCTC
>DAORJJ010000828.1:0-2419 GCA_035439005.1 Polyangiaceae bacterium | reverse complement strand
CGCGACCCCCACCCTCCCCGTCCCGTGGCTCCAAGGCCTCGGCGTCGATCCCCTCCTCGCCCTCACCAAGAACTGATCCGGAGCCCCCATGGACGCCCTCGCCCGCCTCACCCGCCTCGCGCTCTTCACTCGCCCCGCCTGCCGCGCGCTCCGCTCCGCCGCGCTCGCCGTCACGGTGGCCGCGACCCTCGCCTGCGCGACCGGCTGCTCCACGACCGCGCGCCTCGACACCCCGAGCGGCTTCGCCACCCTCGGCCACGACGCGACCTTCGGCTACCGCGCCACGAGCGCGCGTGGCGTGGTGCTCGCGGCCCGCGCCGAGAAGAACGAGCTGCGCGCGAACACCGAGTTCTGGGCCGAGAGCATCGATCTCCGGCTCTCGGGCGCGGGCTACGTCAAGCGCTCCGAGCAGGCCGTGAAGTCGCGCGGCGGGCTCGAGGGCAAGCAGCTCCGCTACACGCTGACGCGGAACGCGCGCGAGCACCGGTACTGGGTCACCGTCTTCGTGAAGGGCGACCACGTCGTGCTGGTGGAGGCGGCCGGCGACACGGCACACTTCGCGCCGGCCGAGGCCACCGTCGAGCGCGCCATCGCGTCGGTCCAGGTCGACTGAGCCTGCGACCATGAAAAGAAGAGAGGCGCTCGATCCGCATGGATCGGCGCCTCTCCCGCTGTGTCTCGAACAAGACGCCGCGAGCCCTCAGGCCCGCGAGGCGCTCACTTCGAGGCGGTGCCGTTCAGGAAGAACGCGATGACGAAGCTGAGGAGCACGAGCGACTCGATGAGCGCGAGCGCGAGGATCATCGGGGTCTGGATGCGGGCGGCGGCGCCGGGGTTGCGCGAGATGCCCTCGAGCGCGGCGGCGGCCGCGCGGCCCTGACCGACGGCGCCACCGAGCACTCCGAGACCGATGGCGAAGCCCGCGCCGGCCGCCGCGTACATCTTCACGTCGTTGGCGTTCGCGCCGGCGTGAGCGCCTTCCTGCGCGAAGGCAGCGAGCGGGACGAGGAGGGTGGCGGTGGCGCTCAGCGCCATGAGACCGAGCTTGCGGGAGGTCGACATTGGAGGCTCCTTCAGAATCCGAATTACGGTAGGTACGTAGGGGGTTGGGAGCGCGCCGGGGGACGACGTTCGCGACCGAGCGCGCTCTTTAGTCTCTTTGTTTCGAGCTGACTACCCCCTTCGAGCACGCTCGAAGGGGAGGAGATGTGTGGCCCTAGGCGTGCGCCTTCGCGCCGAGCTCCGCCTTGGCGTGGCCCTCGGCGTGGCCGTGACCGTCGCCGTGGTCCTCGTGCTCGGTCGCCAGCGTGATGTAGATGGAGGCGAGCAGGCAGAAGACGAGCGCTTGGACGCCGGCGACGAGCGTGCCGAGGATGAGGATGGGGATGGGGAGGAAGAGCGCGAAGATCGCCACCATGATCGACGCGAGGAGGTGGTCGACCGCGATGTTGAGCATGAGCCGGAGCGCGAGCGTCACCGGGCGGATGACGAACATCGTGAGCAGCTCGAGCGGGAAGATGAGGATGGCCAGCGGCAGCACCGGGCCCATCATGTGCTTGAAGTAGCCGAGCCCGTTCTCCTTCACGCCGTAGTAGTTGAACGCAACGGCGATGATGATCGCGCAGGCCGCGGTGACGTTCAGGCTCGAGGTGGGCGGCAGGAAGCCCGGGATCATCCCGAGGAAGTTCGCCACGAGGATGAACAGGGCGGAGGTGCCGATGATGGGGAAGTAGCGCTTGGCGCGCTCGGGGCCCATCATGTCGCGCATCAGCGTGTAGAAGTACGTGACCACGACCTCGACGAGCGTGCGGAGGGAGAGGGTCTCGTCCGGGATGACCGACTTGTCGTAGTCGGCGATCTGCTTGCGGACGGCGAACGCGATGCCGAGGAGGATGGCGACCACCAGCACGACGGCGGCGATGGGCTCGGCCTGGTGCTCGCCCACGGGGTGGTGCCCCACGAACGTGTTGCCGAAGTTCTCCATGTTCTTCCCGAGGGCGGGGAACATGGCGACCAGGTAGCTCAGAAAGGACGTGTGCTCCGGCATGCGAGTGCGCTTCCTATCACAGAGTTTTTGAGAAAAGCACCATTCGTTGCGCCTGAAAAAAGCGCGAAAAAATTGCGCGAGGCGGCGCTATTTCGCGGAAAACTAGGGCTCGCCGCGACCCCGCCGGGTGGCGGCGCGCGGCCGGAGCGCGGGCAGGAGGCCCCGCAACGACACCCCGAGGGGCAGGCATCCGTACCCAACCACGAGGCCTATAGGGTCGACGAGCTCGCGCGTCATCAGGGCCCAGATGCCGCCGAAGAGGACGAGCATCTTCACGACGCCGAGGAGGGCCCAGGCGGCCGAGAACGTGCTCTTCGGCTTCGAGGGCGGCGTCGGCTCGCGGCCTTCGTCGGGCGCGGACTCCGGGGCGAG
>DAORJJ010000827.1:0-2422 GCA_035439005.1 Polyangiaceae bacterium | reverse complement strand
CCCGCCGCGCGGGAGGCCGCACTCGGCCGGCGGGGCGTCGGCGGGCGCATCGACGGGCGCGTCGGCGTCCGCGCGCGAGGGAGGAGCGGCCTCGCCGGGGTCGTCCGCGCCGCCGTCCGTGGCGACCGCGCCCCGCCCGATGTCGAACAAAAGGTTGCATCCTGCACCCACTCCGAGCGCGAGCGCCAGGAGCAGCGCGGACGCCTCGCGCCAAGACCGGACAGCTACCACGCGACGGGCGCTCCCGCCGCGAGCGTCGCGAGCGTCGCGGCCGCCCGCGTGGAGGGCCTGGGCGAGGCCAGGTACAACGTCACGCCGGCGGCGACGAGCACGAGCCCACCCACCACGAGCGCCGTCGAGACGTTCCCCGCGCTCGCGGCGGACGACCACGCGTCGGCCTGCGCCTGGGTCGCGCAGCGCGTGCGGTCCTCGCAGGCGGCCGCGGCGTCGGCACGCTTCGAGAGGGCTACGCCCCCGAAGACGCCGCCAGCGATGACCACGCCCGCGCCGGTCGCCCCGAGCGCGACGCCGAGCGTCCGCCGGCCGAGCGGATCGGGCTTGGGCGGCGGGCCAGCCCGCAGCGCCTCGAGCCGCGGGACGCTCACCTCCACCGTGCGCGAGGGCTCGGCGACGCCCCGCAGCTCACGCGCCGCGCGGCCGCTCGCCAGCACGCGGACCGTGTGCTCGCCGGGCTCGACCACGACAGGGGTCGCGCGGGCCGCCACCTCGCCGTCGATCGTGATCACGGCGTCGAGATCCGCCTCGTCGAGCGCCACGCGCAGCCTGGGCATGCGGGGCGCGAGCGCCTCGACTCGGTCGTGCGCGAGCCGCTCGAGCTTGGGCTTCCCGGCCTCGTGTGCGCGCCGCTCGATCGAGACGTAGGCGCGGAACGCCCTCACCTCCCGCCCGAGCCTCTCGTCGCACTCGGCGATGGCGTATTGCGTGCCGATCGCGGGGTCGAGCCGCTGGCTCTCCTCGAAGCGCGGCAGCGCCTTCTCGCAGGCGCCCCCGGTCGCGAGCGCCTGCGCCTCCTGGAACAGCCGATCGGCGCGCGCCACGGCCGTCTCTGCCGCGGGCCCAGGCGGCGTGTCCGCCGCGGCGGCCGTCGAGAGGAGCGCGGGCACGAGCAGGAGCCCGGACATCCAGTGGAGCCTGCCGCCAAGGTGACGCATCACGGCAAGGGTGCCCGCGCAGCGCAGGAGGTCAAGGCACAATCGCTGGGACGCGGGCTCGACGCGTGCAATCCTTCGCCGCGCATGGCTCGGATCTCGCGGGTGTCGCTCACCGACTTCACGGCGCCGGGCTCGCTGTTCGACGGGAAATTCCTCGTCGAGCGGGAGCTCGGGCGCGGCGGCATGGGCTCGGTGCTGCTCGTGCGGCACCCCGAGCTGGGCACGCGGGTGGCGCTCAAGGTCATGCTGCCCGAGCACGCGACCGACGAGCGCCTGGTCGAGCGCTTCCTCCGCGAGGGGCGCGCCACCGCGCGGCTCTCGAGCGAGCACGTCGCGCGGGTCTTCGACGCCGGCCGTCACGCCGACGGTTTCCCTTATCTTGTCATGGAGTTCCTCGCCGGCTACACGCTCCACGACCGCCTCGCGCGGGGCGGCCCGCTCGGCGTGCCGGCGGCCGTCGACCTGCTCCTCCAGGCGTGCGAGGGCGTCGCCCACGCGCACGCCGCCGGCATCGTCCACCGCGACCTGAAGCCCGCGAACCTCTTCCTCGTGCCCCGCCCCGACGGCTCCGTTTGCCTGAAGGTGCTCGACTTCGGGATCGCGAAGGACGTGGGCGGGGCCAACCCCATGACCGCCACGGCCGAGAGCTTCGGCTCGCCCGAGTACATGTCGCCCGAGCAGATCCGCGCCGCGAAGACCGTCGATCCGCGGTCGGACGTGTGGGCGCTCGGCGTCGTGCTCTTCGAGATGCTCACCGGCCGGGTGCCGTTCGAAAGCGCGTCGGTGTTCGAGGTGGCCTCGAAGATCCTGGGAGAGGCGCCGCTGCCCGTTGGGGCGCTGCGCCCCGACGCCCCGCCCGGCCTGCAAGCGGCGCTCGCCACCTGCCTGGAGAAATCGCCCCAGCGGCGCTTTCAAGGTGTGGGGCAGCTCGCGGCGGCGATCGCCCCGTTCGGCGGGCCCGGCGCGGCCGCGGCGGCCGAGCGCGCCGCCAAGACCGTCGGCCTCGGCAGCGGCCCCGCGTTCACGCAGGTGAGCCAGGGCGCCGCCGAGAGGATCGCGGTGTCGGGCATCGCCCCGACCGAACCCCACGGCGCCAGCTCGAGGCGCCCGACGACCGGTCTCCGCGCGCGCCAGCGGCTCGCCGCGGTCGCCGCGGGGATGCTGGCCGCCTCGGTGCTGGTGGCCGGCTTCGGCGCGTGGGCGCTGCACACGTCTCGCCTCCCGCGCGCCGCCCCCGAGCCCGGCGCGTC
>DAORJJ010000826.1:0-2425 GCA_035439005.1 Polyangiaceae bacterium | reverse complement strand
CGGCGGGACCGTGGGGCCCGAACTCGCGGCGTCGGCGCCCGCGCTCGGCGGCGCGGGCTTCGTGCAGGCAGCGGCGAGCGCGCACGTCAACAGCGCGGTGGCGAGCGGGGTGAAATACGGAGCCGACGTGGGGCGGGAGGGCAAGGGCATGGTGGCAGGCTTTCATTTGGCGGCGCGCGCCGGAAGCGAAATGCGAGCGCGCGCGTCCCGCAGCGTCGGCCCGCGGGCCGCCGAGATGCGCTATGAGCGAGCCATGCGCGTCTCCGTCCTCCAGCTCTCGAGCCAAGCCCGCGTCGACGACAACCTCGCCCGCGTCGCCCACTGGGTGGGGCGCGCCGCGGCGGAGGGCGCCGAGCTCGTCGCGCTCCCAGAGAATTTCGCGTTCCTCGGCGGCGGCGACGCCGAGGACGACGCCCGGAAGCAGGCGGCGGCGGAGTCGCTCGATGACCCGCGAGGTCCCATCGTCTCGACGCTCCGCGAGCTCGCGCGCACCCACGGTGTGGCGATCGTCGGCGGCGGCATGCCCGAGCGGAGCCCCGAGCCGGCGAGGCCGTACAACACCTCCGTGTGCTTCGATCGGGAGGGCACGCTCGTGGCGCGCTACCGCAAGGTGCACCTCTTCGACGTGTCCCTCGCGGACGGCACCGAGCTGCGCGAGAGCCGCGGCACGCTCGCGGGCGCCGAGCCCTGCGCGACGCCGCTCCTCGGCCAGGTGCTGGGCATGACCGTGTGCTACGATCTCCGCTTCCCAGAGCTCTTTCGGCGGCTCGTCGACCTCGGCGCCACGCTCGTCACGGTTCCGGCGGCGTTCACGCTGACCACCGGCAAGGACCACTGGCACGTGCTGCTCCGCGCGCGCGCGATCGAGAACCAGGTGTTCGTGCTCGCGCCGGCGCAGCACGGGGCGCACGGCGGGGGCCGGCGCACGTACGGAAAGAGCCTCATCGTCGACCCGTGGGGCGACGTGCTCGCGCAGGTGGGCGAGGGCGAGGGCGTCGCGACGGCCACGCTCGACTTCGGGTACCTCGCGCGGGTCCGCGCGTCGCTCCCGTGCCTCGAGCACCGGCGGCTCTAGCCGCGCGGCTCAGGGCTCGAGCGGCTCGCCGGCGGGCACGTGCCGCATGGCGACCGAGTTCATGCAGTAGCGCTGCCCAGTGGGCGGAGGACCGTCCGGGAAGACGTGCCCGAGGTGCCCGTCGCACCCCGCGCAGCGCACCTCGGTGCGCACCATCCCGTAGGCGTGATCCTCGATCGTGGTGAGGTTCTCGGCCGCGACCGGCCTCGTGAACGACGGCCAGCCGGTGCCCGACTCGAACTTCTCGCCGGAGGCGAAGAGCGGCGTCCCGCAGCCCGCGCACACGTACGTGCCAGGCTCGTGCGTGCCCAGGAAGCAGCCGCTGCCGGGCCGCTCGGTGCCGTGCCGGCGAAGGACCTGGTAGGCCTCGGGGGAGAGGCGCGCGCGCCACTCTTCGTCCGAGAGAATGAGCTTCTTCGTCATGCCGCGAGTGTACGCTGTACCCGGCCCGCGCGCCTGCGCGCGAGCGGAGCGCGGCCACGGCGCCCCCGAGCTCTGCCGTTGGTGCGCCGCGCGGCGCCCCGCTTCGAGGACGGCGCTCGGTGCGCCGCGGTGCACTAGAGTGGGCGCCATGCGCTACGAAGGACGCCTGTACCGCCCGCCGTCGGAGGCCGACTCGCTCATCGTGCAGGCCACGATCGGCTGCTCGTGGAACCACTGCACCTACTGCGACATGTACAGCGACAAGACCTACCGCGTGCGCGACGCGGCCGAGGTGCGCGAGGACCTCGAGCGCGCCGCGGCCGCCTTCGGCGACGACGTCGAGAAGCTCTTCGTCGCGGACGGCGACGCGCTCGCCATGCCCATGGAGAGCTGGCGCTCGCTCCTCACGACCGCGCGGGCGGAGCTGCCGCGCCTGCGCCGCGTCTCGTGCTACGCGATGGCCCGCAACGTGCTCGCCAAGACCGACGACGAGCTCTCGGAGCTGCGCGCCCTCGGCCTCCGCGTCCTCTACATCGGCCCCGAGTCGGGGGACGATCCGACGCTCAAGCGCATCGCGAAGGGCGACGACCACGAGGCGCACGTCGAGGCCGCCGCGCGCGCGCGCCGCGCGGGCCTCGCGCTCAGCGTCATCGTGCTGCTCGGCGTGGCGATGGAGCGCTCCGACGAGCACGCCCGGGAGACCGCCCGCCTCGTCACGCGGATGGACCCCGAGTTCGTGGCGGCGCTCACCGTCACGGTGGTGCCCGGCACGCCCCTCGCGACCCTCGCGAAGCGCGGGCGCTTCGCCGTGCCGGAGGTGCCGGCGCTCCTCGGCGAGCTGCGCATGTTCCTCGAGCACGCGCGCCCCACCCGGGCGGTGTTTCGCACGAACCACGCGTCGAACTACCTGCCCCTCGGGGGCGAGCT
>DAORJJ010000825.1:0-2425 GCA_035439005.1 Polyangiaceae bacterium | reverse complement strand
GGGCCATGTGTTCGAGGACGTCAACTCGCGCTGCACGCGCGGAGCAGGACCGCACGAACCGGTGCAGGTCGAGTGGTTCTCGACGATGGGCGACGAGCCGGGTTCGACCCGCTCTGACCGAAGCGGCCGCGCGGCCTACTCGCGCGCGCCGAGCGCCCCGATCGCGCGCACGTGGCGGCGCTCGTCGGCCGCCGCGGTGAGGGCCCGCGCCACCAGCGCCTCGGGCGCGCCGTGCGCCCGGAGCTCGTCCGCCATTCGCTCGAACGCGACCACGCTCGCCGCCTCGAGGTGCGCCATGATCGCGAAATACCCGCCCGCGCACGAGCCCCCGTTCGTGTTCGCCGGCTCGAGCCCCGCCGGCTTTCGCCCCGCGACCGGGCAGCCGCCGCTGGGCTGCTCCTTCACGCGCACGCGCGCCTCCTCGGTCACGTCGCCAGCGGCCGTCACGCGGTACGAAATTTCGTCGACGGTGTCGACGCTCTTCGACGGGTCCCTCGGATCTTGCGTGCACTGCGCGTCGGTCACCTTCACCGAGAACGTGCCGTCGGCGTGCTTGCGCACGTTGTTCTTCCCCGCCTCGCACTGCACGTAGTGGAGCGCCTCGACCGCGGCCACGGCCTCCGTCGGGGTGTCGATCGGCAAGAACGCCTTCTTCACCTCTTCGCGCCTGCCGATGACGGCCACCGTGTCGCCGCTCGTGGTGCGGACCTGGTAGGCCGGGAACGGCGGGCAGAACCCCTGGCAGCCCCAGTACGGCGCCGCGGGATCGAGCGTGTCGAGCGCGTCGCTGCACGCGGTGGGGTCGTTGGCCTTCGAGCACGCGAGCCCGACCTTGTGGGCCGAGGGCTTCATGCTGGTGGGCTTGCTGTCGCCCGAGAGCTCGTACCCGCCTAGGAACTGCACGCCGGTCGCGAGCGTCGCGTCCTTCGGGAAGAGGTAGGTGCGCTCGTCCGTCGAGAGACACACGCTGAGCTCGAACGGCGGGAGCGTGCCGCCATCGCCAGGCGGCCGCGCGTCGGGCGTGGCGCCGTCGGGCAGCGCGCCGTCAGGCAGCGCGCCGTCGGGCAACGCGCCGTCCACGCCGGCGTCGGCGCCCGCGTCGGACTCGACGGCGATCGTGCCGTTGCAGCCAACGGCGACCGCCGTGGCACCGAGGAGGGAAGCGAAGAGCGCGTGGAGGCGGAGCGAGGTCGTCATGCCTGCAACGCAAGCAATGCGCGTGCCCGACCGACGAGGCGAACTTTCCCTGTCTCTTGCCTGCGATCCCGACCGGGGTGGCACGCCGCGGCGCACCACCCGTCGCTTCCACGGAGACTAGTGCGGGGTCTGGATCGTGCCCACGCCGGGGACGACGACCTTGGTCGGGTCGACCTTCACGCCCCCCGCGCTGACGCTCCCCTTGTTGACGACCACGCCGCCGTCCTTGTTGCCGACGACGACCGCGCCCGCCGGATCCACGTGGACACTGCCCGCCGACACGCCCGGGGCGGCGACGCTGCCGCCACCGGCGCCCGGGTTCGTCGCGGTCACGGTGCCGCCGCCCGCGCTCGCCGCGGGGCTCGCGCTCGCAGAGGTCGGGGCCTCGGTCTTGGCGGGGTCCCCCTTGTCGCAGCCGGACACGAGCGCGGTGGCCACCACGAGCGAGAGCGAGATCGTCCTCATCGTCTTCATGCGTCGGGTTGTACCACGAAGTGACACACGCTGTTCTAGCTCGTCCGCCTCCACGCGAGCCCGCCAGCGACGACGCGCGCGAACGAGCCCTGCCCCCGCGTTCGCCCGGGGCTCAACTTTTTTCGCAACGCCCAGCGGGCCTCGGCCGAGAGGAGGGCGCCGGGCACGAACGCCCTCACGGAGAACTACCCCCATGCGCACCTCGAACGCCCTCGGTCTCGCTTCCCTCCCCTCCCTCGTCGCCGCCCTCGCCGTCACGCTCGGCACCGCGGCGTGCGCCATCGACCCCGCCGCCCCGGGGAGCAGCCCGAGCGAGCCCTCGGCCCCCGCCGCGCTGCCCGGGGCCCCCGGGGCGCCCGCCGCGCTCGACTTCACGCCCTCGAACTTCGACCTCCAGGGCGTCGACGTCACGAAGCTCGGCGACGTCGTCATCGGCGAGGCGCCGTGCGCCGTGCGCTCCGACAAGGCCGAGGCGTGCAGGTCGATCGACCCGGCCCGCACCGCGTTCAAGCTCGTGGACCAGCCCGGCGGTGGCAAGCTCGGCGTGTACTTTGCACGCAACTGGCGCGTCGAGCCCAACGCCGCGGTGCAGGTCTCCGGCCCGTACGCCATCGCGTTCGTCGCCCTCGACACGCTCTCCCTCGAGGGCACGCTCGACGTGTCGGCGCACGGCGACGGCGTCTCGCCCGGCGGCTTCAAGGCTCCCCACAACAGCGGCGGCGGCAAGGTCGACGGCGCGGGCAAGGGCGGCGGC
>DAORJJ010000824.1:0-2454 GCA_035439005.1 Polyangiaceae bacterium | reverse complement strand
GAAAGATCGGCGGGCCGCCTGATCACAGGTCACCTTCACTGTGTCGAGGTACTAGAGCCGCTCCCGGCGGTCGCGCTCCCCCTCCTCGCCGGACTCCTCGCCGGAGTCCTCCGGCGACGCTCCCGCGTGCGGGGCCGGTCCCTCCGCGACACGCGCGCGCGGCGCCGAGGGCTCGGCCACCCGCACGCGCGACCCCGCCGCCCGCGCCCGCGCGCGCTCGATCTGGAGCCTCGTCTCCTCCGCGTTGGCCGCCCCCACGACCACCCTCCGCTCCTTCTTCGTCGCCTCGTCGACGTAGACGAGCTCGAGCACGGGGCCCGCGGCCGCCGGCACATAGGCCCATGCCCCCTTGCGCCCGAGGCGGATCCCCCAGCCGCCGAATTCGAGCGGATCGTACGCGACGACCTCGCACGAGCGGATGGCGTCGAGCGGGATCGTGGGCCCCCACATGCCGTATCTCACGTGCACCGCGCGCGCGGTGACGACGGTGCGAAGCACGCCGAACACGACGCCGAGCGCGGCCAGCCCGAGCCCCAGTCCCACGACGAGGGCCACCACGAGGGGGAGCGCCGCGGGCGGCACGGGTCTCGACGCCGTCGCGTTGGTCATCGCCACGAACGCGCCGAGCACCATGGTGAGCAAGCCCGGGACGCCGAGCAGGAGCGCCATCGCGCGGGAGACGTGCTTGTCGCGATGAACGACCGGCGCGCCGTCGTGCATCTCGCTGGACTCGTAGTCGTCGCCCATGATTTCCCGCCCACCCCGAGGCTAAGGCGGAACCCAGTTCCGCCGATCCTGAATCGTCAGAAGCCGATGTGCACACGTCGCGGTCATCGAGCCCGGAATCCCACGGCTCTCGTGAGAAGCCGAAGGCGCGAGCCGTGGGATTTCGGGCTCGATCCAGTGAGCACCGCCTTAGCACCGAGAGCCCGGAGCGGCGCGGTGGTGGAGGCGCGGCCCCGGACGGACCCTACGTTTGCGTCTCGCGCTCGAGACCACGGACCGGGCTTACAAGGCCTGTGCGGCGGACTCGCGGCGGGCGCGCGTCAGCGGGTCAGCCTCCCGAGCAGCGCCGCGTCTCGCCGGGCGGCGAGCGCGGCGTGGGGGAGGGCCGCGCCCGCCTCCAGCGCGACGATCTCTGCCGAGATCGGCTTCTTCGGCGCGCCGGGCCAGTCGAAGGCCGCGCCGTCCGTGAGCACGTAGTCGCGGCCCGAGGTGGCGATCACGAGGCGGCCGGTGAGCGCGCCCGTGTCGGCGTTGGCGAAGGTGACGCCGCCTGCGTGGGTCCACGCGAGCCCGACCTCGTCGCGACCGAACGCGCACCCGTGCGGGGTCTCGAGATCGATCCCATAGAGCTCGTGGCTGGCCCGCTCCGAGGCCGAGGTCTCTGGGGTGTCGATCGCCACGGCGCGCCCGCTCGCGAGGTCGAGCGACGAGAGGCGCCCGTCGCGGTGGAAGACGACGAGCCGCCGGCCCGACGGGCTGAACACGAGCTTGCCCACGTCCGCATCCACCGCGAGGTCGAGCGGGGCGCTCTCGACGAGGCCGTCGATGGAGACGCGCGTGAGCGCGCGCTCGTGCGTGCGGTAGAGCGACGCGCCGTCGGGGTGGACCCAGAGGGCGCCCTCGACCGGGAGGCGCCCGACGTATCCGCTCTCGGAGCCGATCGCGTCGGCGCGGAACACGCCGCCGTCCGAGAGGTGGAGCCACGGGCGGCCGTCGGGGCCGAGGTGGACCAGCCGGAGGGCCTCGTTGGTCTCGCCGACCCACGTCTTGTCGAGGTCGATGCTCCACGTCCGCGTCGCGGACGCGAGGTCCCAGAGCTCGGCGGAGCGACGGGACATCGCGAGGACCACGCCGCCGACGACCGCGAGGTCTTCGCCTCGCTTGGCGAGCCGGCTGACCTTCTTCGCCCCGCGCGCGAGGACGCGCGCCGGCGTGCCCGCGAAGAGGAGCGCGCCGTCGGCGAGCCGGGTGATCTCGGTCGCGGCGTCGGTGAGCTTCTGGAGCTTGCCCTGCGCGTCGAGCCGGAGGACCTTGTCGCCGTCCGAGACGAGCAGCGCGCCCTCCGCGTCGATGCCGACCGCGTCGCACGCGAAGCCGGGCGTCGTGGTGAACAGCTCCTCGTTCGACGGCAGCCGCCGCACGCGGAACGTGCGCGTCTCGGGGGCCCCGAGCGAGAGCGTGGCGCCGTCCTGGGAGAGGATCCCGCCGTAGGTCTGCAGCCCGACGTCGACGCGGAGCCCCGCGTCGCCCACGACCCGGAGGCGCCCGGCCGCGTCGAGCGCCCAGGGCGCGCCCCCGAGAAACCCGACCGAGCGCACGCAGTCTTCCATCTCCAAGAGGGTGGGGGTCGCGCCGGTCGCGAGCTCCATCACGAGCACCTCGCCTGCGCGCGTGCCGATGACGACGCGCGCCCCGGTCGCGTCGAGCGCGGCCGCGTCGACCGCGCCG
>DAORJJ010000823.1:0-2455 GCA_035439005.1 Polyangiaceae bacterium | reverse complement strand
GGGGACAGCTTCGCGGAGGGTTCGGGAGGCGTCGCGGCGCGCAAGGCGAGCTCGAGCCAGGCGCGCGCGCGCTCCGGGCCGAGGCCCCCGACGGCGGCGCGGAGCACTGGCGCCGCGTAGGTGGTGAACATGAAGTCGTCGGCGACCCAGACGTCGCGCGCGCCGAGGTGCCGGTCGAGGCTCGCGTCCCACGAGTCGCCGCGCCCGGCGGCACGGGCCAGCGCGCACTGCAGCCCGATCCGGACCAGGTTTTTGCCCCCCGCGCTCGGCGGGAGCCCGTCGAGGTGCGCGACGACGTGGGGGAGCGCCTCGAGCGGCAGCAGAGACAGCCCCATGCTCACCTCGCTGGTCGGGAACGCCCACGTGGCGAGCCGAGCCATCGCCGCGTCGACGAGCGCGGGGGTGTCAGGGAACAGGTGGAGGAGCAGGCAGCCGACGCCAAACGAGGTGTCGCGCGCGAGGAGCCGCTGCGTGAGCGCGCGGCCGCGCTCCGCCCCGAGGGCCTTCACGGCGGCGCAGAGCTCGGGCAGACCGTCCCACGCCTCGCCGAGCACCCAGCTCTCCTGCACGAATTTCCGCTCCTCGAAGCCCCGATCGACCTTCGGAGGGATGAGCGCGAGAGCGCCGTCGCGCTCGGCGGCGCGCAGCACGCCGCGCACGAGGGCGGCGCCGGCGGCGTGGCTGTTCGTGGTCCGCGTCGACAGGGCGAAGAGCTGCTCCGGGCTGTCGCCGCGCGCCGCGAAGACGTCGCGGTAGCGGCCCACGCTCGTGTCGTCCGTCGGCTCGGCGTCGAGGCGTCGCTCGAGGCGTTCGAACGGGAGGCGCAGCAGGGGATCCGGGGAGGCCATGACCGCCCGAGAGTACCGAGCGGCCGCCACCCACGAAAGAGGGGACGCCGCGCACGCCGCGGGGCTCAGGGTGAGCGCAGGAACGACCGCAGGAGCGCGGCGCCCTCGGGCGTGCCCACCGACTCGGGGTGAAACTGCAGGCCCACGGTGGGGTGCGACGCGTGGCGCATCGCCATCAGGGTGCCGTCGGCGGCGCGCGCGATGGGGCGGAGGGCGGGCGGCAGCGTGGCCTCCTCGACGACGAGCGAGTGGTAGCGCATCGCCACGAGCGGCCGCGCGAGGCCCGCGAAGAGCGGGTCGTCACCCGTGACCACCTCGCGCGCCTTGCCGTGGACGACCTCGCGCGCGCGGACGACGCGCGCGCCGAACGCCACGCCGATGGCCTGGTGCCCGAGGCACACGCCGAGGATCGGCACGCGCCCCGACAGCGCGCGGACCGCCTCGACCGACACGCCCGCGCCACCCCCGCCGGGCGCCGACGGATCGCCGGGCCCGGGCGAGAGGACGACGCGGTCCGGCGCGAGGCGCACGAGCTCGGCGACGGTGGTCTCGCGGCTCCGCCGGACCCGCACCTCGGCCTCCCCGCCGAGGGCCTCGTGGACGAGGTGCACGAGGTTCCACGTGAACGAGTCGTAGTTGTCGACGACGAGCACCCTCACGGGCGGTGCTCCCAGCCCACGGGGAGGCCGAAATAGGCCTCGAGCGCCGCCACGAGCGCCCGCGCCTTGTCGAGGGTCTCCTGCCACTCGGCGAGGGGCTCGGAGTCGTGGACCACGCCGCCGCCGACCCCGAACGTGCACGCGCCCCGCGTGAGGACGAACGTGCGGATCGCGACCGACGTGTCGAGCGCGCCGTTCGCGTCGAGGTAACCAAGCGCGCCCGCGTACACGCCGCGCTCGCGGGGCTCGAGCTCGGCGAGCAGCTCCACCGCGCGCACCTTCGGGGCCCCGGTCATGCTGCCTGGCGGGAACGCGGCGCAGAGCAGGTCCACCGGCCCGCGCCCGGGCGAGAGGCGCGACTCGATCGTCGAGACCAGCTGATGGACCCGCGCGTGCGGCTCGACCACGCGCCGCTCGCGGACCCGCACGCTGCCGGGCACGGACACGCGCGCGAGGTCGTTGCGCAGGAGGTCGACGATCATGTCGTTCTCGGCGCCGTCTTTCTCGCTCGCGGCGAGCTCCTCGGCGAGGCGCGCGTCCTCCTCCACGGTCGCGCCCCGCGGGCGCGTGCCCTTGATGGGCCTCGCCTGCACGGCGCCCTCCCGCGTGACGCGCAGGAAGCGCTCCGGCGACGACGACACGACGTGCACGCCGGCGAGCCGCAGGTAGCTGGAGAACGGCGCCGGGTTCGCCGCGCGCAGGGCCTCGTACAGCGCGGCGGGCTCGCGCGGCGCGGGCTCCACCGAGAGCGTGTGGGTGACGCAGAGCTGGAAGACCTCGCCGGCGGCGATGGACTCCTTCGCGCGGGCCACGAGCGCCGCGTAGCTCGCCGCCGAGTGGCGTGAGACGACGCGGGGCGCCGCGGCCTGGCACAGGCCGGCAAATCACGCGGCCGCGCGATCGACCAGCGCGCCGTCGGCGCCGAACAGCGCGTCGCGCCAGCGCGCC
>DAORJJ010000822.1:0-2461 GCA_035439005.1 Polyangiaceae bacterium | reverse complement strand
CTCGCGAGGTCGGCCGCGCCGGTGCTCGCGAGGTCGGCCGCGCCTGCGCCCGCGCCGCTCGTCACCGCCGCGCGCCCGAACGGGGCGCCGCCGCGCGCGTCCGTGCCGAGGCCGCGCACCCCGACGGGGCCGTCGTTCGATCGCGCGGGCCTCGAGATCCACGCGAGCGGAGAAATCTCGAAGATATTCGGGGAGTTGTTCCGTCAACAGGACGGCTACGCGCGCCAGGTGCGCATGCCCGAGCCGCCGCTGCTCCTCGCCGATCGCGTGCTCGGCATCGAGGGCACCCCGGGCACGCTCGGGCTCGGCACCATCTGGACCGAGACCGACGTCACCCCGGGCGCGTGGTACCTCCACGAGGGCCGCATGCCCGCGGGCCTGCTCGTCGAGTCGGGCCAGGCCGACCTGATGCTCATCTCGTGGCTCGGGGCCGACTTCCTGAACCGCGGCGAGCGCGTGTACCGGCTGCTCGGCTGCGAGCTGAAGAGCCACGGCCCGCTGCCCACGCTTGGCGACACGCTCCACTACGAGATCCTGGTGGACGGCCACGCCGAGCAGGACGGCATCCGGCTCTTCTTCTTCCACTACAACTGCTGGGTCAACGGCGAGCTCCGCATGAGCGTGCGCAGCGGCCAGGCGGGCTTCTTCACCGACGAGGAGCTCGCGAACTCGGCGGGCGTGCTCTGGACGCCCGAGGCCGCGACGCCCGTCGCCAACCCCCGCCTCGACCCGCCGCGCGCGCTCTCGTCGCGCCGCGCCTTCAGCCGCGACCAGATCACCGCGTTCATCGAGGGCCGCCTCGGCGAGTGCTTCGGGCCCGAGCTCGACCACGCCGACTCGCACACGCGCACGCCCACCATCGCGGGCGGCAAGATGCGCCTGCTCGACGAGGTCACCGCGTTCGAGCCCGACGGCGGGCCGTGGAAGCGCGGCTACCTGCGCGCGGTGCTCTCCCTGACGCCCGAGCACTGGTTCTTCGACGGGCACTTCAAGAACGACCCGTGCATGCCGGGCACCCTCATGCTCGAGGGCGGCCTCCAGGCCATGCAGATCCTGATGACCGCGCTCGGCCACACGCTCGACCACGACGGCTCGCGCTTCGAGCCGGTGCCCGAGGAGAACTACAGCCTGCGCTGCCGCGGGCAGGCCGTGCCCACCTCGAAGGAGGTCGTCTACGAGATCTTCGTCGAGGAGATCGTGGGCGGGGTGGCGCCCACGCTGTACGCCGACATCCTCGGCACGGTCGACGGCCGGAAGGCCTTCCACTGCAAGCGCATGGCTCTGCGGCTCGTGCCCGCGTGGCCGCTCGACCCCGGCCGCCTCGACGTGCCCGCGCTCCGCGACGCCGCGCGCGATCCGCGGCCCGTCGCCGTGGTCGACGGCTTCCGCTTCGACTACGCGTCGCTGCTCGCGTGCGCGTGGGGCGTGCCCTCGTCGGCGTTCGGGCCCATGTACGCGCGCTTCGACGGCACGCGCCGCGTCGCGCGGCTCCCCGGGCCGCCGTACCACTTCATGTCGCGCGTCACGAGCGTGACCGGGCGCATCGGGGGCATGGAGGTCGGCAGCGTCGCGGTGATCGACTACGACGTGCCCCCGGACGAGTGGTACTTCGCGCAGAACAACGCGCTCGCGATGCCGTTCCCCGTCATGCTCGAGACCGCCCTCCAGCCCTGCGGCTGGCTCGCCTCCTACACCGGCGGCGCCCTCGACTCCGAGGACAACCTCTACTTCCGGAACCTCGACGGGACCGGAACCCAGCACGTGGAGATCACCCCCGACGTGGGCACGCTCACGGTCACCACGAAGCTCACGTCGATCTCCAAGGCCGACGCCATCGTCATCATGGGCTTCGACGTCGTGATGACCGCGGGAGAGCGTGTAATCTACACGCTAAAGACGGTCTTCGGGTTCTTCCCCGGCGACACCATGAAGGACCAGGCCGGCCTCCCCATGACGCCAGCGCACCGGGCCCGCCTGGTGGACGCGAGCGACACGCGCGTGGAGCTCGACGGCTGCCCGGCGCGCTACTTCGGGGGCTCGCTGCGGCTCCCCGAGCAGCGGCTCGTCATGATCGACCGGCTCACCGGGCTGTGGCGCGAGGGCGAGCTCGCGGGCAAGGCGGGCCTCGGGCGGCTCCGTGCGGAGAAGGACGTCGCCGCGCGGCAGTGGTTCTTCAAGGCGCACTTCTACCAAGACCCCGTGCAGCCCGGCTCGCTCGGCATCGAGGCGCTGCTCCAGGCGCTCCAGGCGCTCGTGATCGAGCTCGACCTCGGCCGCGGCCTCGCGGCGCCGCGCTTCGAGACGCAGGCGGTGGGCGTGGCCATGTCGTGGAAGTACCGCGGCCAGGTCATCCCCTCGAACCACGTCGTCGTGGTCGACGTCGAGCTCACGGAGGTGCGCGAGGAGGTGCGCGACGGGGTGCCCGCGCGCGTCGTGGTGGCCGAGGGCTCGCTCTGGGTCG
>DAORJJ010000821.1:0-2462 GCA_035439005.1 Polyangiaceae bacterium | reverse complement strand
CGCGTGAATAGATGGTGCCGACCATGCGACCCCAGCCGAGCGCGCCCGGCTCGCCCGCGCCGGCCCACGCGAGGTCGACGAGGCCGCCCGTCTCGGCGAGCCGCTTCGCCTCGCCCTCGCAGGCGACGAGGGCGTCGACGGAGAGCGCGTGCCCGTGCTCGGCGGCGAGCGCCGCGAGGCGCGCGTGCTCGAGGAAGATGACCGTGTTCCCGGCGTCGAGGCAGAGCAGCTCGACGCCGGAGAGTAGGGAGAGCAGGGCGTTCAGGCTCAGAGCAGCTCCTCGATGGAGCGGTACGGCAGCTTGTGCGCCAAGGCGACGGCCTCGCAGGTGACGTGCCCCTTGTAGGTGTTGAGGCCGAGGCGCAGCGCGCGATCGGCCTTGGCGGCCGCGGCGATGCCGAGGTCGGCGATCTTGATGGTGTACGCGGCGGTGGTGTTCGTGAGCGCCCAGGTGCTGGTCTGCGCGACGGCGCCGGGCATGTTCGCGACGCAGTAGTGGACGACGCCGCTCACCTCGTACGTGGGGTTGTCGTGGGTGGTGGGGCGGCAGGTCTCGATGCAGCCGCCCTGGTCGACCGCCACGTCGACCACGACCGAGCCCGGCTCCATGCGCGCGATGAGCTCCTTGGTGACGAGCTTCGGGGCGCGGGCCCCAACCACGAGCACGCCGCCGATCACGAGGTCGGCGCGCGCGACGGCCTGCTCGATGTTGGTGGGGTTCGAGTAGAGCGTCTCGATGGCGCCGCCGAACACGTCCTCGAGGTGGGCCATCGTCTCGGCGCGGACGTCGAGCACGGTGACCTGCGCGCCCATGCCCACGGCGATCGTCGCGGCGTTCTTGCCGACGACGCCGCCGCCGAGGATGACGACGCGGCCGCGGCGCGTGCCGGGCACACCGCCGAGCAGCACGCCCTTGCCGCCGTGCTCCTTTTGGAGGCACGACGCGCCGACCTGCACCGCCATGCGCCCCGCGACCTCGCTCATGGGCTTGAGCAGCGGAAGCGAGCCGTCGGCGAGCTCGATGGTCTCGTAGGCGACGGCGGCGACCTTCTTCTCGGCCAGCTCGCGCGTGAGCTCGGGCTCGGGCGCGAGGTGCAAGTACGTGTAAAGGATGAGGTTCTCACGAAAAAAGGCGTACTCGGCCGGGAGCGGCTCCTTCACCTTCACGACCATGTCGGCGCCCCACGCCTCCTTCGCCGTCGCGACGATGGTGCCGCCCTGGGCGACGTACTCGTCGTCCTTGATGCCCGAGCCCACGCCGGCGCTCTGCTCGACGAGGACCTTGTGACCGCGCTGGGTGAGGCTCTTGACGCCCGCGGGGGTCATTCCGACGCGGTACTCACGGGTCTTGATCTCTTTGGGGACTCCGATGATCACGGGACGCTCCTCTTGCACGTCGCGCGGTCGACGAGGCCGGGCGAGAATCGCCGGCGCCGAGCCGCTCGAACGGCGCGCAGCATAGTCGGCCGCGCCGGCCGCGCGCACGCCGAATTGCGCGGCGCACTGCGGCACGCGGCGCGTGGCGGCGCGTCAAACGAGCAGGTGATCGAGGACCATTTGCACGATCGCGGCCTTGCGGGCGGCGATGAACGCGGCGGAGTCGAGGTCGGCCGGCCAGAGCGCGCCCACGAAGCCCGCCTGCTGGAACGCGAACGACGCCATCGCGACGCAGGACAGCACGAGGTTGCGCGCGTCCACGTCGCGGCGAATGGAGCCGTCCTCGCCCATCTCCTCGATGCGGGCGACGATGGCGTCGAAGAGGGGGCGGACGCTCTCCTCGAGGACGCGGTGCGCCTGCGCGAGGTTGGCCTGCGACTCGTGGCTGACCATCGCGAGGAAGATGCTGTTGCGCGAGTAGAAGCTGAACAAGAGCTCGATGAAGGCCTCGCACAGCACGCGAATGTCGGCGGGGCTCACGTCCTTGCGCTTGGCCTTCCCGCGGAGGCCCATCTGCTCCAGCAGCGTCCACACGCCCTCGGTCATGGCCGCGAGGCCGAGCTGCAGCACCGCGTCGAAGAGGTGCGCCTTGTCCTCGAAGTGGTGGTGGATGAGCGTCTGCTGGATACCCGCGCGGCGCGCGATGTGGCCGAGCCGCGCGCCGTCGAACCCCTTGGCCGCGAACTCGACGCCGGCCGCGGCGAGGATGCGCCGCTTCGTCTCGGTGGCGTTCCGCTCGCGGCGAGGCGCCGCCACGCGCGGCTCCGCGAGCGCTTGGGCGCGGCGGCGTCCGTCGAGCAGGGCCGTGGACCGCAGGTTCGCCATGACACCTCAACTCTAGACGAGACGCCGGGGAACGGGAGGAATTCTCGGATGAGCGCGCGTCACTCGCGGCGCACGAAGAGGTTCCGCGCGCCGCTCTCCGTCGCCCCAGGTCGGCCTCGCAGGCCGACCGACACGCGCCCCTCGCCGAGGCTCGTCGGGCACGCGCGCGGCTCGCCCTCGTCGGCCGAGTACGTGACGCA
>DAORJJ010000820.1:0-2483 GCA_035439005.1 Polyangiaceae bacterium | reverse complement strand
AGCTCGGGCGCCGCCTCGCTCGCCGCGGTCGGCCCAGGGAGCGCGAGGCCGAGGACCACCGCGACCGCGCCGGTCGCCCAGCCCCACTCGCGCGGCCGCCCTCGGCACGGCCGAGCCCTGGCGGGCCAGCGCAGCTCACGGCGCCGCTCCTTCAATCGCAGGAGCCCCGCTGCAGTCGCCTCACCGTGAGCTCGTCGACGACCGGCCCCGCGAGCCCGCCCGCCGCGGCGACCCTCACCCGCGCGGCCCACGCCATCGTGACGAGGTGCCGCGACCCGATGAGCTCCGCGGCGAGCTCGAGCGCGTGGGCCTGGTCTCCGGCGTCCCACAGCGCGCCCAGCGCGAGCCCGCGGAGGTCCTCGGCCCCGGTGGCCGCGCAGGCGCGGAGGTCGGGCAGGAGCTCGGCGCGACCGTGGTCGCGCAGGAGGCACGCCGCCGCGCGGATCGGTGCCCCGTCGGCGAGCGGACCGCGACCGAGCGCGTCGAGCATGAAGCGCGCGCTCGGAGCCCGGCGCTCGGCGAGCCGAAACAAGAAGGTCAGATCTTTCTCAGCGCTGGGTCGGTCGGACAGCCGGGCCGCGATCTCCGCGGTGAGGCGCGCGTCCGGCGGCGCGGGGCGATCGTGCCCGCTCGCGAGCGCGGCGGCGTCGCTGAGGGCCCACGCGAGCAGGCCCCACGCGCAGCGGGCCGACTCGGGGCCCGCCTCGGCGCGCGCCCGGGCGTCGAGCAGGGGTCCCAGGTCGCCGGTCCACACGACAGCCTCGGCGAATGCGAGCCAACGCCCGAGGTGGCGCTCGGCGCTCCGCAAGATCGCGAAGCCCGGGGCGAGCGCGACCCCTCCAGAGGCGCCCGCGCGGCGCGCCGCGAGCGCGTGGACGAGCGGCAGCACCACGCCCGTGGCGAGCGCGACCCGGTGCGCCTCCTTGATGATCGGTGCAAGATGCAACAAGTGCGCGCCGGCGGACTCCCCGCGCAGCACGCGCGCCACCTCGGCCGCGAAGGCGACCAGCGGGCGCCCGCCCGAGGCGAGCTTCGCGAGGGGCGCCCCGAGGCCAGGGGCCGAGGAGAGCGCGGCGGCGGTGAGCGTCGCGACGCCGCCCCCCTCGTCGCGGCCGAGCGCCGTCATGAGGAGCGGCGCGGCCGCGGCGGGCTCGTGCTCCCCGAGCGACCGCACCGCGGAGCACCAGAGCTCGCGCTGGAGGGCGTCGCGGTCGAGCAGAGTCACCGCGACGCGGTGCAGCTCCGTCCGCAGCGCGTGGCTCGCCGGCGCGAGCGCGCGGAGGGCGCTGGCGACCCGAGGTTCGTTCGGCGAGCGGCGGTGGAGCAGGGCGTCGATCTCCTCGAGGAGCCGCGCGCGGACCGCCACGTCGAGGTGCTCGCCCCGGCCTTGCGGCGTGCGCGACGCCGGCCCCGCGACCCGCTTGGCGCGCGAGGGCCTCGCCGGGCGCGCGGGCGCCGCGCGGGCGAGCCTCGCTCCTTGCGTCGTCGCCCCCGCGAAGAGGGAGAGACGCGGTTCCTTCTTCGATGCCTTGGTCATCGCCCCCCCAGTGGCCAAGTGGAACGACGACCGTATCAGACGAGCGCGGGCGCCGTCCGAAAACCCACCGAAACCCGTCACGGAAGCGCGCGCGCGCCCCTGCGCTGGGTCACTTCACGATGGGGTTCTTCGCGTCGAAGGGCGCGCGGATCCGCAGCTCGCGCAGGCCGAGCTCGGGGGGGATGGGCGCGAAGGGCGCGGCCCGACGGATGGCGTCGGCGCAGTTTCTGTCGAACTCGTCGATGCCGCTCGGACGCACCGGGGGCCACGTCACGCGCACGCTGCCGTTCGCGCGCACCGTGAACTCGAGGATGACCGTGCCCTGCTTGAGCTCGTACATCGCGCTCTTCGGGAACGCGTGCGCCCACAGCGGGTCGATCTTCGCGTGGAGGGCCCGGAAGTAGGGCAAGAGCCGGGGATCGCGGCTGCTCAAATCGACGACCGACCCGTCGCCCAGCCCGAGCGGACCGGCGTGGGATCCCCGCCCGGCGAGCGCGCCCGAGCCTGCCTCACCGCCGCCGGCCGTGCCGCCCACCCCAACGCGGCCGTCTCCGCCCGCCACGCTCGCGTGCACGAGCGAGTGCACGAGCCTCGAGACCTGCTGCTCGCTGTCGACGGTGTCCTGCGCGCGGCCGCGCTCGAGGGCCGGGACGCTGGGGTTCTGCTCGGCGACCTGCGGGCGCGCGCGCGCCACGGCCGCGGAGTCGCGGTGATCGGTGCCTGGCCGCCCATCGAGCACGCCCTGCCCCGGGGCCGCGCGGGTCGATCCGACGTTGGCCGCGCCAAGCTGACCGGGGAGCTCGGTGCCCTCCTGCTCGCCGCCGAGCCTGCCGCCCTCCACGCTGGCGGCCGCCCCCTGCGCCCTCGCGCCGCGGCTCGGGTCGGCGGTGCTCGCCGCGCGTCGCTCCATGCGGCGCAGGGCCATGAAGCCCATGCCAGGAATCAT
>DAORJJ010000819.1:0-2512 GCA_035439005.1 Polyangiaceae bacterium | reverse complement strand
CGCGCCCCCACCCCATCCACGCGCACCGCGCACACGCATCCCATCCACGCGCACCGATGCCGGGCCGATAACCTGCACTCTACACGCTTCAGCGCGAGCGCTAGAGCGCAAGCGCTTCAGCGCAAGCGCTAGAGCGCCGCGGCGCGCGCCGCGAGGAGCCCCTCGAGCTCGACGAGCGCCTTCGAGAACCCGGCGATGCCCTCGGCGAGCTTGTCCTCGGCCATCTTGTCTTGGGCGTGCTGCTCGCGGAAGAGGGTCTCGGTCATGACGACGGCGGGGATGTCGAGCGTCTTGGCGCGCGCCGCGTCGAGCTTGCGCGGGAGCTCGCCCTCGGACTGCGCGAGCTCTCCGAGGAGCTGCGGCGAGATCGTGAGCAGATCGCAGCCCGCGAGCTCGGTGATCTCGCCCATGTTGCGGAAGCTCGCGCCCATGACCTCGGTCGCGTGGCCGTGGCGCTTGTAATACTCGTAGATGCGCGTGACGCTGAGCACGCCGGGGTCCTCCGCGGGCGGGTACGAGCTGCGGCCGGACGCCTTCTTGTGCCAGTCGAGGATGCGCCCGACGAACGGCGAGATGAGCGTCACCTTGGCGTCGGCGCACGCGATGGCCTGGTGCATGCCGAAGAGCAGCGTGAGGTTGCAGTGGATGCCCTCGCGCTCGAGCACCTCGGCCGCGCGGATGCCCTCCCACGTGGCGGCGATCTTGATGAGCACGCGCTCCTTGCCCACGCCGGCCTCGGCGTATTGGGCAATGAGGAAGCGCGCCTTCTCGACGGTCTTGTCGGTGTCGAACGACAGCCGCGCGTCGACCTCCGTCGACACGCGGCCGGGGATGACGCCCAAGATCTTGAGGCCGAACACGACGGCCAGGCGGTCGATCGCGCGCGCCGCGATCGCCTCGGGGGCGCCGCCGCCGTGCGCCTTGCAGAACGCGAGCGCGTCGTCGATGAGCGCGGCGTACTCGGGCATCTTGGCGGCCGCCGTGATGAGCGAGGGGTTCGTCGTCGCGTCTCTCGGGCGAAACTTCTCGATGGAGTTGAAATCGCCGGTGTCGGCGACCACCACGGTCATCTGCTTGAGCTGCTCGAGAAAATTCGCCATGCGCGACACGGTAGCCTCCGCCGGGCGCCGCGGGAAGAGGCGCGAAGTTGGCCCCGAGCCGCGAGCCGTGGTGCGGTCGGCCCATGCACGACCCACGACCGCAGAGGTGGCTCGCTCGGCTCGAGAGCTTCGGACGCGCGGGCGCCGCGAGCGCGCTCGCCTTGACCGTGGCCACGCTCGTGACGACGGGCGGCGCGCGCGCGGCCGGGCCCGCGGAGGTGCCGGTGCGCCTCGGCGAGATCTCCGCGACCCCGGCGGACGCGCCGCTCCTCCGCGCGTCGTTCGAGTCGGCGCTGCGCGCGCAGACCTTCCCCGCGCCGCGGCCGGGGGTGCGGGGGGCGCGCGCGATCGTGTCGGTGGCGATGCTCGAGTGCGACGACCGCAAATGCAGCGTCTCGGCGGTGGTCCGCGACGCGACCCGCGGCAGCCTGCTGGCGGTGCTCCGAGGGAGCGCGCGCAGCCCGTCCCCCACGGCACGCGACACGCTCCTCAGGAGCGCGGCCGCGGGCGCGGCTCGACAGGTCCCTGGGGCGCTGCCGCGGTAGCGCCGGTAGCGCTAGCGCGCGGGTCGGGCGGGCTCCGTCGGCGGCGGGAGCGCGAGCCGCGCCACCGCGAGGCCGAGGGCGGCGCCGACCGCGTAGCAGGGGAAATCGCTCCACACGAACGTCGTGCCGAGCACGAGCCGCCCGAGCCGCGTCGCGCGCGCGGCGTCGAGCGGCGCGACGTGCCAGGCCTGGCTGAGCTCGACGAGCGCGGAGAGCCCGAACGCCAGGGCCGCGAGCCACGCGCGCGGCGCGCGCGGCGCGGCGAAGAGGAGCAAGAAGAACACGAGCGTCGCATAGAGGGCGTCGCCCGCGTACTCGGCCACGAAGCGAGGCAGCGCGGGCGCGTAGCGGCGGCTCCCGAGGCCGAGCGGCACCGTGACCAGCGCGGCCGAGGCGGCGAAGAGGCGCGCGCGCCCCGCGGGGCTCACCGCGTGCAGCGCTTCCCGTTCCAGCAGATGTCGGCGCCCGGGCAGGTGCAGACCTGCGTCTCCTTCGAGTCGGCCGGATCGCAGCCGCAGGCGCCCGGCTTGCACATGTCCGGGAAATCGCTGGAGGTCTTGCAGCACGACAGCTGAACGATGGCCCCGCCCACCGACTGGCACTGGGCCACGGGGTCGTTCGGGTCGACGTACCCGTCGGGCAGGTTTCCGAGGCCGCCGTCGCGCGCCGGGGGGCCCGCGTCGGCCGTCGGCGTGGAGTCACTGCACGCGGCGAAGGACGTGGCCGCGACGAGCACCGGGAGCAACGCGAAGACGAGGCGCATCCAGGGAGCGTCGCACACCCGGCGCGAAATGTCCTCCCGTGTGGGCGCGCGCCGCCCCGGCAGAACGTGCGTGAAACCGAGCGGCAACCCCGATAGCCTGCGAC